>CAZNBB010000016.1:0-28731 GCA_964571225.1 uncultured Gammaproteobacteria bacterium
GAGAAGGTGCGGGTCAGGGTATCCAGGTTGATGCGGTCCACCTGGATGTTGGCCTGCAGGCGCGGTACCAGGCCGAATGGACGCTCCATGGTGACGTCCCGCATGGTGATATCCCCCCCGAACACCCGCACCAGCAGCACACCGCCCACCGTCAGCACGCCGTCGCGGTAGCGCACGTCCGGAATCACCCCGGACAGCTTCCCCGACAGCGGCATCCAGCCCACCGCTTTGGTGAAGGCCTGCAGGGAAACAGGCGTCAGCACACCGGTGAAATCCCAGGCCATGTGCGGTGTGCCGGCATCCTCGATGGTGGCCTTGTCGATCAGCAGGTCCCCATCCAGCACCGGAATGCGGGCGGCCTCGTGGAGGCTGAAGCGCATGCCCCTGGACTGCAGCGCGACTTTCGCCGAGCCCAGGGAGATACGGTACAGACTGCCCGACCGCCAGCTCAAATCGGACCGGCGCAGGACATCGTCGCGGGCCCAATCCAGGTTGCCGGCCAGCCCCTTGAGTGCGAACCGGCCCTGCTTATCATGCATGGATGCGTCCGCCAGGTGCAGATCGACCGACTGCAAGGCTCCGCCGCGATAGCTCAGGTGACCGTGCAGGGTGCCGGTGATGTCGTTCAGGTCGCCACCCAATGTGCCCAGCGCCCATGGCTGTACGTAATTGGTATACAGGCCCGCCAACCGGGCCTGCACCACTTGCAGAGTCAGGGAGGTCAAGGAGGGCGTCTTGGCCAGCGCCACCTCCGCCGTACCGTGGGCGTCGATCACACCGGGGTGATCCCAGCTGAACCCGGCCAGCCGCAGCCGTTTGCGGACCGGATCCCAGCGGCCGTGCGCCTGCAGCACAATGGGCCTGGCCGGCACCTCCAGGTAGAGGGGGTCCTCGTACAGCTGCCCCTTGCGGGCATGCATCGCGGCACCCACGGCCCATCCGTTCCCTTCCCGGGTCAGCTCGGCGCTCGCGTCGAGGGTCAGGTCCTGCCCGGCACGGGTGCCGCTGGCGTTGCTGAAGTCCAGCCCCAGGGTGCGAGCCCGCAGCCGCACCGTACCCGGTGCTGCGCCAGCCCCTTTGGCCTGCAGCTGCAGATCCAACGTCCCCTTACCCGTATAACCCTTCATCAGCCCGTGTCGCTGCAGCTCGGAGAACACTTGCGCGGCTTGCAGGGCCTTACCCTGCAGGTCGGCCTGCCATGCCGTCCGGCCTAGCCGTGCATTGACCGTCAAGGTGCCGCCCGCGAAGGCCACCTCGTGCAGGGAGATGGCCAGGGAGCCGGCAGCTCGCCGATAGTCGAAGGCCATGGTGCCGGATAAGGGACCGGGCAGGCCGGGACTGCTGGCCGTGAAAGTCCCCTGTGGGCATTGGATACGGGATGCATCCCAACGCAGATGGGTGCAAGACAGCTGCAGGCCCGCCAGGGACAGGCCGAGTCCGGGCAACTGCACGTGGGCCACCCGCACCCGCACCGCGGGCCCATCGGCTTGCAGACCGGACAGGGTCACCACCACCCCGCCGGCGGACCACTGGGGGCCATGCACGCTGCCCAGCGACAGACGCACGGCGTCAACGGCCGCCGCGGGGCCGGCAAGGATCAAGACGAAAAGAACGAGAAACCGGAAGAAGGGAACCGGCACGGCCACCGGTCAGGCGGAAAATATACCTGTGGACAGATAGCGGTCGCCGCGATCGCAGATGATCGCCACAATGACGGCATCCTCCACTTCCCGGGACAATTGAAGCGCCGCCGCCACCGCGCCCCCGGAAGAGATGCCTGCAAAGATGCCTTCGCGCGCGGCCAGCGCACGGGTGGTATCTTCCGCTTCCTGCTGCCCGACATCGATCACCCGATCCACCCGCGAAGCTTCGAAGATGCTGGGCAGGTAAGCCTCCGGCCAGCGCCGGATGCCGGGTATGGACGCCCCCTCCCGGGGCTGCACACCGACGATCTGGACCCGGGGGCTGACCTCCTTTAGATAGCGGGAGGTGCCCATGATGGTGCCGGTGGTCCCCATGGCGCTCACGAAGTGGGTCACCCGCCCGTCGGTGTCCCGCCAGATCTCGGGGCCGGTGCCTTCGTAGTGCGCCCGCGGGTTGTCCGGGTTGGAGAACTGGTCCAGTACCTTGCCTTTGCCGTCGGCTTCCATCTCCTTGGCCAGGTCGCGGGCCCCTTCCATGCCCTGCTCGCGGGTCACGAGGACGATTTCGGCGCCATAAGCCTTCATGGCTGCGCGCCTTTCCACACTCATGTTTTCCGGCATGATCAATACCATGCGATAGCCCTTGATGGCGGCGGCCATGGCCAGGGCGATGCCCGTATTGCCGCTGGTTGCCTCGATCAAGGTGCCGCCGGGGCGGATTTCGCCGCGCTCCTCGGCGTGCTGAATCATGCTCAGGGCGGGGCGGTCCTTTACCGAGCCCGCCGGATTGTTGCCTTCGAGTTTGACCAGCACCTGATTGCCGTTATCGGACACCAGACGCTGCAGGCGCACCAGAGGCGTGTTGCCGACGAAAGACTCGATGGTGGGGAAAGTCATGGACGCCAGTTTACTCCAAAGGCGACACGGGAAAGAAGCGGGGCCGGAGGCCCATTGGCGGTCTTTTGACGCAACCCCGCAATCCCTGCAACATATCGGGTATCCGGCCGAAATAATTACACGATAGCCAGCAGCAACGATCAGCGACCGAGATACCAGCACATGCCAAATCGCTCCAAGTACGTCCGATCGAGGACAAGGCGCTTACTCGCGTCGCTGGGAGGCGCCGTGACCCTGGCAACCGCCGCCACCGCCCACAGCGCGGTTGCCGGTGCCAGACTGAATCAGCTTCCCAATGAACAATATTTTCTGCAACAGATGCCGGTGGTGCTGTCGGCCACCCGCCTGGCCCAGCCCAAGTCCGACGCACCCGCCGCCGTCACCATCATCGACCACGAGATGATAGCGGCCAGCGGTGCCACCAACATTCCGGATCTGTTCCGGCTGGTCCCCGGCTTTCAGGTGACCTATGCCAGCGGCAATCAACCGGTGGTTACCTACCATGGCATGAGTGACGAGTATGCCAAGCGTATGCAGGTACTGGTGGACGGGCGCTCGGTGTACGACCCGGTTTTCGGCGGTGTGGATTGGACCAATCTGCCGGTCGCCCTGGAGAACATAGACCATATCGAGGTGATCCGGGGACCCAACGGCGCCGCCTATGGGTCCAACGCCTTCCTGGGCGCCATCAACATCGTTACCCGCGACCCGGCCCGCGACCGGGGCACTTTTATCCGAGCCGCCGCCGGCAACGACAACTTCCGCAAGGGGGTCATCCGCCACGGCGGCACCCTGGGCAAACTGAATTATCGAGTCACCTTGGGCTATCGACAGGACAACGGCTTCTCCAACCGCTACGACTACCGCCGCGTCTCCCTGGCGACCTTCCGTGGCGACTACAACCTGAGCCCAACCGACAGCCTGGACATCTCCGCCGGCTACGCAGGCGGCCCCCATGGCGCCGGGGTATCGGCGACCAGCGACCTGCTGCCGTTGCACGACTCCCAGGTCCACGAGCATTTCGAGCAGTTGCGCTGGCACCACTTCGGAACGGGAGGCGGCGAATACACCCTGCAGTTCTACCACAACTACCGGAGCCGTTCGGAATACGGCAGTCAGCCCATGCTGGCCTCCACCGAGCTCGGCATTCCTCCGGCCCTGTTCGAGCAGTTGACGGGCGAACCCGACCAGCATCTGCCTCTCAACTACAGCACGCGGGAAGACCGGTACGAAATCGAGTTCCAGCACCGTTTCCGTTTGAACCCGAGCACCCGGGTGGTCTGGGGCACCAGCGCCCGCCTGGACCAAGGCGGCGGGCCCCAGTGGTTCATCGGGCGCAACGAGCTGATCGATGCCCATCTGTACCGACTATTCGGCAACGTGGAATGGCACCCTGTGCGGGACCTGGTGGTCAATGCGGGGAGCATGATGGAAAAGAGCAGCCTGACCGGCACTCACGTATCACCGCGGTTGGCGCTGAACTACCACGCCACCCACACCCAGACAGTGCGGGTCAGCGCCTCTCGTGCCTACCGGCTGCCGACATTGTACGAAGACTTCGCCAATGCCGGTCTGGTGACCCAGGGAGGTACGCCTCTGTATCTGCGCTTCATCGGACCGGGCAACCTCAGGCCCGAGCAGATCACCTCCTATGAGCTCGGATACCTGGCAACCGCGGAGCGCTACAGCCTGTCGCTGGACGCGGAGGCCTATCACCATGTAGTAAGGGACCGCATCACCGATGTGGACTACAAGCAGTATCCCGAACCGTTCGGAATGGTCTCCAACGGGCTGGTGTACGGCAACTCGCGCGGCCTGACCATCAATGGAGCGGAGTTTTCGCTGCGCTACCAGCCGAGCCGAAGGACCCTGGTGCTGGTCAACTACGCTTATGCCCACGCCCGCGGTTCGGTGCTGAACAGCATCAATCCGCCCGCGCCTCCGGAGTACCGGGACCGATCCCAGACCGTCCCCACCCACACCGAGAGCGTGCTGCTCATGCGCCGTCTCCCGCACCAGTTGGAAGCCAGCGCCATGTACTACCGGGTGAGCGCCATGCGCTGGATGGGCAACGGCGACGCCCTCGGCCCCCAGGACCGTCTCGACCTCAGGCTGGCCAAGAGGTTTCGGATCGGAAACACCTATTCGCGCGTTTCCGTTGTGCTGCAGAACGCCCTTCACGATTACACGGAGTTTCGCGTGGAAAATGTCTTCAAACACCGGATCTACGCGCAGCTCGACGTAAACCTGCCCTGAGATGCAGCGGCGTGCCGGCGCACGCCCGACGGACATGCGAGCGCAGCGACAAGCGTCCAACCGCCAACCAGCACCGACCCACGGCTGGGCGCTGCGGCGCACGGCCGCGAGCCTGCGCCGGATCCTTGCGTTGGTCCTGTTTGCCCTGCTGACCGCACCGCCGGCCCATGCAGGCGAGCGCCTGTTGATACTGCTCAGTGGAAACAGCCCAGTCTACGACCGCGTGGAACGTGCGCTCGTGCAATCGGTAGCGCCCGCGGTGCGCAAGACCCTGGACATAACGGTCGCAACACCCGATACCACAGCAACCGCCGAACGCGGCGACACACGACTGGTCGTCGCTGTAGGCGTGCGGGCCGCGACCAAGGCGCTGCAAACGGCGCGGCACACGCCGGTGTTGTGCGTGCTGGTCCCGCAGGTGACTTATGAAACGCTGCAGAAAACCTACGCTGCGGATTCGTCGGCTCCGATCAGCGCCATCTATCTGGATCAACCGATGGGCCGGCAACTGGACCTGGCACGCCTGGCGGTTCCCAACCTGGAGCAGGTCAGCGTCCTGCTGGGCCCCACGTCCCGGCTACGCCGCGGTGCCCTGGAAGCGGCTGCCCGCCAACGCAAACTCCAATTGCAGATAGGCGAAATCGGTCCCGACGACAATCCCTTGGTCGCCCTCGCATCGATATTGGAGGACAGCGACGCCCTGCTGGCGGAACCCGACCCGGTGGTGTTCAATCGCGGCAATCTGGAGGGCATACTGCTCGGCACCTACCGTATGAGCATACCGGTTATCGGCTTCTCCCATGCCTACGTCGAGGCGGGAGCTCTCGCCGCGGTGTACTCGACGCCGGAGCAGATCGGGCGCCAGACCGGCGAACTGATATCCAGGATCGCCGCCCAAGGCCGGTGGAAACTTCCAAAGCCTGCGTATCCGGCTTACTATACGGTGGCAGTCAATCGGCAGGTGGCCCGTTCCCTGCGTATCGGTATTCCGACCGGCCCGCAACTGCATCAAGAGCTTGAAAAGTTGGAGCGGCCGCAATGACACGCCAAAGCATTCGCAGCCGTGTTGTGGTTCTCGCGATCGCCCCAGCGGCCGCCATCGCCCTGCTGCTCGGGGCCTACTTCATCCATACCCGTATCGAGGACCTCGAGCAGGCCCTGACCGAACGCGGTCACGCCATCGCCAACCAGCTGGCTCCCGCCAGCGAGTACGGTGTGTTTTCCGGCAATCGCGCCTTTCTGCGGGGCCTCGCGGATGCCACCCTGAGCGAGCCTGACGTCAGTTCCGTCAAGTTCACCGATCCGGACGGTCGGGTCCTGACCAAAGTCTCCCGCCAACCGGACGAACACCGCACCGACGCGGGTCGCGAACTGAGTTTTCGCTCCCCCATCCATCAAACCGAAATCGCGGTCAACGACTTTGGCGTGGACAGCGACGTGCGAGCGGCCGGCGGCCGTGCCGGCGACGGGCCGATCATCGGCTGGGTGGACGTGACGTTGTCCCATGCGGCCACCACACGGCGGCAGCACCAGATCCTGCTCAACAGCCTGCTGATAACCCTCATCGGGCTGGCGTGCAGCGCACTGATCGCCCTGCGGATCGGACGCAGCGTCACGACCCCCGTAATGCGCCTGACCCGTGCGGTGGAAAGGCTCGGACGCGGCGAGCTCAACACCCGGGTGGAAAGTGGCTCGGCGGGAGAGCTCGGAACGCTGGAGCACGGCATCAACCAGATGGCCGCGGCCCTGCAGACCGCCCACGGCGAACTGCAGGAACAGGTGGACCGCGCCACTGCCGAACTGCGGGAGACCCTGGAAGCGGTGGAAATCCAGAACGTCGAGCTCGACATCGCGCGCAAGCGGGCACTGCAGGCGAGCAAGGTGAAATCAGAATTCCTCGCCAATATGAGTCACGAGATCCGCACGCCCATGAACGGCATTCTGGGATTCGTCGACCTGCTGTCGCGCACCAACATGACCGTCGAGCAGCGTGACTACGTCACCACCATTCGCAAGTCCGCTACCAATCTGCTTACCATCGTCAACGACATTCTGGACTTCTCCAAGATCGAGTCCGGGAAGCTGCTGATCGACCAGGTGCCGTTCGACCTGCGCGAAACGGTGGAGGATGCCCTTGCACTGTTGGCGCCAGCCGCCCACGAGAAGAACCTGGAGCTGGTGTCGCTGATCTACTCGGACGTACCGACCCATCTGAGCGGCGATCCAATCCGTATCCGCCAGATCATCATCAACCTGACGGGAAACGCGATCAAATTCACCAACCAGGGTAGCGTCGTGGTCCGCGTAATGGTCGAAGAAGAAGGCGACGATGACGTGCTGCTCAAGCTCAGCGTCACCGATACGGGCATCGGACTTTCCGACGAAGAACAGACCCGCCTTTTCGTGGCTTTCAGCCAGGCCGACACGTCCGCGACCCGGCGCTTCGGCGGCACGGGGCTGGGTCTGGTGATCTCCAAGAAGCTTCTCGAACAGATGGACGGCCGCATTGGGCTGGAAAGCGAACCCGGAAAAGGCTCCACATTCTGGTTCACACTGCGCTGCAAGAAGCAGAGCGCCGGTTCCGGGCGACCGGGAACCACCCCACTCGCCGGCTATCGCGTCCTGCTGCATGACCCGCACCCGCTGGCCCGACTTTCCGTACGCCACAGCCTGAGCGCCTGGGAGATGGACGTCACCGAGACGGTCAGCCGCAAGCAGCTGTTCGAAGAGCTGGCCGACGGCGGCGCCGGCGCAACCCCGCCCCAAGTGGCGATTATCAGCCTGTCGGCCGACGAGCTCGATGCAGGCCGGCTCACGGAATTCTTTGGCGAATTGTTCGCAATCCGGTACCTGCCCGTATTGGCTCTGGTCAACTCAGTGGATCACGACCAGATGCTCAGGGTTTGTGAGGCCGGTGCAAACGCGTGCCTGTCCAAGCCGCCGCGCCAGGAAGCGCTGGAGCGCACCCTCCAGGAACTGCTGAATGTGGGCGCCCAGACCGGAATCACGGTGGCCACCATGGATCGAAGTCCGGCCAGACCACCCGACTTCACCGGCTTGAGCGTCCTGCTGGCCGACGACAACAATATCAACCGCAAGTTGATCGGCATGCAGCTCGAGCAGCTTGGCATAAAGGTGACCCATGCGGCGAACGGTCATGAAGCGCTGCAATGTGCGAGCGACACGCCGTTCGACATCATACTGATGGACATACATATGCCGGAGATGAGCGGCGAGGATGCCAGCCACGCCATCCGCGAGGGCTCGAACCCGAACCGGCACACACCCATTATTGCGCTGACCGCCAATGCGCAGCCCGGGGAACGCGAGCGACTGCTGCGACTGGGCCTGGACGATTGCCTGATCAAGCCCATACCCGAGCAGGTGCTCTGGCATGCCCTGATGCTGTGGAGCGGCCGCAACGAGACCGACGGGACGGATTACGAAGCATCTTCGCTCAACAGCGGCAGGATGCTCGACAGGGAGGAAGCCACGCAGCTTGCCGAAAGCGCCCAGCAAGTGACGGCCGAACTGTTTCAGATGCTGCTGGACGAACTGCCTCAGCGTCGAATAGAAATCGAGCAGGCGGCCGCCGATCGGGACATGGACGCGTTGCGCGAACACGCCCACAAGCTGCATGGCTCAGCGGCCTATTGCGCCGTACCGCGACTCAAGGCGGCCGCCGCACAAGTGGAGAAGGTGGCGACCGAGCGGCAAACCCACGAGGTGTCCGACGCCGTCACGAAGCTGCTGGCAGCCATAGATGCCCTGCTGGCAGGTCCCGAACGAACCGGCGCCGACAGGTCCGCAGTCGGATCGAAGGACAGGCGCTAGCCCTCGGGAACCTGGGAGCGCACCGCTGCAAAGTGACGCCGGACGGCCTTATGGCAGGCGGGAAAGCACGACGAACGCCACGGCATAGTCCCGTTCATCAGCGATACTGACGTGGTCCACGGCGGCGCCCATGCGGTCCTTGAGCTGGGCCGCCGGACCAAGAAACTCCAGGCAGGGCCGCCCCAGCGCATCGTGGCAGATGCCGATGTGGCGGGGCTGCAAACCATCGCGAAAACCGGTACCGAACGCCTTGGCTGCCGCTTCTTTGGCGGCGAAGCGCTTGGCCAGAAAATGCGCCTGGCGCGGTACCCGGGCAAAATCCCGCAGCTCGTTGGGTGTCAGGATTCGGCGGGGGAACCGACCGCCAAAGCGATCGAGATTGCGCTCCATGCGGGCGACTTGAACGATATCCGTACCGATCCCCAGAATCACGCCCCGCCCTCCGTCAACGACGTGCCGAGTACATGAGCCGCTTCATTTCCCGCACCGCCTCCTGCATGCCGGTGAACAGCGCTCGGGCAATAATGGCATGGCCTATATTGAGCTCTTCGACCTGCCGCAGTGCGGCGATAGGGCCCACGTTCTGGTAATTCAGACCATGACCGGCATGAACGTGCATTCCAGCTTCCGCGGCCATGGCAACTGCCGCCTCGATGCGCTGCAGTTCCTGCGCCCGTTCTCCATCGGTGGCCGCGTCGGCGTAGTGTCCGGTGTGCAACTCAATGGCGGGCGCGCCCGTGCGCGCCGCGGCTTCCACCTGTTCCGGTTCGGCGTCGATGAACAGCGACACCCGCACGCCGGCAGAAGCGAGTCCTGCGCAGGCATCGCTGATGCGCCGGCGCTGACCCGCCACGTCCAGACCACCCTCGGTGGTGAGCTCTTCGCGTCGTTCCGGGACCAGACAGCAATCCCGGGGCCGCAGCCGCTCGGCGATGGCCAGCATCTCATCGGTCACGGCCATCTCCAGGTTCATGCGTGTGAGCAGGATATCGCACAGCATCTGCACGTCCCGTTCCTGGATGTGGCGGCGGTCTTCACGCAGATGCAACGTGACGCTGTCGGCACCGGCCTGCTCGACTTCTATGGCCGCCTGTACCGGATCCGGGTAACGGGTACCCCGGGCCTGGCGCAAGGTGGCCACATGATCGATATTGACTCCCAGCAATATGTCCGCATCACCCATTATCGGCTCTCACCTCCGAGCGGCGGCTGCGTGCCGCCACTTTTCGCGACTGTACCTGTTACGAACACTATCCTCTCGGCCAAACTAACATCCGCCGGCGGGCCCCGCCACAGGCACCGCGGCCCACCCGCACAGCTCGTACGAGCCCCGTGGACGAACAGCGGCACATCAGGGCCGCCTGCGCCCGGTGCGGCTGGGAGCTGACGGATTAACCGCCCTCCGGCTTCGCCAGCATACGCCTCAGCACTTCACGGGTCTTCAGCGGCCGGTCGCCCAGATACAAGGCCAGTGCCGCCCGCAGCAGGCGTTTGGCATCGCTCGCACTCCGGACATCGCCCAACTGCTCGCGATGCAGCGACAACAGACTGCTTCCCGCCATCTGCAGGCCGGCGGCGGTGCGCCCCTCCGCGGGCACCGGGCCGATTTCCAGCCGGTACTCGTAGGCGAGGTCCGGCTCGATGATGGCGCCCGTGTGCGCCTCGCGATCCAACAGCAGACCGTAGCCCAAAGACTCGAGCAGGCGCTTCTCGAAAACTCTCAGCGGTCGTTCGCCGCCTTGAGCGCCCAATGCCCTGATGGTCTCGGCATACGGCCCGAACAGCTCAGGATGCGGGTCCTGACGCGGCAACAGCCGTAGCAGCAGTTCGTTGATGTAGAAGCCGCTGAATACGGCCGTACCGGTCAGGGGTTGAACCGGGCCATCCGCTTCCGCGCCGCTCAGAGTCCCCATCTCGCCCCGGGCAATCCAGGACACCAGCAGCGGGCGGAACGCCTGCAGCGTACCTCGCAGCCGCGACTTGCCGCCGCGTGCGCCGCGGGCCACCAGACCGACCCGACCGAAATCGCGACTGAAGACCTCGAGCAACGCGCTGCTGTCGCGAAACGGCCGCTGGTGCAGGATGAAGGCAGGTTGCAGGGTGACACGTGTCCCGCTCATGGAAACACCGGAGGGTATTGCTCAGCGACCGAGATTACTCATGATAGCCCAGGCTGCGCAAGGCGCGCTCGTCGTCTGCCCAGCCTTCTTTGACCTTGACCCAGATTTCGAGGAACACTTTACGCTGAAACGCTTTTTCCATGTCGCGCCTGGCGTCCTGCCCGACCTGCTTGAGCACTGCACCGCCCTTGCCGATCACGATGGCCTTCTGACTGTCCCGGTCCACCCAGACCAGTGCATTGATGCGCAGCAGGCCGCCGTCTTCTCTAAAACGCTCGATTTCCACCGTCAATCCGTAGGGCAGTTCCTGGCCCAGGAGTCGAAACAGCTTCTCGCGCACCAGCTCCGCGGCCATGAACCGTTCGCTGCGGTCGGTGATCTGGTCGGACGGAAACATGGCAGGCCCGTGCGGCAGCAGTTCCAGGACGGCCTGTTCGAGTTCCGGCACGTTCTCGCCCCCTTGCGCGGATATGGGGATAATCTGCGCGAACGCGAACTTCTCTCCCAGGGCCTGCAGGTGCGGCAGCAGCGCCGACTTGTCCTGCAGCCTGTCCACCTTGTTGACCGCCAGAATGACGGGCACGTCGGCCTGGCGCACCCGTTGCAGGACAAGCTCGTCCTCGTCCGTCCAGCGGGTCCCTTCGGTCAGGAACACCACCGCGTCCACGTCCTGCAGCACCTCGCCGGCGGTGCGGTTCATATAGCGGTTGATTGCCCGCTCGGCCCTGCGGTGCAGCCCCGGCGTGTCGACGTAGATGACCTGGCTATCGGGCTGTGTCTTGATTCCCAGAATCCGATGGCGGGTAGTCTGCGGGCGGCGCGAAGTGATGCTGATCTTCTGGCCCAGCAGACGGTTCAGCAGCGTAGACTTGCCTACGTTCGGGCGGCCTACCAGGGCGACATAGCCGCAGCGGAACGAATCTGGTGGGGTGGAATCCGCCATGGTCTCGGTTCACTCGGCGCTCAAGGCCGTCAGCATCTGCCCGGCCGCATCCTGCTCGGCCTTGCGGCGGCTGCTGCCCTTTCCGCGGCTGCTGTGATCGGTGCCGGGGATCGTGCACTGCACCCGGAACGTCTGATCGTGGGCCTGACCGTGCACCTCCAGGACCTCGTACTCCGGCAGTTCCAGGCGACGGGACTGCAGATACTCCTGCAGGCGGGTCTTCGGGTCCTTCAAGGCGGCGGCGCTTGGCAGTGAATCGAGGCGCTCTGCGAACAATCGGGCGATACATTGACGGGCGGCCTCGAAACCGCCGTCCATGTACAGGGCGCCGAATATGGCCTCCAGCGCGTCGGACAAGATGGAGTCGCGCCTGAAGCCGCCGCTCTTCAGCTCGCCCGAGCCGAGCGTCAGATACTCGCCCAGCTCCAACCCCCGCGCAATCTCCGCCAAGGTCTCCTGTCTGACCAGTGTGGCGCGCAGTCGGCTGAGCTCCCCTTCGGTGGCGGACGGCAGCTGCCGATACAGCGCCTCGGCGATCACCAGGCTCAGAATCGCATCGCCCAGGAACTCGAGACGTTCGTTGTTCCTGCTCCCGGCACTACGGTGCGTCAGCGCAAAATCGAGCAGCTCCGGGTTCCGGAAGCGGTGCTCCAGAACCCTGCTCAAGTCCTGCGTGGCACGTGTCAATGGGAAATCACCTTGACGTCCTTCTTGAAATGGACGACCAGACTGACGTTGCCCATGAAATGCCGACGCACTTCGTAGTCCAGGCCTACGTTCAAAACGCCGTCGGCGTCCTTTATCTTCACGTTCTTGGCGGTCGGGGTGTCTATGTTGTTCATGTCGAAGCGCCGCTGAAGCAGGCTGCGAATCTCGACAGGTGTCTTCTGAGTCACCTCCGGCACCTGCTGTAGCGAATCCAGGGACGCAGCCACTTCGTAGTAGTCCATATATATTGGCGCCAGCCGCAGGACAATCAGCGTAAAGAACCCGATAAGAGCGAGCGTAAGCAACCAGCCGATCGCCGTCATCCCCTTCTGAGCGCGTATATTGTGCATCGCGTACCCCTGTTCGATTGGGTCAGCCCGCCTCGGTGTAAGGCGGAGGAAAAACGAGCATACAGCGTCGTAATCGTTCGAGAATCCGTTCTTCGCAAAAGCACCGTACCAATGGGCGGCGGTCGTTCCGCCAGGGTGGCAACACAGCCTAATGGATGGCCTTGCCGATCCGACTCCACCCGATGCCGCCATTGGACGGATCCCAGTTCATCCAGATCACAAATGCCTTGCCCACGAGGTCCCGCTCCGGGACGGTACCCCAGTAGCGGCTGTCATTGCTGTTGTCCCGATTGTCGCCCATGACGAAATACTGCCCTGGGGGGACCACGTAGTCACCGGACAGGCCGGTGACATTGGCCAGCGTGAGGATGTGGTGCTTCACGCCGTCGAGGTCCTCGGTTCTCAGGTCGGCACCCGACATCGAGACACCCGCGCCCACACCCACGTAGCTGCCGTCGTCGACCTGTTTCATCTCCTTTCCGTTGATATATAACGTCTTGTTGTAATAAGCAATATGATCACCCGGCAGACCGACGATCCGCTTGATGTAGTCCACCGAGGGATCGCGCGGATAACGGAACACGGCGACATCCCCGCGGTGCGGTTCGCCAATGGGCAGTATTTTCCAGTCAACCACAGGAAGACGCAGACCGTAGTCGAACTTGTTCACAAGAATGAAATCGCCCACCAGCAGCGTAGGCATCATGGATTGTGAAGGAATCCGGAAAGGTTCGACCACGAACGACCGGAGCAGCAATACGGCGAGGATAACCGGAAAGAACGACTTCGCGTACTCGACCAGCACCGGTTCCTTGAGCGCAGCCTGGGCGGCTGCCGCATCTGCGAGGCCCTCATCGCCCTCCGCCGCCAGGCGGGCGGCGGCGGCGCGCCGGCGCGGCATTCCCCAGAGGACATCCGCCACCCATATCAGCCCGGTCAATAGCGTTGCAATCACCAATATGGCGGCGAAATCGAAGTTCATGGATGTCGGTCCCTTCTTGTCGATGGCTCCCGGCGACAGCCGCGGGAAACGGCCGGCTACTTCTTCCCCACCTGCAGCACCGCCAGGAACGCTTCTTGGGGAATTTCCACCTTGCCGAACTGCTTCATGCGCCGCTTGCCGGCTTTCTGTTTCTCCAGCAGCTTGCGCTTGCGGCTGACATCGCCGCCATAGCACTTGGCCGTAACGTTCTTGCGCAGCGCCTTGACCGTACTGCGGGCGATAATCTGGGAGCCCAACGCCGCCTGAATCGCGACCTCGAACATCTGTCGGGGTATCAGCTCCTTCATCTTCTCGACAAGTTCCCGGCCCCGATACTCGGCCTGGGCCCGATGGGTGATGGTCGCAAGGGAGTCCACCCGCTCGCCGTTTATCAACACATCGAGCTTGACCAGATGCGCCGCCTGAAAGCGAGCGAAGCTGTAGTCGAACGAAGCATAGCCGCGGCTGACCGATTTCAGTCGGTCGAAGAAATCGAGCACCACCTCGCTGAGCGGCATGTCGTATTCGAGCGAGATCTGATTGCCCAGATACTGCAGCTTGGTCTGCACTCCGCGCTTTTCCACGCACAGATTGATGACCCCGCCCAGGTAGTCCTGAGGCACAAGCATGCTGGCATGGATAATGGGCTCGCGAATCTCGGCGATTTCATTGGGAGGTGGCAACCGCGACGGGTTGTCTATCTGGAGGACTTCATCCTTGGTCGTGAGTACCTCGTACACCACGGTCGGGGCGGTGGTGATAAGGTCGATATCGTATTCGCGCTCCAGGCGTTCCTGCACGATTTCCATGTGCAACATACCGAGGAACCCGCATCGGAACCCGAAACCCAGGGCCTGGGATGTCTCGGGTTCGAAGTGCAGTGCCGCATCGTTCAAGCGCAGCTTCTGCAACGCCTCGCGCAGGTCCTCGTAGTCTTCCGACACTACCGGGAACATGCCTGCGAAAACGTACGGCTTGACCTGCTTGAAGCCGGGGAGCTGGGAGCTCGCCGGCCGATCGGCCAGGGTCAGGGTATCGCCGACCGGAGCGCCGTCGATATCCTTGATGCCGGCGACCACGTAGCCCACCTCGCCGGTAGTCAGAACGTCCCGTTCCGTACGCTTGGGCGTGAATATGCCCACGTTGTCCACCTGAAACGTACGTCCGGTGGACATCACTTTCATCTTCTGTCCGGCGCGCAGCGTTCCGTGCACCACCCGGACCAGCGAAATGACGCCCACGTAGTTGTCGAACCAGGAATCGATGATGAGCGCCTGCAGCGGCGCATCGGGGTCGCCCACCGGCGGGGGAATGCGCCGCACCAGCTCTTCGAGCAGGTCGTCCACGCCCAGGCCCGTCTTGGCACTGACCCGCAGGGCGTCGTGGGCGTCGATGCCGATAATCTCCTCGATCTGCTGGATCACCCGCTCGGGCTCGGCGGACGGCAGATCGACCTTGTTCAGCACCGGCACCACCTCCAGTCCCTGATCGATCGCCGTGTAGCAGTTGGCGACGCTCTGAGCTTCCACGCCCTGCGCGGCGTCCACCACCAGCAGCGCACCTTCGCAGGCGGCCAGGGAGCGGGACACCTCGTAGGAGAAGTCCACGTGGCCGGGCGTGTCGATGAAGTTGAGCTGATAGGTCTCGCCGTCCCGTGCCCGGTAGTTCAACGAGACGCTCTGGGCCTTGATGGTGATCCCGCGCTCGCGCTCCAGGTCCATGGAGTCGAGCACCTGGGCGGCCATCTCCCGTTCGCTCAGCCCTCCGCAGACCTGGATGAAGCGGTCGGCCAGCGTGGACTTGCCATGGTCGATATGGGCAATGATGGAGAAGTTGCGGATGCGGTCCATGGCGCTCATGACAGTCTGTCCGGGCAGCCGCGGAACCGGGATCGGAGCACCAGCACAGGGACGTCGCTGCGGCCAAAGGTTGAATTCACAGAATATTCGAACACGACTCTATCGCTTGCCGGCGCCGCGCCGAACGGCAGTCACCAAGGGCCAATCTGGAAAAAGGGAACGGACAGAGATAAACGACTGTCGGACCAGCTGATTATTATACACCGTCACCGGGCTGCCAGGTACTTGCGCAGCGCCCTTTCATCTAGGAAGTAATGGCAGATCTCGGTGTCCCCCGCCATCAGCACCGGCACGAGCTCCCCGAAACGCCGTTCCAGCGCCGGGTCCGCGTCCACATCGTATACGGCCAGGGTGAATCCCAGGGCGTCCTGCAGAAGCCGCAGGGCGTCCTCCATATCCGAGCACAGGTGGCAGTAAGCGCGTCCGTACAGGTCCAGTCTGACACCGTCCGCCATGGCCTTACCGCCGCGCGCCGATCACTGCTTCTTGGGAACCCGCAAGGCAAGGAAAATAGGGCTCTTGCCTCGTTGCACCAGCAGCGCGACCGACTCGCCCGCCGGCAGACCGTCAACCAGCTTACGGAACTGGTCGACGCTCTTGATCTTGGTCCCGCGCACCATGAGGATCACATCGCCGGGCCGCATACCAGCCTCGGCAGCCGGCCCATCCTTCACGTCCTGAACCAGCACGCCACCCTCCGCAACACCGCTTTGCTTGCGTTGATCGGCCGTCAGCGCGCCCACGGAGAGGCCCAGTCGGTCGGTGGCGACCGGCGCACTCTGGCCGCCCTGCTGATCTTCGGCAAGCTGTTTGCGGGGCGGCAGCTCGCCCAGGGTCACGCTCAGGTGACGAATCTTGCCGTTGCGCAGCACTTCCAGAGGCACCTTGTCGCCGACTTTGGTGCTGCCGACCATGGGCGGCAGGCTGGAGGAGTCGATGACCTTCTTACCGTTGAATTTGAGGATCACGTCGCCCACTTCCACGCCCGCCTTCGCCGCCGGACTGCCGGGAAGCACCTTCGCCACCAGAGCACCTTCGGGGTTCTGCATGCCGAACGACTCGGCCAGCTGGCGGGTCACGTCCTGGATCAGCACGCCCAGCCAGCCACGACTGACATGGCCTGTTGCCTTGAGCTGCTTGGCCACGTCCATGGCCACCTCGATGGGAATCGCGAACGACAGGCCCATATAGCCGCCGGTGCGGCTGAATATCTGCGAATTGATGCCCACCACCTGGCCTTCGAGGTTGAACAGCGGGCCGCCGGAGTTGCCGGGATTGATGGGCACGTCCGTCTGAATGAACGGCACATAGTTCTCCCTCGGCAGACTGCGGCCCTTGGCGCTGACAATGCCCGCGGTGGCCGAATGGTCGAAGCCGAAGGGCGAACCGATCGCCAGCACCCACTCGCCCACTTGCAGCTTGCTGGAGCTGCCGATCTTCACGGTAGGCAGATTCTTGGCATCGATCTTCAGCAACGCAATGTCGCTGCGTGCGTCCGAGCCGATTACTTTGGCCTTGAACTCGCGACGATCGCTCAGCCGGACGATAATCGAGTCGGCATGCTCGACGACGTGGTAGTTGGTGAGAATGTCGCCGTCATGGGAGATGATGAAGCCCGAACCCAGGGACTTGGCATCGTATTCGTGGGGCTGCCCACCCTGGTCTCCGAAGAATTTCTTGAAGAATTCCCCGAACGGGCTGTCTTCCGGCACGTCCGGAAGGTTCATGCCGGGAGGCAGGCCGCGGGATTTGATCTTCTGGGTGGTACTGATGTTGACCACGGCCGCTGCATTCTCCTTCACCAGGGTGGTGAAGTTGGGCAGCGACGCCGCCGACGCGTCTGCCGCCGCAGCCAGCCACAGCAGCGCACCGATCAGCAAGTACCAGTACGGATTACGCACGCGATAGTTCATCAGTTTTCCCCACCGACAACAAAAGGGGCTCGGACTGCCGAGCCCCTAAGAGAATCGTTTGATCCATGCCCCTGGCGGCGCGCCGGCACGGCGCAATATGACCGGTTGATAGCGGCGATCGTGCTGAATCCGATGACCGAATCCGCGCAGCCAGACCAGACCGCCCGCCAGTCCCGCAAGCCCCGCCAGGATGGTGCTTGCCTCCACATCGGCCAAGCCCAGTCGCCCGGCCATGTACTGTCCGAACAGAGCTCCCACCAGCAGTGCCAGCAAGGGTACAGCGTATACCGCCAGGGAGCCGCGTACCAGCGCACGTTCCTCCAGACCGATGAGCACCTCCTCACCCACCGCGACGCCCAGCTGGTTCAGGGCCCGTACCCGGGTGCGCCGATTACCCATCACCTTGGCCAGCGCTGCGGTGCCGCATCCCTTGTTGGCCGCACAGGTACCGCACGCGCTCTTGCGCTCGGTCTCCACCCACGCGAAATCGCCGTCAAGGGCGACCACCCTCGCGGACTCTTCAATCATGCAGGACCTGTACCCTTCAGTGCGCTCGCCGTACGGACTGACCGATCATCTTCACTGTCGCTTCGGGGACCTCGCCGACCACCGTGACCCGGTAGCCGTCCACCATGCCCCCATAGGCGTTCAGCGCCCCCATGCTCGACACACCTTGCAGACGACCACGGTCGTCCGCGTCGGGCTTCTCAATATACACCGACACCGTCGCCAGGCCATCACTATAAACCATGTGATCAACAAGGTTTTCCCCGGAGGGCAGCCGATGGCGACTGTGATGCACCAGCCGGAAGCCGCTCGGCAGATCGGCAACCTGCCATTGGACGGTATCCTCGGACGCGGAGGGCACCTTCGCGCCGGTAGACCGGTACCACGTGAAGTCCTTGCCCTTGAGTTTGGGCTTGAAGACGCTTTCGGGGATGTGATCCTTGACGGTCAGGTGGGTGAACATCACCTGCTCCACCGGTACGCCGTGCTGATCGGTGAGATCCGATTTGAGCAGCAGATCGTTGTCCTTGGCCAGCCACAGGCGGTGACCGTAACGGAACCGATCCTTGGGCTTGATGGCGATGACCCGAGCGGCCATGCCGGTCATACGGTCCGATCCCAGGACCTGGAAACTGTAATTGCGGGTCAGTCGCTCCAGGTTGTCCGGCAGCACGCCCGGAAAAGGCGTCCTCGGCAGGCTCTTGTTCACCACCACCGACTTGCTGTCGGGAAGTACACAGGTGACGGTGCGGTTGTTGCGGATGACTTCCCGGGCGGCACCGGTCAGCGAAACCAGCCTTTCCTGCTCGCCATCCGGTCCGTAGCGATGGATGATATGCATGGCATCCATATGCCCGGCGTGAAGGTACACGAACGTGCCTTCGTAATTGAGCGTCTCCACCGCATGGGACATCTTCTGGAGCCACTGCCTGGCGTCGTCCGCGGACGCCAGTGCCGGCCCTGCCGCCAACAGCAGCAGGCACCACCCGCAGACTTTCCACATCCTCATCGGCGCTCGTTACGGGCTGTTGTGGTAACCCACGATACGCACATAGGGCAGCATACCCTGAACACCGTTGCTGGCGGCGTATTCGTTGTGGTTCACCAGGTAATCATCCAGCGGGGTAGCGGTTCCGCGGGCCGGCAGTTTCCATTCCGTATCCACAGGCTGCGCGGAACGGGTCGCGTAAGCCGGGCCTTGCGTCATTGCGCTGTCGGGTATGGATGGGGTGGTCTGATTGACCGTCTGGACGGCGATCACCGCCACCACCGCCACCGACGCTGCCACCGCCAGACTGGCGACGGACTTCAGCCACACGGGTGCCCGCCGGACGGGAGCCAGTGCCGGTTCGTCCACAACGGCCGCCATCACACGCTCCGCGAGAGCCTGACTGGGCCGATCCGGCAGGTGCTGCCTGAGCGCATCGCTGATCAGGGTGTAGCGACCCCAGCAGGCGCGCAATTCCGGGTCCCGTGCCATGCGGGCGACGAGCAGTTCCTGCTCGGCGACCGGCAACTCGTCGTCGACCATTGCCGAAATCTGTTCTTTCAATCTGTCCGTCATCACCCACCACCCCGCTCGATCTAGTCCAGCAGAGGACGCAGTTTGTTGTCGATGGCCTCGCGCGCGCGGAATATGCGTGACCGAACGGTGCCGATAGGGCATCCCATGGCCTGGGCAATTTCCTCGTAGCTCATTCCTTCGAGCTCGCGCAACGTGACCGCCGTTCGCAGATCCTCGGGCAATTCTTCGATCGCCCGCAACACGGTCTGCTCTATCTCGTCCTTGAGGACCAAATGCTCCGGCGTGTCGTACTCCTTTAGACCCGACTGTCCCTCAAACTGTTCCGCTTCCTGTGCATCAATATCGTCACCGGGGGGCCGGCGGCCCTGGGCGACCAGGTAATTCTTGGCCGTATTGATCGCAATCCGGTACAGCCAGGTGTAAAAGGCACTGTCGCCCCGGAATGAAGCCAGGGCTCGGTATGCCTTCAAAAAGGCCTCCTGAGCTACATCCAGGGCATCGCTGGGGTCGTGGATGTAACGGGAAATCAATTTGGTGATCTTGTGCTGATACTTGCGGACCAGGACATCGAACGCTTGCGTATCGCCCTGCTGAACCCGCTCGACCAGTACCCGATCAGCACTCTGCTCGCCCATCCGGGCATATTCCCCTTTATACCCCGGACAAGCCCATGGCCCAGACAGGTAGACAACCCTGACTATCGATAGTTCGCCCAGGGAGACGGATTACGGTAAGGTTATGCTTTGCCAAGCCTAAGGGGCTGAGTACGGTACCAAAAAGTGATTTTGGCGGTATCGCCCATAGCAGGCCACCTGATCCGACACCATAACCGATTTTTTCGCCCGGCCACAAGTCATGGACCAGCAACGGTATTTCGACGTCGTAATCCTCGGAAGCGGGGCGGCGGGCTTGAGCCTCGCCCTGCAGCTACCCCTATCCATGCGGGTGGCGGTGCTGTCCAAAGGCCCTCTCACCGAGAGTTCGACGTACTACGCCCAGGGCGGGGTGTCGGCGGTGCTCGACAGCGCCGATTCCTTCGAATCCCATGTCGAGGACACCCTCAACGCTGGCGCCGGCCTGTGCGATCCGGAAATCGTGCGTTTCACCGTCGAGCACGGGCCGGAGGCGGTCCGCTGGCTTATCGACCTGGCGGTCCCGTTCACCCGCGAACCGGCCACCGACGGCGGCGGGCGCTACCACCTGACGCGGGAAGGCGGTCACAGCCGCCGGCGGGTCATCCACGCCGCGGACGCCACCGGCCGCGCCATCGAGACCGCGCTGATACGCTCGGTACGCGAGCGGGACAACATCACCCTGTTCGAAAGACACATCGCCGTAGACCTGATCACCGGCGCCAAACTGGGGCTGGCCACGACCCGTTGCCTGGGTGCCTATGTGCTGGACCGTGAAGTGGGTCGGGTGGAGGTGTTCCGGTCGCGCAATCTGGTGCTCGCCACCGGCGGGGCCAGCAAAGTGTACCTGTACACCAGCAATCCGGACACCTCCACCGGCGACGGGATCGCCATGGCCTGGCGCGCCGGCTGCCGGGTCAGCAACCTGGAATTCAATCAGTTCCACCCGACCTGCCTGTACCACCCCAAGGCCAAGTCCCTGCTGATCACCGAAGCGGTGCGAGGCGAAGGGGGTCGGCTGCTGCTGCCGGACGGCACGCCGTTCATGCACCGCTTCGACCGGCGCGGCGAGCTGGCGCCGCGGGACATCGTGGCCCGCGCCATCGACCACGAGATGAAGCGCCTGGGCGCGGAGTCGGTGCTGCTGGACATCAGCCACAAACCGGCTGCGTTCATCAAGGAGCACTTCCCCAACGTCTACGCCCGCTGCCTGGAGTTCGGCGTCGACATGACCCGCGAGCCGATACCGGTGGTGCCGGCCGCCCACTACACCTGCGGCGGAGTGCTCACCGACCGCTTCGGACGCACCGACGTGGACGGTCTGTACGCGGTCGGAGAAACCGCCTGCACCGGACTCCACGGCGCGAATCGCATGGCCAGCAATTCCCTGCTCGAGTGCCTGGTGTTCGCCAAGTCCGCCAGCGACTACATCAAGACTCATTTCGATGCAGCGCCCATGCCGCCGGAAATCGCCGAGTGGGACGAATCCCGGGTCACCGATTCCGACGAGGAAGTGGTGGTCAGCCATAACTGGGAAGAGCTGCGGCGCTTCATGTGGGACTATGTGGGCATCGTGCGCACCAGCAAACGGCTGGAAAGGGCCCGTCGTCGCGTGGAGCTGCTGCAGCACGAGATTCATGAGTACTACAGCAACTTCCGGGTGACCAACGATCTGCTGGAGTTGCGCAACCTGGTGCAGGTCGCCGAGTTGATCATCGGCTCCGCCCAGCAGCGCCGCGAGAGCCGGGGCCTGCACTACACCCTGGACTATCCGCAACCGGACAACACCCGACCACCGCAGCCCACCGTGCTCGCGCCGCCCCAATTCGGCAGGACCTCGACGGCGCCCGACACCACGGCCTAGGCCACGGGCGGCGGTCAGCGGGTCACGAAGCCCTCCCAATGGGCATCGTCCATGGCTTGGCAATCCACCTGCTGCACCTGGGCCGCGGGCGGGCCCTGCCACAGCCACTCGCGCAAGGCATCGAGAGCGCTGCGTTCACCGCAGGCCACGACCTCGACGCGCCCGTCGAGCAGATTTCTGGCGTATCCGCTGAGACCCAGCTGCAGGGCGCGATCCCGGGTCGAGGCCCGAAAGAAGACGCCCTGTACACGACCGCTCACCAGACAGCGCCGGCAGACGTTCACGGCAGCTCCAGGCTGGCGGCCTGTCCGGCCCGCAACGTCAAGCCGGGGGGCAACGCGAACTCCACTTCCACCGTGTACCGTACAGGATTGCTGTCGGCCAATGGGTCCAGACCCAGTTGGCTTATATGTCCCTCATAACGGTGCTTGTCCACGGACACGGACACCCGCTGGCCCAGTTTGAGGCGGGCAAGCTGGTCCGCCCCGACCCCGGCGCGGGCCACCATCCGGCCCGCCTCGGCCACCGTGACCAGGGGGACGGTCTTCAGACCGCTGATCACCGTCTGACCCAGTGCCGCCTGGCGGCGCAGCACCAGGGCCTCATAGGGCGCACGCACCACGCTGTGTTCCATATCCAGCTGGGCCTGGGTCAGTGCCGCTCGCGCGGCCTGCAGCTTGGCCTGGGCTTTGACGTCCTCGATGTGCGCCAGTTGCAGCTCATGGTCGGAGAGCACGGTGCGATCGTACAGGTTCTTGGCCCTTTCCAGTTCCCGGGCCGCTTCCTTGCGCGACGCGGCAAGCGCGGCTACGTCAGCACGGGCCTTGGCCAGTCGAGCCTTGAAATCGCGCTGATCGAGCCGCACCAGCGGCGCCCCTTTCCCGACCCGTTCGCCCACTTCCGCCGGCACCGCCACGACCGTGCCGGACACCTGAGTGCTCAGGGTGACATGCCGGGTCCAGTCCAGACGCGCGGACACCTCGGCCCCCAAAGCCGCCGTCGACCACACCGACACTGCGCTCAACATCAGAACGCCTTGCAACCAGCCTTTCATTGCTTGTTGTCCTCCTTGGACTTGGCGCCTGCGGGCGCCGCCCAGGGGTTGTACTTGCCGTCGCCGGTCAGAGCGGCCAGACGCGCCCAGTCCAGAGCCATACGGTAACGGGTGCGGGCGTGTTGATACTGCGCCTCGGTGTAGCGCACCATGGCATCGCCCAGATCGGTGCGCACCTCCAGCTGATACAGGGCACGGGCCCGGTCCAGGTACAGGTCCCGATAATCAAGCAGCACCTTGTCCTCCTGCCGCTTGGCGCGCAGCGTCTGCAGATTTTCCCAGGCATCCAGTACCGCCTGTCGTACCCGCAGCCGAGCCTGCCCCAGGCGCCCCGTCACCCGCTCGAGGGCCGCCTGGGCCTTTCCGACTGCGGCGTCGACGCTGCCGCCCGTGAACAGGGGCACATGCAGAACCAGGCCGCCCCGCCAGCGGTCGCGGGAACCGAACTGTCGATTGTAGTCCGCCGCTTCCGCCTCGGCGCTCAGCACGGGGCCGCCGCTGCTGCGGGCCGCCGCCAGCCGTTCGCGGGCCGCCCGCATCTCCTGGTGCATGGCCAGTATCACCGGGTTGTCATCCATGGCCTGTTGGACCAGGCGATCGACGTCCGGCAGCGCACGGGCGATGCCGGGGAGCCTGGGCGTCTCCAGTGTCGATGGCAGCGAGCCGGGGCGGTCCAGGGCCTCGGCAAGGCGGGCCCGCGTGGTGCGTTGCGCCGCCTCGGCGGCATAGCGCTCGGTACGCGCCCGCTCGTAAGTGTTCTGGGATTCCAGCAACGCGATGTCGGAGACCTGCTTGAGCTCGTGCCGGTCGCGCACACGATCGAAACTCACGTAGGCCACTGCCATGGCCTGGTCGGTCACCGCGAATTTCTGATCCGCCAATAGTACGTCGAAATACTTCGCCAGCACATCGATGCGGTGCCGATTGCGGGCGTCCATGTACTGCAACCGGCTGCCCTCGGTGGCCGCCTCGGCCGCCGAACGCAAGGCCCCGGTATATCCGAAGTCGTAAAGGCGCTTGGTCAGCAACACGCTGACGCTGGAATCGTTGTGGGACTGATACGGCGCAACGGGGGACGGGTCCACCCATATGCCGCGGGCATCCAGGGACGCGTTGACGCCCATATTGGCGTCGGCGGCGAGACGCTCGGCACGGGCCGCCTGCACATCCGCTTTGGCCACCGTCAGGTCAGGATGCGGTCCCTCGGCGAGTGCCAGCGCTTCAGCCAGTGTCAGGTGATCCGGAAGACCGGCCGGCGTCACAGCAGGACTGGCAGCGAATGCGTGGGACGCAAGCGCGCAGAACAGGACCGCGGCCGCCGACAACGGCCGCAGGACGACAGCCGGCAAGCGGATCATTGCAGAGTGGCGTCCCGCTGCTCGCGCTTGTAGCGGATGAACGGCATTTTCTTGTAGACACCGTCGACGACGTACTTGCCGAGCAGCATGAACTCATGCACGCCGGACGTTTCGCCCGTAAAGCGCACCACGGGTTTGCCCTGCAGGTTGTAGAACATGAACACGGGGGTGGCTCGCACTCTGTTCTGCTTGAAGGCGAAATCCTTCTCGCTCATGTTCTTGCCTTGAAAATTGGTGATCTGAACATCGCCCTCGATGTCTACGGGAAAGCACAGGAAGTGCTTTTTGAAGTAGTCCTGCACCTGGGGTTGATTCAGCACGGTCTGCTTCATGTGGTGACAGAACGGACAGTCGGCCTGCTCGAAGAACAGCAGAATGCCATCCTTGCCCTGGGCTTTTGCCGTGGCGAGTTCATCCTGGAAGTCGCCCAACGTCTGGCTGAAGAAATGCGTCGACGGGTCACGGGGCGCCGCCGCATGCACCAGCGGGACAACGAGCAGCGCAGCCAAGATCAGATAGAATCGGCGAATCGACATCACCTGTAACCTCCACTAGTGGCGCTCCAGCAGCGCCGTCTGTGCTTTGTCCTTGGTCTCCTCGCGACTGATGAAGTCATTCAGCGCCTGAGCAGTCAACGGCCCCACCTGCCGGGCCACCCGCTTACCGGTGGGCGATATCAGGTACGTGGTCGGCAACCCTGGAATCGATCCAAGGGGCGTGCGTGCCGCGGGTTTCGCCTGCAGGATGGGGTACGTCATGTGGTGTTCGCGGACGAAGGCGCGCAGCTGCTCGCGGGTAATGTCTTCGAAGTTCACCCCCAGCACCACCGCATCTTTGCCCTTGTGTTCTTTGTAGAACTTTTCCAGTTCAGGGATTTCCTCTCGGCACGGGGGGCACCAGGTCGCCCAGTAGTTGACCACCACCCATTTACCACGGTAGTCGGATAGCTTGTGCTGGACCCCGTCCAGCCCGGGCAGCGAGAAATTGACGGCGGCGACGGCTAATGGCGCAACCAGCATCGCGACAAGAAAGAAGACATAACGACTACGACTCAAAACCGCTCGCTCCCCTTCGTTGGCCAATCCGGTAGCGGATAAGCTGCCATCTGCGCGCTCAGGGCGCAACTGTCGGTGCGATCCTACCAGAAGGACGCGGCAGCACAGAAAATCTTCCACAGGGTTTCAGGGGACAGACGCAACAAAGGGCCCGCAGGCCCTTTGTGCATTCAGAGTCGAGGGACGACCCAGCGGATCAACGAACCCGCAGGGACCCCAGGTAGGCGCGGTCGGATTGCTCCACCTTGCCCAGCGACCAGGAGCCACGGGTCTTGGCATGGTGAATGGCGGCATCCACCTCAGCCGTGGAGGGGTTGCGCTCGATGTCGAACACCTGGCCGGGGAAGATCAAGTCGGCGTCCCGGATCTTGCTGCTGTTGGCCTTGTAGATCAGCGGCCATTCATAGGGGTTGTTGTAGGTGTCCGAACGGCCGGCGATGGCCCACAGGCTGTCGCCCCGCACCACCGTATAGCTCATGTTGGCGGCAGCCAGCTCGGAGGTCAGCTGGCTCAACAGGTCGTAGGCCTTCTTGCCCTCGGCGTTGTCGATGGCGGCCTTGGCTTCGCTGCGCGTGGCTTTTTGCTGCTCGGTCAGACCCGAGGCGCGGGAGGCCTTCTCCATCATCCACTTGGCCTTCTCGAGGTAGTACTGGTTGACAGCGTCTTCGGCCTGCAGTTGGGCCTCCTTGGCCAGCTTCTGCGCCTTCGCGTCATCCCCCTTGGCGGCCGCCGCTTCGGCCTTCTTCATGATCTTCGCCGTATCGCGCCATTTCCAATCCAGCGCATCCATCTTGGCAATGGCGGCCTTGGCTTCGTCCAGCGCTTGGGTGGTGGCCTGGCTTGGACCCTTGGCCATCGGGGCCGGGGCCGGTGCCGCCTGCTCCTTGGGAGCAGTGGCACAACCAACTGCCACGACCAGGGCGAAAACCGTCACCGATAGATACTTGGCTGCGCGGATGAGTTTCATACGGTACATCTCCCTAGGTGGGTTGTTGTTGTGCAAAACCGATTGGTGTTCGAGTGGCGTGCTGGCGCAAGCCATGGTTATTTCAACGTAATCATTGTCGCCTGACCCTACCACCCGCTGTTTGGGAATGTCAAGCTAAGTCATTGGGTTATGTGGCGCTTGCCCCACACGAGAAATCGGCCGGGCATTTTATCCCATGCTATTAAGGCGTTTAGGGTTTGGTCGTTTCAGCCTGGCGGGCCTTGTCCAGCGCATCGATCGCCCGTTGCTTGGCACGCATCGCCCGCTCTCGGGCGGCCGTGTAGTGCTTCAACTCCAGTTGATGCTGCGCATCCTTCAACAGCGCGTCGGCGCTGGCCAGCGCGTGGCGGGCATGCTGTTCGGCGCCCCCCTCCCGGGCCGCCTCGATCGCCTGCCGTGCATCGCTCATTTCCTGCACCGGAGCGGCGGCACACCCGGCAATCAGTCCGCAGACAAGCAAGAGTCGCAGTACAAGAGCCGATCTCATCACGGAAATATCGTCCCGCCCCCCCAAGGTCGCCACCGCATGGCACGCGGTGCGGACTAACGCCGGAAGCTAGCATTGCGCCATGAACGCGTCAAGAATGCGGTAAGCGGGGCGCATGGACGCCATGGCGAGGGTCTGGGACAATAGCCGCCCGACCCGCTCGGACGCCCTATCGCGCGGGCCGCCGAGTTGCTCCCATGAAGGATTACGTCGATGGCTCAAGACCCACATGCGGACGTCACGATCTACCACAACCCACGCTGCAGCAAATCCCGACAGACGCTGCAGCTGCTTCGCGAACGCGGTATCGAACCGCGGGTGGTGGAATACCTGAAGACGCCGCCCAACGCCGAAGAGCTTGCCCGACTGCTGGACATGCTGGGCATGGAACCCCGGGACCTGATGCGCAGGAAGGAAGCCGAGTACACCGAAGCGGCCCTGGACGATCCGGGACTGACCCGCGAGACGCTGGTCCGCGCCATGGTCCAGCGCCCGAAGCTGATCGAACGGCCCATTGTGGTGGCAAACGGCAAGGCAGCACTGGGGCGCCCCCCGGAAAACGTGTTGGAGATCCTGTAAGTGGCGGAGATTCTCGTCCTTTACTACAGCCGCTACGGCGCGGTGGCGGATATGGCCCGTCGTGTCGCTCGCGGTGTCGAGGAAGTACACGGCATGCAGGCGCGGCTGCGTACCGTGCCTCCCGTATCCACGGTCTGTGAGGCTGTGGAGGACAGCATTCCCTCCGAAGGCGCGCCCTACGCGACGGTCGAAGATCTGCAAGAGTGCGCCGGCCTTGCCCTGGGCAGCCCCACCCGCTTCGGAAACATGGCCGCGCCACTGAAGTATTTTCTGGATTCCACCAGCAGCCTGTGGCTGAGCGGCGCACTGGCGGGCAAGCCCGCCGGCGTATTCACGTCCACCGCCAGTATGCACGGCGGGCAGGAAACCACTTTGCTCTCCATGATGCTGCCGCTGTTCCATCACGGCATGCTGCTGATGGGCCTGCCCTACACCGAGCCGGACTTGCTGACCACGGAAACCGGCGGCACACCCTACGGCGCCAGCCACCTGGCCGGCGCCGACAGCAAACGTCCGCTCAGCGACGCGGAGATCCGCCTGTGCCGGGCGCTGGGCAGGCGTCTGGCCCATGCGGCCGGCGCCCTGAACCCGGGCCGGCCGGACACCTCCACGCAATGAGATCGCCCAAAGGCTGGTATCTGCTGACCCTGGCGGGCTACCTGGGTACCTTCTTTTTGCTGGTGATCTGGTTCGGGTGGCTGGTGCCGCCCAAACAGACCCCGACCTCCATTGCCCTGCTCTACGCCGGCGTCCCCTTGCTGTTCCCCTTGCGCGGCCTGCTGCACGGCCGCGTGTACACCAGCCAGTGGAGCCTGTTCCTGGCGCTGCTGTATTTCGCCTACGGCGTGGTGACCGCTTGGAGCAGCCCGGCCGATCGCCCCTACGCGCTGCTGGAAGTCGCGCTGGTCATCGTCTGGTTCGTGGGCGCCATCGGCTATGTGCGTTCCATGCGAGCCTTGCGTACCGCGGACTGACCGGCATCAGTTCCCGCCCTCCTGCCCCTCCAGCACCGCTTTGACGAAGGGCACCGTCAGGCGGCGCTGGGCCGCCAATGCCTCCTCGTCGAGGCGGTCCAACAAGCGGAACAAGGCCTTCAGGTCGCGAGGATAGCGGCGCAACAGATAACCCGCCGTGTCGGCGGGCAGTTCCAGTCCGCAGCGCCGGGCCCGCAGTTGCA
>CAZNBB010000016.1:28831-44767 GCA_964571225.1 uncultured Gammaproteobacteria bacterium
ATCAGCTCCGCCAGGGGCAGATAGGCCACCGCCGAGCCACTGCGCTCGGCGTCCCGGCACACCGCCTGCAGCAGATGGGACTTGCCGGTTCCCTGCGGCCCCCAGACATACAGGCAGGGCTCCCCGTCGCCGGCGGCGCACTGGCGCAGCACCCGCACCAGCTCGGCATTGGGACCGGCGTGGAAGTTCTCGAACCGGGCGTTGTCCTGCAGGCGCAGACCCAGGGGAAGTTGCGGATGCATCGGCGGTCAGGGGCTGCTGTCGTAGAGCCGGCTGCTCAGATAGCGCTGATGGGCATGGCGCAGCAGGACCATGATCACCGAGGCCGTCGGCAACGCCAGCAGCACCCCGAAGAAACCGAACAGCTGCCCGCCGGCGAGCACGGCAAAAATCACCGCCACCGGATGCAGGCCGATGCGGTCGCCCACCAGGGTCGGCGTCAAAACCGTCCCCTCGAGCAACTGCCCGACACCGAACACGGCGAGCACGTACAGCACCGGCAGTGCCGAATGAAACTGCACGACGGCGGCGATCCCGGCCGCCACGATGCCCACCACGAAACCCAGGTACGGAACGAAACTCACCAGCCCGGCCACCATGCCCAGCAACAGCGCCAGGTCCAGACCCACCAGCCACAGCCCCACGCTGTAGATCACGCCCAGGGACAGCATCACCAGCAGCTGGCCGCGCAGGAACGCTCCCAGCACTTCGTCCGACTCCCGCGCCAGGCTCACCACCTGAGGCTCCAGGCGCCTTGGCAGCAGCGCGCGTACCTGCGCCACCAGCACGTCCCAGTCCCGTAGCAGGTAGAAACCCACCACCGGCACCAGCAGCACATTCACCGCCCAACCCACCAGGGCCAGCCCGGAACGGGACACCGTACCCACCAGACCGGCCAGCAGGCCGCCCGCCTCCTTCCAGTGGCTGCCCAGGGACGCCTTCAGAGCGCCCACGTCGAGCACCTGGGTGGGTTCCATGCCCAGCAGACGGGTCAGGTGGGGCACCACCGTGGTCTGCAGCCAGTCCAGGTAGGCGGGCAGGCGCTGCACGAAGGCGCTCACCTGGCGCTCCAGCAACGGCACCAGCACCACCAGCAGCACCAGCAGACCGGCCACCATGACGATGAACACCACCGCCACCGCCAGGGTGCGGGACAGGCCCAGGGCCTCCAGCCGGTCCGCCAGCGGATCGCCCAGGTAAGCGAACAGGGCGGCCACCAGAAACGGCGTGAGCACCGGCGCCAGCAGATACAGCAACCAGCCGCCACCCGCGAGCAGCACCAACGCCAGCCAGGTGCGGGACTCGGTCACCCGCGCGCCGCCAGCCGCCGATGGCGGGCCCGGCGGCCCCAGGTCCAGACGTAGTCCGCGCCGCTGGCCACGGTGGTCACCAGCACCAGCGCGACCAGGGCGCGTATCCAGAACGGGTCCAGCCTCACCAGACCGGCGCTGAACATCACCGCCAGCACCAGCAGCAGCTGTGCGGCCGTGTTCACCTTACTGAGCAGCCGTGGCTGGGGGTCCAGTACCTCCACCCACAGATGATAGGCCGCCGCGCCGCAGACGATCACCAGGTCGCGCACGATAACCAGCACGACCAGCCACAGAGGAATCAGGCCGAGCACGGCCAACGACAGATAGCAGGAAATCAGCAACGCCTTGTCGGCGAGCGGATCCAGCAACCCGCCCAGGCGACTGGTCCAGTGAAAGCGCTTGGCGAGGTAGCCGTCCAGGGCATCCGAAAAGCCTGCCAGCATGAAAACGCCGAGTGCCAGCCCATAACGATGGTTGAGCAGCAGCACCACCACCGGTGGAACCAGCAGAAAGCGCACCAGCGTAATCAGGTTGGGCAGATCACGGGCTCTCACGGGCTCAGCCGGTAAGTACTGTCGGAACCTGACACGGGCTGCAGCACCGAACCGAGGGCGATGGCCTGGTCCAGCGTGCCGGTGGCGCCGTCGAGTTCAAGGCCAAAGGTGACCTGGGAGCCGTCCACCCGGGTGATGTCCAACTGCTGGACCGGAGTGAGTGACGCCAGATACTTGCTGACCCGCGCGTAGTCTGCCAGCGACTGCACGCCGTCCACGGTCAGCGAGAGCTGCGTCTGCCCCCCGGATCCCGGGCTTACCGCCAGCCGGGCGGCCAGACGGTCCGCCGCCCCGTCGATGCCGGCGGCCAGCACCGTATCCACCGAAGGGTCGCTGGCCACCCAGTTGATCTCGTCGCCGTCGAGCTCCATGGTCCAGCGCGCGGTCCAGTTGCCGCCGGACTGGTGCGCCAGCCGCCCGATGAGCACGTCCGGCGCGTGGTAACGCTTGGAGGCATCGGTCACCACGCCCACGAATCCGCCCCAGACATCCGGGAACTGCACCCGCGACTGATCCTCCAGATCCAGCAGCGGAAACAGCACCGGCACCCCCCGGCGGTGTGCCTCGCGCTGCACGGCACGACGCATGTCGCTGTCGGCGTCGCTGGCCACCAGGTAACGCTGATTGCCGTCCTGCACGGCGAGCCAGATCAGTGTCAGCGGCCGTTCCCGGCCCCACAGGGGCAGACCGGCCTGACGCACCGCCTTTTCCACGCCGCGGGCATCGAATCGAACCCACAGCCACAATGCGGAGGTGGAGGACGGTTTCACATCGGGCGGTGGCTTGCGGCGGTAACGGTACTGCTGCACGAAGCGGTCCGGGTTGCTGAGCAGGTTCGCCGCCGCAGGCTGCTGGGCAACGTCCTGCTCTCCGGTCAGCCGCACCAGCACATCAGCCAGCGCCTTGTGAACGGCGGCACCGCGCTCGCCGGCGCCCTGGTCGGCCACCGGCACCTCGGCCTGGAACAGGTGTTCCACCGGCGCGGCCGGCACATTGCCGGTCCACATGAGCACCGGCAACAACAGGCAACCCAGCCAGACCCGTATCCGGCCCTGAATCATCGTATCCACCTCCACCGCTTTGCGCCGGCCAACCGGATGCGCTGCCGCGCCGAGGCCAGCCAGCATATATCAGCCTGCAATGGTTTCTCCATGCCGCGCCGCCGGATACAATCTCGGCTGTCCGCCCGGCGCCGTAATCGGGCTAAAATACCATACCTTGTCCGCAACGCGGCCGACAGCCCACGCCCATCGGCGAACTATCACTACGGGAGCCCCCAGTGAATTCACAGCAACCTCCCAGCTCAAGCGACGACCACGCTCCCCTCACCTACCGCGACGCCGGCGTGGATATCGACGCCGGCAACGAACTGGTGACGCGCATCAAGTCCGCCGTCGCGCGGACCCAGCGACCGGGGGCTCTGAGCGGGCTGGGCGGTTTCGGAGCCCTGTTCGAGCTGCCGCTGGATCGCTATCGAGCACCGGTGCTCGTATCCGGCACCGACGGCGTGGGAACCAAACTGCGTCTGGCCATCGAGCTTGGCAAACACGACACGGTAGGCATCGATCTGGTCGCCATGTGCGCCAACGATATCCTCGTGCAAGGCGCCGAGCCGCTGTTCTTCCTGGATTACTACGCCACGGGCAAGCTGGAGGTGGACGTGGCGGCGCAAGTCATCGGCGGCATTGCACGGGGTTGCGAGCTTGCCGGCTGCGCGCTGGTGGGCGGTGAAACCGCCGAGATGCCCAGCATGTACGGAAGCGGCGACTACGATCTGGCCGGTTTCTGCGTCGGAGTCGTTGAAAAGGACCACATCATCGACGGCAGCGCGGTGCGCCCCGGCGATCTGCTGATCGGCGTGGCCTCCTCGGGCCCTCACTCCAATGGCTACGCCCTGATCCGCAAGATCGCCGAACGCAGCGGAGCCAGCATGGACGAGGCGTTCGACGGTCGTCCCCTGGGCGAAGTACTGCTCACACCGACTCATATCTACGTGAAATCGGTTCTCAGCCTGCTGGCCCTGCTGCCGGTCCATGCCCTGGCGCATATCACCGGCGGCGGACTGCTGGAGAACATTCCCCGCGTCCTGCCCGCCGATACCCGCGCGGTGATCAAGGCCGGCAGCTGGCAGCGCCCCGCCATATTCGACTGGCTGCAGGAACAGGGGCGGGTGGACGACAGCGAAATGTACCGCACCTTCAACTGCGGCGTGGGCATGGTGCTATGCGTGGCACCGGAAGACGTCGACCACGCCTTGGAGCACCTGCGCAGTCACGGCGAGACCGCTTCGGTCATCGGCAGCGTGGAGGCCAGCGAAGGCGCCGCCGACGTCGAGATCCGTCCCTGAGCGGCGCGCGCCCGGAGCGTCCCGTGCAGGAACCTTCCAGCAGCGCGCTGCCCATCGTGGTGCTCATTTCGGGACGGGGCAGCAACCTGCAGGCGCTCATCGACGGGATTGACGCCGGCACCCTGCCCGTCAGCATCAGGGCGGTCATCAGCAACCGGCCGACGGCGCCAGGGCTGGAACGGGCACGCGCGGCCGGCATCGAGACACAGGTCCTGGACCATCGGGCTTACCGCGGCCGCGACCAGTTCGACAACGCACTGAGCGCACTCATCGACCGGTACCGGCCCGCACTGGTGGTGCTGGCCGGTTTCATGCGTATCCTGACGCCGGCTTTCGTGGCCCACTATCGGGGCCGGATGCTCAACATCCATCCTTCCCTGCTGCCATCGTATCCCGGCCTGCATACGCACGAGCGGGCACTGGCGGACCGGGCCGTTGAACACGGCGCCAGCGTGCACTTCGTGACCGACGACCTGGACGGCGGACCGGTCATCGCCCAGGCGGCGGTGCCGGTAAGGGCCGACGACGACCCCGACCGACTGGCGGCCCGGGTCCTGGAACAGGAGCATCGCCTGTATCCGGCGGCGGTGCGATGGTTCGCCGAAGGCCGGCTGCAACTGGAAGGCGACCGCGTGCGTCTGGACGGTAGGCTGCTGGACGCCCCAGTTCGGATGCCGGACACCGAGCCCACCGCCACATGAGTGCCGGCCGGCGGCCCAGCGTGCTGCTCGCCGGGATCGCGGCCCTGTTCCTGATGCTGGGCGCCACCCATGCGCTGGCCGCCGCAGGAAAACCGCCCGCATTCTCGGCCGACTACCAGCTCAGCCGCAACGGCTTCCGTGTCGCCCGCGCGACCATCAGCCTCAGCTATCCGTCGCCGGGCCACTACCTCTATCAGTCCTACACCCGACCGACCCGGTTGATTTCCTGGTTCCGGGACGACCAGTTGCACGAGAGCAGCCGCGGACTGTTGTCGTCCGGCACTCTGCGTCCCCTGGAATACCACTACGCCCTCACGGGCAGCGACCACGAACGTCACGCGGATCTGCGCTTCGACTGGCAGAAGGCCCTGGTGCAGAATGCCGTCGCCGGTCACACCTGGGAAATGCACATCCCCCCCGACACGCTGGACAAGCTGGTGGTGCAACTGGCGTTGATGATGGACCTGGACAGCGGCGCCACAAGCCTCAAATTCCCCATTGCCGACGGCGGCAAACTGAAGGTCTACAGTTTCAAGGTGGTCGGACGGGAACGCCTGACCACACCGGCAGGCCAATACGACACCGTCAAAATAGAACGCCGCCGCAGCGACAACAAACGGGTCACCGACCTGTGGTGCGCACCGTCATTGCATTACCTGCCGGTCAAGATTGAGCAGCGCGAGCAGGCCGACGGCACCCGCTACTGCAGTATCCTGCAGTCCGTCAGCCCGAGCCTGCGGGTGCAGCCCAAGACCCCCCATGCCAACTAAAAGCGCCACGGAAAACACGGAAAAATGCAAATGGGGGAATCTTGATTTCTAAAAGTGTCGGCGTAGGAAGAACGCCGAGTCCTGCAGCTCACTGAAAACCCCAAGTTATACAAAATGAAAGGCTTCGGTTGGATGAGCCCAACCTACGATACCGGCGGCCAGCGCCGCTGAACGTGAAGACGCATAACCCTTTCCGTGTTTTCCGTGTTTTCCGTGGCGCTTTTGCCTTTCGATCGACCGGCGCTCGGGGCCGTGGACCAGTAGGCAATCAAGCTTTCGGAAGGGTCACGCCGCGCTGGCCCTGGTACTTGCCGCCGCGGTCGGCGTAGGAGGTTTCGCAGACTTCGTCGGCGCCGAGGAACAGCACCTGGGCAACCCCTTCGTTGGCGTAGATCTTGGCCGGCAGGGGCGTGGTGTTGGAGAACTCCAGGGTCACGTGCCCTTCCCACTCCGGCTCCAGGGGGGTGACGTTCACGATGATGCCGCAACGGGCGTAGGTGGACTTGCCGAGACAGATGGTCAGCACGTCCCGGGGGATGCGGAAATATTCCACCGTACGGGCCAGGGCAAAGGAGTTGGGCGGGATGATGCAGACGTCCGACTTGACGTCCACGAAGCTGTTGGCATCGAAGTTCTTGGGATCGACGATGGCCGAATTGATATTGGTGAAGATCTTGAACTCGTCGGAGCAGCGGATATCGTAGCCGTAGCTGGAGGTGCCGTAGGAGATCACGCGACCGGCGTCGGTCTCGCGCACCTGGCCGGGCTCGTACGGGTCGATCATGCCGCACTGCTCGGCCATGCGGCGAATCCAACGGTCCGATTTGATTGCCATGGGGCGTTAGCCTGCCAGGGACGCCGGACCCCGCCCCGCCGGGCGGGGTCTGCGGCAGGCCCCGATATGCTGCATCAGTTGTTCTGGATGACGATCTTCGGGAACTTGGCCGCGAAGTTCTTCGCCTGCAGAGACAACTTGGCGGCCGTACGGCGGGCGATGTCCCGATAGATCTGGGAGATGCGGCTGTCCGGATCGGCAACCACGGAAGGCTTGCCCGCGTCGGTCTCCTCCCGGATATGGATATCCAGGGGCAGGGCACCGAGAAAGTCCACGTCGAACTGCTCGGCCATGCGCGTGCCGCCGCCTTCGCCGAAGATATGCTCCTCGTGGCCGCAGTTGCTGCAGATGTGGATGCTCATGTTCTCCACGATGCCCAGCACCGGCACTTCCACTTTCTGGAACATCTTCAGGCCCTTGCGGGCGTCCAGCAGGGCGATGTCCTGGGGGGTGGTGACGATCACCGCGCCACTGACCGGCACCTGCTGGGCCAGGGTCAGCTGGGTGTCGCCGGTGCCCGGGGGCAGGTCGATCACCAGGTAATCCAGGTCCTTCCAGTTGGTGTCGGACAACAGCTGCTGCAGGGCCTGGGTGACCATGGGGCCGCGCCACACCATGGGGGTTTCCTCGTCGATCAGGAAACCGATGGACATGGCCTGCACGTGGTAGCTGACCATGGGCTCCAGGGTCTTGCCGTCCTTGGACTCCGGGCGCCCGCTCACACCCAGCATGCGCGGCTGGCTGGGGCCGTAGATGTCCGCGTCCAGAATGCCGACGCTGGCACCTTCCTGGGACAGAGCCAGGGCCAGGTTGACGGCAGTGGTGGACTTGCCCACGCCGCCCTTGCCGGACGCCACCGCAATGATGTTCTTGATGCCCTTGATGGGCTCCACGCCCTTCTGCACCGCGTGGGGCACGATGTTGCTGTCCACGTTGACGGTGGCATCGGCAACGCCGCTGATGCCTTTGATCTTCTCCGCCAGCTTCTGCGCCAGTTGCTCCGCATAGCCCTTGGCGGGAAAACCGAGCGTCACATCCACGGTCACCTTGTCGCCGTCCACCGCAATGCTCTTGATGCACTTGGTGGAGACCAGGTCCTTTTCCAGATAGGGGTCGATGTACTCCTTGAGGGCAGTCTCGACCTGCAGCTGGGATACGTCACTCATGTCAGTGGTCCTCTGAACGCGCTCACCGCAGCACCGGGCGCGGAAACCTGAAAAGTGGGCGGGATTGTACACAAGTTTCATACCGGCGTCTCCCGTCCCCGGGCAGGGGGATTTACCCCATTCCGGTGGCGGGCACAGCGGATAATTGTTAACTTATGCGCCTTTCATTCCTTGGGGTTAGCGCCACCCGCCGCTCATGAACGACTCTCGACGCACCATCCTGGTCACCAGTGCCCTGCCCTACGCCAACGGGCCCATCCACCTGGGTCATCTGGTGGAGTACATCCAGACCGACATCTGGGTCCGGTTCCAGAAGCTGCGGGGCCATAACTGCCTGTACGTGTGCGCCGACGACGCCCATGGCACCCCCATCATGTTGCGGGCCGAGAAGGAAGGCCTGACCCCGGAGGCCCTCATCGAGCAGGTGGGGGCGGCCCATCGGGCGGACTTCGCGGAGTTCCGGATCGGCTTCGACAACTACTACACCACCCACTCGCCCGAAAACCGCGAGTCGGCGGCCTACATCTACACCCGCAACCGGGATGCCGGCCATATCGTCACCCGCACCATCCGCCAGGCCTTCGACCCGGAGCGTCAGATGTTCCTGCCGGACCGGTTCATCAAGGGGGAGTGCCCGCGCTGCGGCGCCCCGGACCAGTACGGTGATTCCTGCGAGGTATGTGGAGCCACCTACAGCCCCACCGACCTTAAGAACCCGGTATCGGCCATCTCCGGCGCCCAGCCCATAGAAAAGGAATCGGAGCACTATTTCTTCAAGCTCGGCGATTTCCAGGGCATGCTGCGCCAGTGGATCAGCCGCAGCGGCCTGCAGAGCGGCATCGCCAACAAGCTCAACGAGTGGTTCGAGGCCGGCCTGCAGGACTGGGACATCTCCCGCGACGCCCCCTACTTCGGCTTCGAGATCCCCGACGCGCCGGGCAAATACTTCTACGTGTGGCTGGACGCCCCCATCGGCTACATCGCCAGCTTCAAGAACCTCTGCAAACGGCGCCCGGAACTGGATTTCGACGCCTACTGGGGCACCGACAGCCACTATGAGCTGTACCATTTCATCGGCAAGGACATCGCCTATTTCCATACGCTGTTCTGGCCGGCCATGCTCGCCGGCGCCGGACTGCGCACACCCACCGCGGTGTTCTGCCACGGCTTTCTGACTGTCAACGGCCAGAAGATGTCCAAGTCCCGCGGCACCTTCATCATGGCGCGCACCTATCTGGACCACCTGAATCCCGAATACCTGCGCTACTACTTCGCCGCCAAGCTGGGCGACGGCATCGACGACCTGGACCTGAACCTGGAAGACTTCCGCCTGCGGGTGAACGCCGACCTGGTGGGCAAAGTGGTGAATATCGCCAGCCGCTGCGCCGGCTTCATCAACAAGCGCTTCGAGGGCAGACTGTCCGCCGAACTGCCGGAGCCGGCGCTGTTCGCCGAATTCGCCGGCGCCGCCGACGCCATCGCCGAGCTCTACGAAACCCGCCAATTCGGCCATGCCATGACCGAAATCATGCAGCTGGCGGACAAGGCCAATCAGTACATTGACGCCCAAAAACCCTGGGTGGCTATCAAGGAACCGGGGCGGGAGGCGGAAGTGCAGGCCGTGTGCACCATGGGCCTGAACCTGTTCCGGGTGCTGATGACCTACCTCAAGCCGGTGCTGCCCGGCGTGGCCGAGGGCGCCGAGACATTCCTCGGTGTCGAACCTCTGACCTGGATCAAGGTTGGTGAACCATTGGTCAACCATACTATCGGTGCGTTCGTGCCGTTGATGACGCGCATCGAGCCGGACGCCGTGGAGGCGTTGTTGGAGGCATCGCGGGAAGACATGGCCGGCGCGGAAGCCGCCGCCGCGCCCAGCGGGCCGTTGCAGGACGAGCCCATCGGGCCGGAGATCCAGTACCCGGACTTCGCCAAGCTGGACCTGCGGGTGGCACGTATCGCCAAGGCCGAGCACGTCGAGGGCGCGGACAAACTGCTGCGCCTGACGCTGGACCTGGGGGGTGAAACCCGTACGGTGTTCGCGGGCATCAAGTCCGCCTATCAGCCCGAGGACCTGCAGGGCCGGCTCACCGTCATGGTGGCCAACCTGGCGCCCCGCAAGATGCGCTTCGGCATGTCGGAAGGCATGGTGCTTGCCGCCGGCCCCGGCGGGCGGGACCTGTGGATCCTGTCCCCGGACAGCGGCGCCCAACCCGGCATGCGGGTCAAGTAACGCACTGCAATCCGCGCCCCCGCCAAGCGGATGGGGGACGATATCGATAAGCTGTATAATGGATACTCGTTTTAACTCCACCCGGCTGCATGGAGTTGATGTGCGATGACCGAATACGCCCTGATCCTGGTCAGCACGGTGCTGGTGAACAACTTCGTGCTGGTGAAATTCCTGGGACTGTGTCCCTTCATGGGCGTGTCGCGCAAGCTGGAAACGGCTACCGGCATGGCGCTGGCCACCACCTTCGTGCTGACCCTGTCCTCCATCTGCAGCTACCTGGCCGAGCACTACCTGCTCGAACCCCTGGGCCTGGGGTACCTGCGCACCATCACCTTCATCCTGGTCATCGCGGTGGTGGTGCAGTTCACCGAAATGGTGGTACACAAGACCAGCCCCCTGCTCTATCAGGTGCTGGGCATCTTTCTTCCCCTGATCACCACCAACTGCGCCGTGCTGGGCGTGGCCCTGCTGAATGTCCAGCAGCACCTGGGATTCCTGCAGTCGGCGGTGTACGGCTTCGGCGCGGCGGTGGGTTTCTCGCTGGTGCTCATTCTCTTCTCGGCGGTCCGCGAACGGGTGGCGGCCGCGGACGTGCCGGTGCCGTTCCGCGGCTCGGCCATCGCCCTGATCACCGCCGGGCTGATGTCCCTGGCGTTCATGGGTTTCTCGGGCCTGGTCAAGGGTTGAGGCGGCACCATGAAAGCGTACACGGCTGACAAGGGGGATAGCGCACCATGCTGACGCCGGTGCTCGCCCTGGGGCTGCTGGCCGCCGTGTTCGGCCTGCTGCTGGGCTACTCGGCCATCCGCTTCCGGGTGGAGGGCGAACCCATCGTGGAACAGATCAACGCCATCCTGCCCCAGACCCAGTGCGGCCAGTGCGGCTACGCCGGCTGCCGGCCCTATGCCGAAGCCATCGCGGCCGGCGAAGCGGAGATCAACCAGTGTCCGCCCGGCGGCGAAGCCGGCATCCAGGCCCTGGCCGACCTGTTGGGGCGCGACCCCGTGCCCCTGAACGAAAGCCACGGCGAGCACAAGGGCAAGCGGGTGGCGCGCATCGACGAGAGTACCTGCATCGGCTGCACCCTGTGTCTTCAGGCCTGCCCGGTGGACGCCATCCTGGGGGCCGCCAAGCACATGCACACCGTCATCGAAGACGAATGCACCGGCTGCGAACTGTGCCTGGAGCCCTGCCCGGTGGACTGCATCGACATGGTCCCGGTCAGGGAAGACATCAGCACCTGGAAGTGGCCGTTCCCGGAGGACCGCTGGGTGGACATCGCCGAGGCGCCGCTGCGGCAGGCGGCCCGCTAGCGCCCATGCTCGACGGCCCTGTTTGAATGGCGGCACGCTTCGACAAGCTGTTTCACTTCCACGGTGGCCTGCGCCTGCCCGGCCACAAGGATCAATCCACCGCCATGGCGGTGGTGCCCGCACGGGTGCCGCCCCGGTTGATCCTGCCGCTGCACCAACATATCGGTCAGCCGGCCGAAGCGCTGGTGCAACCGGGAGATCGGGTCCTCAAGGGTCAACTCATCGGGCGGGCCGAGGGCTACGTCAGCGCCGCCGTCCATGCCAGCAGTTCGGGCCGGGTGGTGGAGGTGGCCGAGCGGCCGGTGCCCCATCCCTCCGGACTGACCGCGCTGTGCGTGGTCATCGAGACCGACGGCCTGGAGCAATGGCGCCAGCGGGACGAGCCGGTAGCCGACTACCGCACGCTGGACCCCAGCGAATTGCGCAACCGCATCCGGGACGCCGGCATCGTAGGACTGGGGGGCGCGGGCTTTCCCACCTTCGTGAAAATGAATCCCGGCGCCGGCCACGCCATCGAGTTGCTGGTCATCAACGGCGCGGAGTGCGAACCCTACATCAGCTGCGACGACATGCTGATGCGCGAGCGCCCGGCGGACATCGTGGCCGGCATGGCCATCCTGCGCCACGCCATCGGCGCCCGCGAATGCGTAATCGCCGTGGAGGACAACAAGCCCGAGGCCACTGCCGCGCTGCGGCGGGAAGTGCAGGCGGCGGGCGACGCCACCGTACAGGTGGTGACGGTGCCCACCCGCTACCCCACCGGCGGCGAGAAACAGCTCATCAAGGTGCTGACCGGACGGGAAGTGCCCAGCCAGGGCCTGCCCGCCGACATCGGCGTGGTCTGCCACAACGTGGGCACCGCGGCGGCCGTCTACCGCAACGTGCTGGACAACGAGCCGCTGGTGTCCCGGTTCATCACCGTCACCGGCGCCGGCGTGGCCCAGCCCCGCAACCTGGAGGTGCTGGTGGGCACCCCCATCGCCGATCTGGTGGAGCAGTGCGGCGGCTACACCGACGCGGCGGACCGCCTGGTGATGGGCGGACCCATGATGGGCTTCGCCCTGCCGGACGACGCCCTGCCGGTGGTCAAGACCACCAACTGCATACTGGTGGCCAGTCGCGACGAGCTGCCCCCGCCCCAGGCGGCCATGCCCTGCATCCGCTGTGGGGAATGCGTGCAGGTCTGTCCGGCGGACCTGCTGCCCCAGCAGCTGTACTGGTACGCCCACTCCAAGGATTTCGACAAGACCCAGGACTACCACCTGTTCGACTGCATCGAATGCGGCTGCTGTGCCCAGGTCTGTCCCAGCCACATCCCGCTGGTGCAATACTACCGCTTCGCCAAGACCGAGATCTGGGCGCAGGAACGGGAACGGCGCCACGCCGATCAGGCGCGCCGGCGCCATGAGTTCCGCCTGGCCCGCCTGGAGCGGGAAAAGCAGGAACGGGAACAGCGTCTGCGGGAGCGACGCAAGGGTGCGCCCCAGGACACCAAGAAAGCCGCCATCCAGGCCGCCCTGGAACGGGCCAAGGCGAAGAAAGCGGCGGTCGGCAACGAGTCCGTGGCGCAAGCCGATGCCGGCGAGCCGTCCGCAAGCGCCGCCGACGCCACCGACAAACCCGATTCCAAAGAAAACGCCTGATGGAGTTTCACACCTACAGCTCGCCTCATCTGCCGGCCCACAGCGACGTGGGCGTGGTCATGCGCCGGGTGCTCTACGCTCTGGTGCCCGGCGCGCTGGCCTACTGGTGGTTCTTCGGCTGGGGCGTACTGATCAATCTGGCGCTGTGCGTGTCCGTGGCGGTGGGCGCCGAGGCTGTCATGCTGCAACTGCGCGGGCGCGCGGCAGGGCGCTTCCTGGCAGACGGCAGCGCGGTGGTGACCGGTGCGCTGCTGGGCCTGGCACTGCCGCCGCTGACGCCGTGGTGGATACCGGTGGTGGCGGTACTGTTCGCCATCGTGGTGGCCAAGCAGCTGTACGGCGGGCTGGGCTACAACCCGTTCAATCCGGCCATGGTCGGCTATGTGGTGGTGCTGATCTCCTTCCCCCGGGAACTGTCCCTGTGGGCCTCTCCCGTCGGCATCGGCGCCCATACCCTGAACCTCGCCCAGACCCTGCAACTGGTGTTTGCCAACCACTTCCCCGCCGGTCTCAACTGGGACGCGGTCACCTCAGCCACGCCTCTGGACGCGGTCAAGATCGGCCGCGGGCTCGACAAGACCATGAGCGAAATCGGCAGCGCGCCGGTGTTCGGCGACTACGGTGGAATCGGGTGGGAATGGGTGAATCTCTGGTATCTGGTGGGGGGCGTCTGGCTGCTGCGCGAGCGGGTCATCCGCTGGCAGATCCCTGCCGGGATGCTGGGTGCCTTGTTCCTCATGGCATTGGCTTTCTACCTGAACAGCCCGGACCGCTTCCCGTCGCCGCTCTTTCATATGTTCAGCGGCGCCACCATGCTGGGGGCGTTCTTCATCGCCACCGATCCGGTGTCGGCGAGCACCACCAACCGGGGCCGCCTGATCTACGGTGCCGGCATCGGCGTCCTGGTGTACGTCATCCGCACCTGGGGCGGCTACCCCGAAGGGGTGGCCTTCGCCGTGCTGTTGATGAACATGGCCGCGCCCACCATCGACTACTACAGCCGTCCGCGCGTGTTCGGCCAAACCGGGGAATAGACGATGACCTATCGCCAGATCCTGGTCACTTCGCTGCTGCTGTTGCTGTTCGCGGTCGCCGGCACCGCACTGGTCGCACTCACCTACGACCAGACCCGGGGACGTATCGCCGCCAACGAACGGGCGGCTCTGCTGCACAGCCTGCAGCTGCTGGTGCCCAGCAGCGCCTACGACAACGACCCGCTGAAGGACACCGTGCAGGTCCATGACCCGGCCATGCTGGGTACCAGCGACCCGGTCACCGTGTACCGCCTGCGCAAGGACGGCAAACCGGTGGCCGCGGTGCTTACCCCGGTGGCCCCGGACGGCTACGGCGGCGCCATCAAGCTGCTGGTGGGCATCTACTACGACGGCACCATCGCCGGCGTGCGGGTGCTGTCCGAACACGAGACCCCGGGGCTGGGGGACGCCATCAAGGCAGACCGCTCCAACTGGATTTTCGGCTTCGACGGCAAGTCCATCGGCAACCCGCCCCTGGACAAGTGGAAGGTGAAGAAGGACGGCGGCGTATTCGACCAGTTCACCGGCGCCACAATTTCCCCAAGGGCGGTAGTAAAAGCAATTCGAAAGACTCTGATATACTTCTCCAAGAACCGTGACAGCCTGTTCAAGGCCGGCGGCGCTGGTTAGGGAGCAGAGGCCGTTGGCCCTTTCCGGGCAGGCGTGAGTTCATCCAACGCACAACAATTGACGCTCGTCATGGCCGCCGCGGCCGGACGCAGCCATCCTCGTAGCCATGACTGGACCCAGCTACAAGTCGATCGCCGTCAACGGACTGTGGGCCAACAACAGCGGCCTGGTCCAGCTGCTCGGGCTGTGCCCGACCCTGGCCGTGACCTCCACCGTCGTCAACGGCCTGGGCATGGGTCTGGCCACCACCGCCACCCTGGTCGCGTCCAACACCACCGTGTCCCTGATCCGCCGGGTGGTGCGCCCGGAAGTGCGCATCCCGGTGTTCGTGCTGGTGATCGCTTCCATCGTGACCGCCATCGAGCTGGTGATGAACGCCTATTTTCACCAGCTTTACAACATCCTGGGTATCTTCATTCCCCTGATCGTCACCAATTGCGTGATCATCGGACGGGCCGAGGCGTTCGCGTCCAAGAACACCGCGGACCGGGCCTTCCTGGACGGATTGATGATGGGTATCGGCTTCACCCTGGTACTGATGGCCCTGGGCGCCATTCGCGAGGTGGTGGGTCAGGGTACGCTGCTGGCGAACGCCCAGTTGATGTTCGGGCCGGCGGCCAAGACCTGGACCTTGCATGTACTGCACCACTACCGGGGCTTCCTGGTGGCGACCCTGCCGCCGGGCGCGTTTCTCGGCCTGGGACTGCTCATCGCCCTGAAGAATGTTATCGACGCCCGTCGGGAACGCCGCGCCGCACGCGCCGCCGTCCCCGTCGTGCAGCCGGCCAATACGCCTGCGTAACTATGGAAACTCTCCACAGGCCCACCTGAAACAGAGGAGCAAATACCATGTCCGGACATTTTCCCTTTCTGGGAAAAGGGGTGCGTTACGGCGCCGCCCGTCTGACCATCAGCGCCTTCTTCGAGCACCACGGCTTCGGTGTGGCGAGCCAGGAGAAGTACTACAAGTGGTGGTATGACTGGGCCAAGAATTTCGTGCAGAACGACCCGGACCTGAGCTATACGAAGGCCGTGGAGTTTTCCCACTATCCGTACGGCCAGCACGCCCACCACAGCTTCCACCTCAACAAGAAGCTGTGGGCCATCACGCTCGCCGACCTGGGCGACCTGATACGGGACAACATTCTGCCCAAGCTCAGCGAAGAGCAACTCCACCAGCTGGAAGCCGACCACGACAAACTGGTCCATGGCCTGGAGAAGGAAGCCGAGAGCTCCGACGAGCTGGAAATACCCGAAGTGGGTTACTTCCGGCACACCTGAGCCTGCGCCCGACCCCACCCACGAAAGAGCCCCGTGCGCGGGGCTTTTTCGTGCCTGCCTGCCGCACACTCGATATCCGCCCCGGTCTCGGTTATGTTGCTGCACCTGTACGCAAG
>CAZNBB010000017.1:0-43486 GCA_964571225.1 uncultured Gammaproteobacteria bacterium
CGCCCTTCGGGCCGATCAGCCCGTTCACCAGTTGGGTGGTGGACGGAAACATGGGGTTGTCGGTGTCCGGTCCCCAGATATTGATGGGCGCGGTGCGGAACTCGTGCAGGAAGCGTGCGTGGAAGTACATGGTCTTGACCACTGCCGGCAGCTCCGAGGCGTGGTCGATATGCAGGTGACTGAGCAGGATGATGTTCACGTTGCCGATGTTGGCGCCGCTCTGGGCGATGCGCTGAAACGTGCCGCCGCCCAGGTCCATCAGCACCCGGGGTTTGCCGTCGGTGAACACCAGATAGCCGGCGCTGGCCCGTCCGCTCGGCTGGGCCATCGGTCCCGACGAGCCCAGCACCATCACTGACAAGGGACCCTTGACCCGGTCGACGGCCGGCTTGCCGTGACTGCCGTCCGCGCGGGCGGTCAGGCAGGTGCAGGCGAGCAGCAGGCCAAGCAGCCATGTGAACATGTTTGTCGTTGTTTTCGATGTCATCTCAGACCCTCCGAATCGTTGTCGTTTGTTAGCTGTCGTTTGGGCCCCCTTATGCCGGTGTCTGGTACCGGCCCGCCGTTCTACCTTCAGGGGACGCCGGCGAGGGGTCTGTAACCGAAGTCACCCACATGTGGACGGCGGCTGGATATCCGCGCTTCTTCCTGGCGCGCCGTCAAGTCTGTGTTAGTCTTTTGAGAACGCCATTGACCGATGACATAACAACAACAACCGCCATGCGCTACCGAATCGGAGATTCCCCGGCCCATCCCGGCATCACCGGCACCGAACACATGATTCTGTTCACGGCGGTGCTGTCGCTGTTGATCGGCGTGGTGCTGTTCGTGTTGGGGCGGCGGGGTCGCCAGCGTTGGCTGGCCTTCTGGGGTGGCTCGCTGGTGGTGGCCAGCGTCATCTACTTGATTGCCGCCGCGGCGGGCTACCGCTGAACCGGCTACCGGGCAGGCCCCCCATTGTCGTGTCGACTCGCCGCGCGGGCGCTCGGTGTTGGGGAGGTGGGTTGGAAGGGAACTGCAACTGCGCCCCGTCCCTGGGGCGCGGGAAGCGAATTCAGGCGTCCTGCAGGGTGTAGCCGCGCAGGTTGCGGGCGAATTCCTGCAGCGCGTGGACGCCGCTGCGTTCGGCTTCCAAGCACCAGGTCTGCAGGCGTTGCACGCGCTTGGCCTGATCCTGGGTCGAGCGTTCCCACAGGGCCTTGAGCTGCTGCCTGAACGCGTACACGGTCTGCAGCCGCTGACTCTGGGCGAGGGCGCCCTGCAGGATGCGCTGTCCATGATCGTCCAACTGCACATCCTCGCGCGTCATAAGGGCCCGCAGCCGGGCCAGCCGCCGCCGCGACCCGTCGGCGGCCCTGCGACGCTCGGAACGCAGCACCGGGCCCACCACGTGGCGACCGTACAGCTTCAGGATGTGGAACCGGTTGCGAACCACCGCCCGTGCGGTATCCATGTCCACCGCCTGTTTGCCTTTCACGATGCGGGTCTTGGGTGCAGTGCGCTTGACCTGCGCCAGGCCGAGCAGCTCCAGGGCGCGGATGTAGAACCAGCCCATGTCGAACTCCCACCACTTGTTCGAAAGCCGCGCCGATTGAGGGAAGGCGTGATGGTTGTTGTGCAGTTCCTCGCCGCCGATCACGATCCCTATGGGCAGCAGGTTGCGGGAGGCGTCCCGGGGCTCGAAGTTGCGATACCCCCAGTAGTGTCCGATGCCGTTGATCACCCCGGCCGCCCAGAACGGGATCCACAGCATCTGCACCAGGTACACGGCCAGCCCGGCGGCACCGAACAACACCAGGTCCAGCACCAGCATCAGGGCGATGCCGAGGGACGGGAAACGACTGTACAGCCGCCTTTCCACCCAGTCGTCCGGGGTGCCGCTGCCGTATTCCTCCAGGGTGCCGGCCTGCTCCGCTTCCCGCCGGTAGAGGATGGCGCCGGCGAACAGGACTTTGGCCAGTCCACGGGTCTGGGGGCTGTGGGGGTCCTCAGGCGTCTCGCATTTGGCGTGGTGCTTGCGGTGCACGGCCACCCATTCCCGGGTGACCATGGCCGTGGTCAGCCATAGCCAGAAACGGAAGAAATGGCTCACCGCCGGGTGCAGCGTCAGCGCGCGATGGGCTTGATGGCGATGCAGAAAGATGGTGACGCTGGCGATGGTGACATGGGTGAGGGCCAGGGTCGCGGCGACATAGCCCCACAGGGAGAGATCCAGGATACCGTGTAGCAACATAATCATTCACTTGTCAGGGTTTGGAAGCAGCCGCGCCCGTGCACCGAGCGGTAGGCTCGGCCGGAGGCATGAGCTGGTACACAGTTGTAGAGGCAGGTTCGTTCAGCGATGGCGGCGGCCCCGCGGGCCGCGAACGTCATCGAAGCGTACCCGCAGGGATTTCTCCCCCAGACGCCTGCCGTCCAGTGCTGCGATGGCGGCTTTGGCCTGTTGGCTGTCCATCTCAACCAGGCAAAAGCCCCGAAACTTGCCGGTGAGCCTGTCGGTGGCGAGGCGTACCGAGTGGACCGGGCCGAACTCCGAACACATGGCGGTTACCGCCTGTTCGGAGACGTCCGTGGGAAGGTTTCCGATAAATAGCTTCTTCAACAGCGTGATCCTGCGCAAAGCCGCCCCAATGGGACCGCCATTGCTAACATAAAACTAACGTTACTATACCCGATTGCGCGCGGATGCGATAGCGCAGGTGCTGTTCAGGGGGCAGGCTACGTGCCGTCTTCGGCGGTTTCCAACAGGTACGTGGGTTGCACCGCTGCGGTGTCGATGTGCTGACTGCTCACGCCCCCCTTCACCAGCACCGAGTCGATACCGAACTCGACGGCGCCACGGATATCGGTCTCCAACTGGTCGCCGATCATCACCATGTCGGATGTACCGCTGCGCCGGACGGCTTCTTCGAAGATGGTGCGGTGAGGCTTGCCCAGGCGCGCGAAGCACAGCTCCGGCCGGTGCGGGTACCTGAGCGCCAACGCCGCCTCGATCATCAACGCGATGCTGCCGGCGGCAATGCCGAAGCCGTTCTCGCTCTTGGGGAAAATGAGATCCGGGTTGGGTACCACCAGATGCATGGGGGCGCCGGAATCGAGCTGCCGGAAAAGGGTGGTCAACGCCGTGTCCACCGTTTCCAAAAAGGGGTATCCGGTCTCGTCGCCGATCACCAGCACTTCGAACGGACCGTCGATCGGCACCGGCCGTCCGCCGGCCGATTGCACGAACCGGACACTGTCCGACGGGCCCAGCACGGCGCAGGCCTTGTCATGCAGGCCATGGGCCGCGAAGTACGGTCCCAGCAGCTCCCCCGAGCTGATGATGCGTTCGGCCGGAATGTCCAGCCCGAAGCTGCGGTAGCGGCGGGCGGCTGCGGCGGGCGGCTGCGGCGGGCAGCGTGGATGCGTCGTTGGTGAGCAGGAAATAGGGTTTGCCCGTGCGATTGAGGTACGCGATGCGTGCCACCGCGTCCGGCAACGCGCCGGTGGAATGCACCAGTACCCCATAAGCGTCCAGCAGCAGTACCGGGTAGCGGGCGGCCAGTTGCTCGAACGTGGTCCGGGGGATCGGTTGCATCGGGTTAGCCCTCCGGCGTAGATGTCGCGGGCCGACCGAACCGGGTATAGAGGCCATCAGGGCCCGGCGGCGACTTCATCATCCCGCGCCGGGCCCCCGGGTCGTTCGCCTTCCCGCCGGTGGCCCATTAGCGGGGCTCTGAAAGACGCACCATTCCCCGCATGGACCGCTAGGCCCGCGAGACGAACTGGCCGCTGCCGGTGTTGACCTTGATCTGCTCACCGGGCGCCAGGTACTCCGGCACCTGCACCACCAGGCCGGTGCTGAGGGTCGCCGGTTTGCTCCGTGCCGAGGCGGACGCGGCCTTCATGGCAGGCGCCGTCTCCACGATGGACAGCACGACGGTGGCGGGCAATTCGATAGCCAGCAGTGCGCCGTCGGCGACCAGTGCGTACAGACCTTCCATGCCGTCCACCAGATACAGCAGGTCGTCTTCGAGGGCGTCGTTGTCCAGCATATACTGCTCGTAGCTTTCCACGTCCATGAACGTGCAGGCATCGGCATCCCGGAACAGGAACTGTACCGGTCGGCGCTCGAAGTCCACGGTCTGCAGCGTCTCGTCGCCTTTGTAGCTGGCCTCGAACTTCTGCCGCGACACCACGTCCCGCCCGCGCACTTTGTACAGGGTGTTGCCGCTGCGCGAGGAGGCGGTTTGAACGGCAACGTCCTTCACGATGATATTTCGGCCGTCGATCTGGATGACGGCGCCCTTTTTCACTTCGCTGGCTTTCATGGTGGCGGTGGTACCGGTCCGATTGAGGTGCTGGCCGCGGTCATGGGACCGACCGGCGCGGCAAGTGTAGCCCCCGGATCGGCTCCGGGAAAGCCTGCGCGTGAGTCGCCCGGATGTTCGTACACGGCCTGCCCCTGATATTCCGTCCCGCAGGCTGGCCGCTATAGTGTTAACAGGTCCTGACTCGGACTGCCGGCGAGCGGGGCGGTCCGGCAGGGGCGTTGTGGTTTGGTGATCATGCCTGGGCGGGAGGGGTGTATGACCGATCAACTCGTGTGCTGGAAGTGCGGGGCGTCCATCGATGGGCTGCCCGTCCCCTTCGCCAGGTTGGCCGAATGCCCCGTCTGCGCCGCCGATCTCCATGTCTGTCGAATGTGCGTATTTTACGACACCTCTGTGGCGCGCAGCTGCCGGGAACCGGTGGCGGAGGACGTCAACGACAAGACCCGGGCCAACTTCTGCGGTTATTTCCAGGCGCAGTCGGGCGCCTACCGACCGTCCGACGATCAGGCTGCCCGCACAGCCCGTGCCGAGCTCGATGCCTTGTTCGGAGCGGACGGGGCCGCGTCGGGCGTTTCGCCGGCGGATTCCCCAGAGTCCGTCCCGGACCGGGCGGCATTGGAGAAACTGTTTCGTCCGCCGGACGATTGAGTGGCTGCTGCGCCGGTCTGCCGACGGCGTCAGTGCGTACCTGATGGGTGCTGCACCGTTTACACTGGCGAAGCGCAGTGCCGTGTGTGTTTGCGGGCGCCCGGCGCCCGCCGTGGTATTGGATTCGCATTTCCCATGATCGGTGCCCGGCGCTTTCGCCGGGCGCCAGCAGGTGGTTCAGCTCAGCGAGGTGCCGGTGCATTCGTCGGAAATTCATTATCTGCCGCTGTCGTTGCCATTCTTCCTGGTGCTGGCGGGGCTGTTGGTGTTCGTCGTCATGCTGGTGGAACTGGGCATACTGCGTTATGCCTATGCCAGCATCGGCATCGATCGGCGCCATATCCTGATCCTGCTGCTGCTTTCCCTGGCAGGCAGTTACATCAACATTCCGGTGGCCCAACTGCCGGCGGAGCAGGTGGTTTCCGGCCGGGCCGTCGACTTCTTCGGCATGCAATACGTGATACCGGTAGTGGTGAACTGGCCGGGCACCGTGATTGCCGTCAACGTCGGCGGCGCGCTGATTCCGGCCCTGCTGTCCCTGTATCTGGTCATCAGAAACCGGCTGTGGCTGCCGGCCCTGGTAGGTATCGTTCTGGTGGCGGCGGTGTGCCACAGCCTGGCACACCCCGTGCCGGGTTTGGGCATTGCCGAGCCCATCTTCGTGCCGCCGCTGGTCACCACCGTCGCCGCACTGGTGCTGTCACGCCGCCATGCGGCGCCGTTGGCGTATGTCAGCGGCAGTATGGGCACCCTGGTGGGGGCCGACCTGCTCAATCTGGGCAAGATACGGGGCTTGGGTGCGCCGGTGGCATCCATCGGCGGTGCGGGCACCTTCGACGGCATTTTCGTCACCGGCATTCTGGCCGTGGTGCTTGCCAGTCTGGTGATCGGGCGTGAGGAAGCGGAGCGCCGGTCCATGCGTCCGCCACCGTAGCATGCGTGAGCTTTACCCGACCTGAGCCGCACCCACCGGCGGGCGACACAGCCCGTTTGGTCACGCGATGGTGATGCGAAAGCCGCTCCAGGAATGGTCGGCGGCGGCAATGCCCGCCTCCAGATCCGCTTGCCGAAAGCGCCCATAGGCATGGGAGTCGTCCCACAGGTCCAGCGTCCCGGCCGCGGGGTCGACGCGAAAACGTCCGCCCCCCAATACCTCGACGTCGGGTGTATTGATCTGCAGATGCTCGGGGCTTGTCCATTGGCAGGCCAGATCGTGGTCGCAGAGAAAGCGGGCCAGCAACTGGTTGTGATACCGGTACAATGCAAGGGGCGCGAATAGCAGGTACTGGTGTCCCTGCCACCGCAGCTGAAGGAACTTGCCTTCCTGTACCGATGCCGACGCGGGTTCCTGATAGGCGACAATCACGGTGTCCATGGCATACGTCCGGTCGGGGGAGGCGGGCCTGTCCAGAACGAAGGATACAATTTCCGCAACGTGGCCGCGCTTTCCGGTCCATATCCCCTGATATACTCCGTTTCCAGTACTGAATACCGCCTACCGGGAGAGAAGGTACCCCATGGACAAAGCCACACTGGCGAACGTGGAGGTCGCACTGCGGTGGCGCAGCCCCGATGCCGAGCACACCGACCGGCGGGTGTTCGACAGGATAAATTTCTGGCGGGATCTGTTCCCCGGGGACATGGGAGAGCGTCTGGCGGCCTCCGAAGCCGGCACGCCGGTGAACCAGGCGGTGGCGCCGGGGGAACTCGTCGCCGGTTACGACCGCGCTCTGGTGCGCAGGGTGCCCACTGCCCGGTTCAATAGCCGCCCGCGCCCGGATCTGACCCTCATTCCCCGCGTGGGGCGTTTCTACCCGCTCAATCTGCTCAGCGAAGTGCCCGGCTTCTACCCCCAGGACCGACGTCCCTTCCGGGTGCTGGCGGTGGGCGACGACCAGCTGACCGCGGACGTCAACCACCCCTTCGCCCGTTTTTCCGCCACCGTGGAGGCGCGGGTGATGGAGTTCCTCAACGTCAAGGAAGAGCGTGGCGGGCGCTGCAACGACATCGGTCAGGAGATGACCGAGTACGGCCCCGGGCTGCAGGCCCCATTGCCCGAGGGGGATACCGATTTTTACAGCGGCGAACCTTTCCTACGCCTGGATCCACGCGCCGACGACCAGTTCTATGCCAAGGCGCGGCTGGTGCAGCACATCGATGCCACCGCTCGCGCCGGTATCGGCGATATCTATGGCCGCCACCTGCAGCCCGGGATGGCGGTGCTGGATCTGATGAGCAGTTGGATCTCCCATCTGCCGGACGAGGCGGCTGATCTGGAAGTCACCGGTCTGGGCATGAATCGGGAGGAACTGGAGCGCAATCCACGCCTGTCGGGTCACGCGGTGCACGACCTCAACACCGATCCCCGCCTGCCGTTCGACGACGAGCGCTTCGACGTGGCGGTGTGCACCGTGTCGGTGGAGTACCTTACGCAGCCCCTGGAGGTGTTCGAGCAGGTGGGGCGGGTGCTGCGTCCCGGGGGTGCCTTCGTGGTTACGTTCTCGGAGCGCTGGTTTCCCACCAAGGTGATCGAGCTGTGGACGCAGCTTCATCCTTTCGAGCGTCTGGCCCTGGTGACGGACTATTTCCGGCGTGCCGGCTTCGTGGATTTGGGGACCGAGTCCATTCGCGGCCTGCCGCGTCCGCAGGACGATCCCTATGCGGACAGACTGGCCCACTCCGATCCCGTGTATGCGGTGTGGGGGCGGACGCCGACCTGAACCACCGGCGCATCGTTGCGGTCCGTGCCCTGGCACACCCTTTCAGCGACAGGAGCAGCCCATGCAGAGTTTCACGCGCACCATCTCCGTGGCCGGACAGGACATGGAGCTCTACGGAAGTCGACCGGAAGGGGACGGACCGTTCGCCGCTCTGGTGGTCATCCAGCACGCCCCCGGGGTGGACGACTTCACGCGCGCCATGGTGGACCGGCTGTCCGAGGCCGGCTACCTGGCGGTTGCACCGGCGCTGTATCACCGTCAGACGGAACCCGGCGGTCCGCTGGAGCGCATGGGTCGGCTCAAGGATACGGAGGTGATCGCCGACGTGAACGCCACTGTGGACCATCTCTCCCAGGATCCCGAGGTGGACGGCGAGCGCCTGGGCATCATCGGGTTCTGCATGGGCGGTCGCGTGACGTACCTAATGGCTGCGGCCAACCCGCGTTTCAAGGCGGCGGTGGCGTATTACGGCGGCAACACCATGGTGGCCTGGGGTGACGACGTGCCCACGCCATTCGAACGGACCGGCGACATCCATTGTCCGTTGCTGTTTCATTTCGGGGCGGAAGACACCAACCCTTCGCCCCAGGACATGACAAAGCTGGACGCCGAACTTTCCCGCCACGGGAAGGTGCATGAATTCCATGTCTATGAGGGCGCTGGACATGCGTTCATGAACTTCAGCGCGCCCGAGCGCTACCGCGAAGGGGCTGCCGAGACTTCCTGGCCTCGTACACTGGAATTTCTGGCGCGCCATCTCGGTAGCTGATGAGGCCGGGGGCCACGCCGGCGCAGTGACGCAAAGGCCGCGGGCGGCTGGCTGGCAGCTTCAGGGTTTGGAAAACTGCTTGGCCTGTACCTGATCGTTGAGAAACTGCACGGTGATTGTGCCGTCGCTGCCCTTCCAGGTGGCCGACGTTCCCGAGAAGCCGCCCAGTGCCATGCTGGACGATCCGCTGGGCTTGCCGAGCAGTGCCTGCACCTGTTCCATGGTCATGCCGCTATGGATGCGGTCGAAGTTGTTCTGGTTGATCTTCGACGCGCAGGCTGCCAGCAGTGTCGACAGCACCGCGGCCGCGATCAGGGCGCGTGCGGCAGGCACGAAGCGGCGGGTCATGGGATGCCTTCCTTTCATGGTCACCGGGTGGGCCGCCAGTATAGCCGACTGTCCGCCGAACGCTTATAGTCGGATGGAGCGCCGGTTCCGCCGACAGCATCTTGCCACTGTCCGACGCGCAGGACCTGCACCGCACCGTTGGTGTCGGCCGTTGTCCGGATTCCCTCGAAAGCGTTGGGCGCCCTGTGTTGCCCAATGGAAGCCCCGCACAGGCCGATCAAGTGAATGATCGCCAGGCGCAAAGGGCGAGAAAGCGCCGTTTACAGGGCGCAAATGAGCATTCCGAGCCCCTTTGCAACGCCGTGAGCGCCGCTTCAGCGGCCTGTGCAGAGGTTCCCTAGGCTCGGCCAGGCCGGTCGCCGCGGCGGCGCTATTCGAGCTTGTCCAATACCTGCCTGATCACCTCTTCTTCGTTGTGCAGCCCGGCACGCCATTCGTGGCGTTCGGTCTTGGCGATTTCTTCGCGCAGGTCAGCCATATAGACCTCGAGGGCGTGGTGAACGATGCGCGCCTGTTCCTCGGTCAGCTCCAGGTTCATACGCTCCTCCCTTCATCGGCTTGGCTGTGGACGGGTGCGCCCTTTCGTCTTGTGCGCCCTCACCTGAAAGTATAGAGAGCGGGGAGCAACATCGAGGTTGATACATTATTGACATAAATCAATGCGCTCATCCAATCTCCGAAATATGCTTTCTTGCAGGCGGGGACATATCGGTAATAGACCCGCTCACAAAGAAGATCCGGCGTCGCGGTAAATGTAACGCCCGGGCAGCGTCAGGGGAGCCCGTCAAGGGCTGTAGCATAAGAAGAGCAAGGGGGGCTTCCTGGTGAAGCCGAATTATCGCCGTTGTATTCCCGACTCGACCGATGCCTGCCTGGCAATCCCGGCGTTGCACGCCTGTGACGTGCGGACTTGTCGGCAACTGCCGTAAGGGGCGGGCCGCCTATCGGGTGGGTCAGCACTTTGGTGCGCGATGGTCGCGCAGGGAGGGAAACGGTGATGAAATCGATCAGTCGATGGAAAACGATAGCAAGGTGGCTGACGGCCGTATCGCTGGTCGCAGCGACGGCGTTGGTCGCGCAAACGGCCGGGGCTGCCACTCAGACAAAGAATCTCGCCTATATCGATTCGCTCAGTGTAGTGAATGGCGGCACCTTCCCCACCACTGACGCTGCCTTCTCGGGATACAACTTCTTCCAGTTGCCGATCGCCAGTATCAGTGCCGCCAACATCGGTCCCGGCGGCGTGTGCGGTGCCGATGGTTGCGACACCATTCTGCTGAATGTGGCCAGCTCCGGCATCAGTTGCAACATGGCGGCAAACCTGGGCGCCACTCAGAAGTCGGTGCTGGTGAACTTCGTGAACGCGGGCGGCAAGCTGATCATCTACGACAGCGAGTGCTCGGCCCAGGACTACAGCTGGTTGCCCTTCGCATTCACCACCAACAATCCCGGCGCGCAGGGCGCCTCCGGTACCCTCACCATCGTCGAGAACAACGTCCTGTCCAGCGATGGCACGTCCGATGCGAGTTACATTGACGCCAGTGTGCTGGCCAGTCAGACGGACGCCATTGGCGACATGAACGTGATGACCACCCAGGACGCCAACTGGTGCCTGGACATGTCGGGGACGAACGTGAACAAGGTCACGGGGCCGGTGCAGACCTACGCACGGTACGGTTCGGGGTTGTTCATCTACAACGGCATGGATGTGGATGTGCTCTACGCCGGTATCACACCTTCCACCACCAGCGGCAGCGGCAATCTGGCCAAGGTATGGCTGCAGGATCTGCAGGCGCCGTTTAATCCGTCACCGGCAAGCGCGCTGCCCTGCGGGGCGACCGTGGTGGGTATCACTCTTGCCCCCATGACCGCCACCAACGACCTGAATGCCGGACAGACCGAGCATACGGTGACCGCGACCCTCAAGGATCTGCTCAACAACCCGCAGACCGGCGTTGCGGTGACGTTTGCCGTGTTGTCGGGACCCAATGCCGGCGCAGCGGGCGTATGCAGCACCGGTTCCAGCTGCCTCACCGACGGCAACGGCCAGGTGAGCTTCACCTACACCAGCAACGGCAGTACCGGTACCGACGAGATACAGGCCTGCTACCTGGGGAGTCAGGAGCAGCAGGTGTGCTCCCAGAATGCCACCGTGGTGTGGGCCACCGGCGTGGTGCCTCCGGAAGCCATCGGCCAGGATACGCTGCTCAAGGGAACCGGCGGTTCGGGTGCTTTCGGGCCCCTGTCCGTGGTCGCCGGTCTGTTGTGGTTCTGGCTGCGCCGCCGGCGCTGATGAAGCCCACGGAACGATGATAGGGAGGCACGAACAATGAAGACCAGTCATAGGATCGCGATGGCCTGTGCAGCCTTTCTGGCCGCCGGCAGCGTCTTTGCCGCACCCCCGCCCCGGCCGTGGTATCTGGGTGCCAGCGGCGGAGGGGTCAATTCCAGTGCCAGCGGGTCGGACCTGCAGCAGGCCCTGGTGAGCCGCGGCTACAACGTCACGTCAGTGCAGCTGGACGAACCCAACACGGGCTGGAAAGTGTTCGGCGGATTCCGGTTCCACCCCAACTGGGCGGCGGAAGTGGGCTACACCGATCTCGGTGAGGTGAAGACCACCGTTGCCGCCACCGGCGTAACCGACGTCAACGCCATCGTTCAGGATGCGTTGGCCGCTCACGACTTCTCGGCGCAGGGCTGGACCGCCGACTTGGTGGGGATGATGCCCGCCGGGCCCACATGGCTGTTCGCCAAGGCCGGCCTGGTGCGCTGGAACGCGGACATCAAGGTGCGGGAAGTCAACACCGGCATCAACGCCAGCCGTACCGAGAACGGAACCGGCGCCCACTGGGGCGTGGGCATCAAGGTGCCCGTCTACCGACAGCGGGTGAACCTGCGTGCCGAGTGGGAACGGTTCGATGTGAGCGGGGAGTGGATCGACTTCTACTCCGCCGGCCTGGAGGTGCGTTTCGGCGGTCTGTAGGGGTCGCCGTCCGGCCGGGGCGCACGGATGCGCCCACCAGCCGGGCGGGCTTCAGAGCCCCGTCATTCCGCGGCCCGCGGCTGGGCCCTGCCTTTCCAGCGTCCCCCGCCGCCCGTGTGCCGGCGCGCGGAATCCACCGTCATGAACACGTACAGCAGTGCCGCCAGGGGCAACAGCAGGCCGCGTACCAACGGCTGCCGGTAAAGCTTCAGGGTGGGGCGGTAGGCGATGACCATCAACAGCCACGCGCCGGCTCCCGATCCGGTCAGCACCCAGTGGGCGGTCGCCAGGCCGGTCACGACTGCGGCCACCGGTATCAGGTAGACGCAGGTCATGGCGAGCACTGTCAGCACCAGCAGCAGCGGGGAGTAGTCCAGCTGGGTATAGGCTGTGCGTGCCACCATGTTCCACACCCCCGCCAGGTCGTATGAGCGAACGCTGCGGGACCGGGTGGTGAGCCCCAGCCAGATCTGTCCCCGGGCCTTCAGCAGTCTTCCCAACGCGCAATCGTCGATCCACGCGCCGGCGATGGCGGGCAGGCCGCCGGCATCGTTCAACGCCGTACGCCGCACCAGCATGCTGCCGCCCGCCGCCGCGGCGGCGGACCGTTCCGGATTGTTGACATGGCGAAAAGGGTAGAGCTTCTGGAAGAAGAACACGAAGGCGGGTATCAGCAGCCGTTCCCAGAACCCTTCGCTGCGCAGCATCACCATGGTGGAGACCATGTCAAGCATGGAGTATTCGGCTTGCTGGACCAGTTCGGCGAGCACGTCGGGGTCGTGTTCCACATCGGCGTCGGTGAACCAGAAGTACTTGCTCTGAGGGGCCAGCTGCTTGGCCCGCTCCACGCCCTGGGCCATGGCCCACACCTTGCCGCTCCAGCCGTCAGGCCGTGCCTCGGCCTCCACCACCCTTAGGGGATGCCCTTCGCCCTCGCCGGCCTGCGCTGCCGCCGCGGCGGTGCCGTCCTCGCTGTGGTCGTCGATGACGATGATGGACAGGGAACCGCCGTAACTCTGGCGCCTCAGGCTGGCTACGCTGCGCCCTATCAGCGCGGCTTCGTCGCGGGCCGGGACGATGGCCACCACCGAAGGCCAGACCCGGCGCGGGGTCACCTCCTGCGGCAGACGCTGGTCGGCTGTCCAGAACCTTCCTCGCATGAGTAACAGGTAAAGCCAGGCGGCCGCCGACAGCAGGGTCAGGGTGAGAAGGATGTTCATCATGAAGTTCCAGGTTATCGCCGGCCAGTTTGCCGGTCAGTACAGCTATGTTGTTTCAGGAGCGTGTCCACTTAGAGTAGGCTATCATGCCAGCGTTCGCGGTTTCTCGGGCTGCTGGAAACTTTTCTTGGAGTTTTCTATTCTTAGGTGGCATTCGGTCCCTCGGGAGCGCTCCCTGTTGCGGCCTGCTGGCTGGCCTCCGGCCCGGTGCCCAGCGGATTTTCGCAACCTGCGGGGGAGCGGCGCCGTATTCTCCCATGCCGGAAGCATCGCAATACGCTCCTCCCATAGCTATGTGAAGGATTGGTGAGAGAGGGCTTTGCTTTGACCATGAGCGAAAGGATAGGCTTGGCAATTGCGCAAAGACCCACGTTCGCACCCGCCCTGCGGGTCCGCCTACCTCCATGACCGAATCTGGCGTGTTTGATCCGTAATGACTGTATTCACATCTTTGATGACCTGGTTCGGCATCGGCGTGGCGGCCGTGTCGCTCGGGTATCTGGCGGTGGCGGTAGCAGCCATGCTGCTGTGGGAACGGCGACGTCCCTCGCCCGTTGGCCGCACCCCGCCCATGACGGTGCTCAAGCCCCTGTGCGGCAGCGAGCCGGAACTGTACGAAAACCTGAAGAGCTTCTGCGAGCAGGATTATCCGGATTTTCAGATCATTTTTGGTGTCAGAAGCTCGGACGACCCGGCGTTGCCGGTGGTTCACCGGCTGATGTCGGAGTTTGCTGATCGCGATCTGCAGTTGGTCATCGACGAACGGGTCGCCGGCGACAACTATAAGATCAGCAACGTAATGAACATGGCGCCGCTTGCCAGGCACGAGTGCCTGGTGATCGCCGACAGCGATATACGGGTGGGGCCCGATTACCTGGGCCGGCTTACCCACGTGCTGCGCGACCCGCAGGTCGGTCTGGTCACCTGCCTGTATCGCGGTCACGCGGCGGGCCCCGTGTGGTCGCGGCTGGGCGCGTTGTTCATCAACGAGTGGTTCGCGCCGTCCGTGCTGGTGGGTCGCGCCTTCGGCTACCGCGCCTTCAGCTTCGGCGCCACCATGGCCTTGCGGCGCGACGTTCTGGACAGGGTCGGAGGGCTGGAATCCCTGGTATCGCACCTGGCTGACGACTACCTGCTGGGCGAGCGGGTCCGGGGTCTGGGCCTGCAGACCGCGCTGTCCACATACATGGTTGGAACGACGGTATACGAACCGAACCTGCAGGCGTTGTGGCACCACGAATTGCGCTGGGCGCGGACCATCCGCACCGTGCAGCCGGTGGGGCACGCCTTCTCTTTCATTACGCATACCATCGCCGTGTCGCTGATCGGGTCGCTGTTGGCCTGGGGGACGCCTTGGGCATTCGGGCTGCCGGCCGCCGCGTTCGCCCTGCGTGCGGCGTTGCACCTGATGGTCAGCGGCAGGCGCGGCGCATCGGCGCTGTCCGATCTGGCGCTGCTGCCGCTGCGCGACGTGCTGTCGTTCCTGGTCTGGGTAATGAGTTTCGGCAGCCGGCGCGTGCAATGGCGTCAGCAGCATCTGTCGGTCCATACCGACGGCAGCATGCGCCTGCGCGCCCATAGAGGTGTGTTGGGGCGCGCGCTGATCCGCAGTCAACGGGAAACGGAGTTTCGGTCATGATGAAGACCCTGTTCTTGCAAGCGCCGTCCTTCGACGGTTTCGATGGCGGCGCCGGTTCGCGCTACCAGGCCAAGCGCGAGATACGCTCGTTCTGGTATCCCACCTGGCTGGCCCAGCCGGCAGCCATGGTGCCCGGCAGCCGGCTCATCGATGCCCCCGCCGCGGGGCTGCACCTCGATGACGTGACGGCGATCGTTAAGGACTACGATCTGGTGGTCATTCACACCAGCTCGCCTTCGTTTCCGTCCGACATCCGGGTCGCGGAGGCGCTAAAGAAGGTCAAGCCCGAACTGCTGATCGGATTCGTCGGCGCCAAGGTGGCCGTGGAGCCCGATACGTCCCTGCAGGCGTCCTGGGCTCTGGATTTCGTGGGGCATGAGGAATTCGACTACACCATCAAGGAAGTCGCCGAGGGCCGTCCCCTGGAGGAAGTCGCCGGCCTGAGCTTCAAGGATGTGCGCGGGCAGGTGACCCACAATCCTCCCCGCCCCATGATAGAGAACATGGACGAGCTGCCGTTCGTCACCGAGGTGTACAAGCGCGACCTGCGGGTGGAGGACTACTTCATCGGCTACCTGCAGCATCCCTACGTCTCCTTCTATACCGGCCGGGGCTGCAAGTCCCGGTGCACCTTCTGCCTCTGGCCACAGACGGTGGGCGGCCATCGCTACCGCGTGCGCAGCGCCGAGCACGTGGTGGAGGAAGTCAGCCTCATTCAGAAGTACTTCCCCCAGGTGAAGGAGATCTTCTTCGACGACGACACTTTCACCGACGATCAGGCGAGGGCCGAGGACATCGCCCGGCGGTTGGGCAAGCTGGGTGTCACCTGGTCGTGCAACGCCAAGGCCAACGTCCCCTACGAGACCCTGAAGGTCATGCGGGACAATGGCCTGCGCCTGCTGCTGGTGGGTTACGAGTCCGGCAATCAGGCGATTCTGAACAACATCAAGAAGGGCCTGCGGGTGGAACGGGCGCGGCGCTTCACCCAGGACTGCCGTAAACTGGGCGTGACCATTCACGGCACCTTCATCATGGGATTGCCGGGGGAGACCAAGGAGAGCATTCAGGAGACGATTCGGTTCGCCAAGGAAATCAATCCCCATACCGTTCAGGTGTCGATTGCCGCGCCGTACCCGGGTACCGAGCTCTACCGCCAGGCCATGGAGCAGGGCTGGTTGACCGAAGAGGACCAGTCGCGGCTGGTCAACGACAATGGCGTGCAGATCAGTCCATTGGGCTACGACCACCTGAGCCATACGGAGATATTCGATTCGGTCGAGACCTTCTACAAGAAATTCTATTTCCGTGCCGGCAAGATCGCCGAAATTACCGGCGAGATGGTGAGAAGCCCGCAGATGATGAAACGGCGTCTGCGCGAAGGGGTCGAATTCGTACGCTTTCTCAGACAGCGTGATTGAGGGCTGTTCAGGTGATCGTCACGGCTCGATGGAGTCATGGCGATATTTTGCGGCGAAAGCGTATTGCGGGCTGCCGCGCGTCGTGCCGGCGCTTGGTCGTCGCGGGCGGATCTTGAAGAGGGGGCGTGGGAGCGCCGGCGGGCCTGTCCGGGCCCCCTATCGTTTGGGTGAACCCTTATGAGCAGGACTTTGTTGATTGCTGCGATGATGTTGATGACCAGCCTGATGTTCGGCTCGGCGAATGCGCAGAGCGCCGACCAGGCTGCGAAGGACGGCGCGGGTGCCGTGCCCGTGGGGGACGCCAGTCACGTCATAGCGCGTCTCGACAAGGCGCTTGTCGATGCCATGAAAGGCGGCGCCAAACTGGGTTACCAGGGCCGCTACAAGCTGCTCGAACCGGTGGTGGAAAACACCTACGATCTGACTTACGTTGCGCAACTCAGTCTCGGGAGCCACTGGTCCGCCCTCACCGCGGACCAGCAGAAAGCATTCGTCAAGGCACTGGGGGAGTATACCGTCGCCAACTACGCCGCCCAGTTCGACGATTACCAGGGAGAGACTTTCTCGGTGCAGTCCCACCAGCAGCTGCGGCCGGGTATCGCAATGGTCAAGACCCTCTTCACCGGCGGCAGCGGCACACAGCATAAGTTCGACTATCTGCTGCGGTTGGACGGCGGGCACTGGCGGATCATCAACGTGGTCGTGGACGGTGTCAGCGACCTGTCCATGAAACGTGCGGAGTATACCCAGGTGCTCCAGAGCGGCGGCTTCGACGCGCTGCTCGCGAAGTTGCAGCACCTGACCGCTTCACTGTCCAAGAAGGGCAACTGAGTCCTGTTGTCGGTCACCCGGGCTATGAAGGAGTCGTCGTGAAACGATGGTCATGGATGGCTCGGGCGGGTCTGCTGGCAAGCGTTGCCCTGGGGTTGGCGGGTTGTGCGTCCGCGCCCACCCGCCCCGACGCGCCGGATCCGTTGCATTCATTCAACCGCAGCATGTTCCGCTTCAATCAGAAGCTGGACCGGTATGTGATGGAGCCGGTTTCCAACGCCTATATCAAGGTGACGCCGCAGCCGGTGCGCACCGGGGTTACCAACTTCTTCTACAATCTGGGTTACCCCTACGTCATCCTCAACGACCTTCTGCAGGGGCGCCCCAAATCCGCCATCGTCGCCACCGACGCCTTTTTCTGGAACAGCACGGTGGGCATCGGCGGCATCTTCGACATCGGCAACAAATTCGGGCTCAACTCCCTGGACCAGAATTTCGGGGCCACGGCGGGTGTATGGGGGATCGGCGAGGGTGCCTATCTGGTGCTGCCGTTCTTCGGGCCCAGTTCCCTTAGGGCGCTGCCGGGCATCCCCCTGTCCATCTTCAGCAATCCCATGTACTACGCCAACAGCACGGCGCTGCAGTACGGCGCGTCGGCGCTGGATGCGGTGAACACCCGGGCCTCCCTGCGCGCCCAGATCCAGATGGTGAATCAGTCCCTGGACCCGTACTCATTCATGCGGTCCGGTTATCGGCAGCACCAGGACTATCTGATCCGGGGGGGTGAGGCCTCCAGCGAGCAGATGCTTCAGGAGTTGGGACTGCCGTCCGAATCGCAGCCCGGCAAACCGTCGTCTGGCGCGCCTGCGCCCAAGTGACAGGGCCCGAAACCGCACGCGATCAGGCGGGAATGTCCTCGGATTCCACCCCGAAGTAATCCAGATACTCCCGGTACTGGCGGCGCTGCTCGTCGGGGTCCAGGCCGAACTGGTGCAGCGAGTAGCGATGGTTTCCGTGGCGGCCCTTGGGGTTGCGCGCCAAAAATGCTTCCATGCTCTGTCGGGCCTGACTGCTCAGCGACATCCCGAAGTGGTCGTAGATGCGGTGAATCATCGCCATGGGGTCGCGCACCAGATCCAAATAGTGCACGTCCAGATACCGCCGTGGCGTATCGTCCTGCCGGCGACTGTGCACCATCCGTCTCGCTCCCTCCGCCCAACGCTCGCCGACCGTCCTGGCTACCTGGGCCGGGTCCACGCGGTCGCTGAACACGCGCTGCAGGACCGTCGTCATGCTGGCCACCGACGGTACCACCTTGAGTGGGTCGCGGTGTGCCATCAATATGCAGGCGTCCGGATAGGTCTCCAGCAGGTCAGTAAGCGCGAACACGTGATCGGGCGCTTTCAGTACCCAGCGCCGCGGCGGACACCGCCACTGCAGATGCTGGAGCATCTGGCGGTGGAAGCGGTACGCTTCCCCGTGACCCGTACTGTCCAGCCACGCCCGATAGGACGGCACGTCGTAGACCGTGTCGTAGCGCAGGCTCATAAATACGTGGTTGGTGATCTCGGTGCATTCCTGGGGATAGCGGGCATTCATGAGGTGGATGGCCCGAAACTCCGGCGCCAGGCGATGGAACCACTGCAGCTGACGCTCCACCGCGGCGATGCGCGGATCACGGTCATAGCTGTCGCGCTCGGGAGGCGGTGAGGGATACATTGTCTCCCAGTGGGACGGGTAACGCAGCGCGGGGTCCTGGGCCATCAGGCTGTGCAGCAGCGTGGTGCCGCTGCGGGGCAGGCCCATGATGAACACGGGGCGTTCGACGGGTTGGGAGAAGATATCCGGTGCCTGCTGCCAGTCCCGCTGCAGCAGCAGGCGGTTGGACAGCAGCCGCAGGATGTCCCAGCGCGTGGAAATCCGGCCCAGCAGATTCAGCCCGGCTTCTGTGTTGCAGCCGCGCAGCAGCATGCGCAGGGGCGCCTGCAGGGGCGCGGGACCGAAGTCGTGCAGCCCGGTTCGTCGGCGCGCGGCGCGCAGCAGGTCGGCTTCGTCCAGGGAGGCCGGTGACACACCCAGCCGCGCCAGCGCTGCACCCAGCGCGTTGATGGTCCGAACCGCGTTGCCCAGCAGGCGCGCGCTGAGTGGCCCGGTAATGCCGTTGGTTGCCGCATTGGATGTTTCCGGCACCTGCTCCTCCTTGGATTACGAATGGCGATCCAACGCCCGGCGGGCGATCAGTCGCCGGCCTTCCACCCACTGCCAGGAAATCAATACCGGGATTCCGAACACCAGTTCCCGGAATCGTTTGGCGAGGGCCACGGCCAGCCCCACCTCGCCACTCAGCCCTACCAGGTGGCTGAACACCACGAAGCTGGCCTCCTGTACGCCGATGCCGGCCGGGATCACGAAAGCGGCCGTGCGGGCAGCCTGACCGAGACTTTCCAGGAGGATCGCCGAGCCCACGCTCACCGGATGATCGAACAACCGCAGCGCCAGCCACACTTCGCCGGCGCCGGCGAACAGCCCGGCCAGTTGCCACAGCCCGCTTCTGATCACGACGCCGGGTTGGGCGTACAGCAGCCCCAGTTCCTGGTGCAGCCGCGCCGGGCTTCCCGACAAGCCCGGCAGGTTCAGCCGCCCGGCGAGCCGGTCCGTGATGCCTTCCAGGCGGCGGAACAGGCCCGAATGCCGTTGCAGGGCGATAACCAGGATGATGAAGGGCACCGTGACCAGCAGGCCGGTAATGGCCTCTTCCAGGGCGCGACTGCCGGTGCCCAGATGCAGGTTGAAGAACAGGGCGATGCCCGTGGCCAGGAACAGGAACTGGCTGATCAGGGTGACGGTGCCCTCCACGATGATGCTGGCGGCAGCCGCACTGCCCGGTACCTCGCGCACCACCAGCAGCCGCACACCCACCACCGCGCCGCCAGGGCCGAAAATCGGCAGCAGGCTGTTGGTGGCGTCCCGCACCGCCGCCGCCCACACCAGGTACGGCAGGCGCACAGCGGGCGCCCGTTTGCGCAGCAGTGTGCGCCAGCCGGTGCTGTCCAGCGCGATGGGCAGCAGGTGGTAGGGTGCGAGCCACAGCAGCCCCCAGCCGGCGACGGCGAGGGTATGGACTATCTCGCCGAAGCCCTGGCTGACCAGCAGCCCGATGGTCAGCAGCACTCCGGCCAGAGCGCTCAGATACAAGGCCTTCTTCACCGCCTGCGGAACCTCATGGTGCGATGGTCAGGGATTGCCGCTCAGCTGCTCGGGGGGTGCGGTGCGGTCGGGAAGCAGCACCAGCAGGGCGGGCAGAACGATCAGGACGTTGACGATGATGACGCTCAGGGCGATGGCCAGGGTGCGTCCCAGTATGGACATGCCGGGGTCCGGCGAAATGGCCAAACTCCCGAACGAGCTCAGGGTGGTCAGGGCGCTGAACAACACCCCGCCCGGCGTCGAGCTCGCCATGATGGCCTCCACGGTCAGGCCGGAACGCCAACGCAGCACAAAGTAGATGGAGAAGGCGACGCCCAGCCCGATCAGCAACGGCAGCACGATGATGTTGGCCAGATTGAAATCGATGCCCAGGAAAGTCATGGCGGCCACCGTCCCCACGCCGCTGAGGACCAGCGGCAGCAGGATCAGCAGCACGTCGTGGACGGTGCGCAAGGTGATGGCCAGCAGCGCGGCGATCAGCACCAGAGACAATATGGAGGCCTGACGGAAGGCGCTGACCACCGCCCGGCCGCCTTCCACGAACAGGACCGGTGTGCCGCCTGCGTCGGGCACCACATTTCGCACCTGGGCCACGAACTTGCTGAGATTGGCGCTTTGCCTCAGGTCCAGGCCGGAAAGGATCTCGATGCGGGCCCGTCCGTCGGCGGCGATGTAGCGTGAGCGAAGTGCTGTGGGCAGGGACTTCAGCGTAATACGCTGCGCCTGCAGGGCATCGGCCAGGTTCGACAGCTCGGTGGGCAGAGTGCCGATCACCCGCTGCTGCAGGCTGTGCAGAGCCGCCGGTGCGTTCCCGTATTTCTCCCGGAACCGGCGCAGGGCTTTCTGCAACTTCTCGGCCGAAGGGCGCAGTGCCGGGTCCGACGGATTGGCTATGTAGCGAGTCAGAGTGGCGTCGAAGGTGTTCAGCGACTTGCGCAGCGCCGCCGTGTCGGGCGCCGGTTGCACGCTGGTGGGTTGCAGCGCGGTCGGGGGAATCAGCAGAGACGCTTCCTGAATGATGGCCAGTTTCTGGTCCTGATCGCCCGGTACATAGCTGGCCGCCGTGACGGCTTCCGACACGCTGCTCAGCGCGCGCAGGCGCTTGGCATCCTGTTCGGCCTTGTCGAGACTGGGCGCCAGTATTTCGATGGGCAGCGGCGAGAACCTGCCGCTTTGTTCCAATTGCTGGAACGCCACCATGGCGGCCGAGTTCGGATTCTGTAGTTTGGTGAGGTTGATGTCGAAGCGGGCCGCCAGGATCAGCGGGATGGCGCCGATGCCGAGCAGGGCGGCGATGACCAGAATGGGTCTGGCGAAGCGGCGCACCGGCAGAAAGCCGAACGAGAACGGCTCGCGCAGGCGGCCCGGTTTGCGCTTGACCCTGAGCAGCACCAGCAGCGCCGGCAGCACGGTGAGGTTCGCGAACAGCGCGATGAACATGCTGGTACCCGCGATGATGCCCAGGTCCGCTATGCCCGAATAGTCGGTGGGGACCACCGAAAAGAAGCTCAGGGCCGCCGCGACGGCAGCCAGGGTCAGCGCCAGCCCCATGCCGGTGGCGGTGCGCCCCAGGGCCAGGGATGGGCTGCCGTCGGTGCGCAGCTCTTCGTAGTACCGGATACAGAACTGGATGCCGAAGTCCACGCCCAGCCCGATGAACAACACCGCGAACGACACCGAGATCAGGTTGAACGGCCCGATCGCCAGCACGGCGAACGCGGTGGTCCAGGCCAGCCCCATCAGCAGCACCACCAGCGTGGCAAGAATCATGCGCAGGCTGCGCAGGGCCACCGCCAGCAGAATGATCACCAATGCCAGGGACAGCACCAGGGAGAGCTGGGCGCCGGTGGTCACCGTCTGCAGCTGGTCCTGGCTCAGCACGACGGCGCCGGTCAGCTGCACGTTGACCCCATTCGCCGGCGTCAGTTCCAGGTCCCGCACAGCTTGGCGGACGGTGTCGATGGCGGCGGCCCCGGCCGCCCGGGGGTCGGGCGTCACCGCAGGCGTGGCGATCACCAGCTGGCGGTCCGATTGCAGCTTGCTGGAGCCGCCCATCAGGCTGGACCAGGGCAGCTGATAGAAGCGGCCGGCGTTGAATCCTTCGACAGTGGCGGTGAGTTGCTGCAGCACCGGCTGCAGGCCGGTGAGCTGGGGCCGGCCGGTTACGGGCGGGGCGAGGGCTTGGTCCAGCAGACCCAGCAGGCCCCTCAAGCTGGGGTCCTGAGCCAGCTTGGCTACCAGGGGTTCGGCCTGGGCGAGCTTGTCGGTCATCTGGCGGATCTGGGCCGGGTCCAGATAGAGCAGGCCGTTGCGCCGGAAGAATTCTCCTCCCCCTGGCTGATAGACATCCGCGAAACGGGTATGGTCCTTCTGCAATCTGTCGGTCAGGCGCTGGGCGGCCTGTGCCGCCAGTCCCGGCGTCTTGCCGTGGACGACCATCAGGATGCTGTCACGAAGCTGGGGGAACGCCCGGTCCAGTTGGGCGTTGACGCGGGTAAACGGGAGGTTGCGGAACAGCACCTCCGATGTATTGGTATTGACTGCGATATGGGTGAATGCGTAATAGCTGGACGCTGCGGTCAGCAGCAGGGCCCCGACGGTCACGGCGCCCGCGTATCGGCGGGAGACTTCCACCAGCCACCGCAGCGCGTTCAGATAGCGCTGGCCGGCGCGGCCGAGCACGGTGGTTCTAGGGTTCTCGGCGGGCACTATGCTTTACCGGTCCCGACCCGGGGGGACGAGCAGTCGAACATCACGGTCCATCCATGCAGGGGGTGGAATACGGGTACCCAAGGGTAAATGAACCTCTCTTGCCATTCATAGCCCGGCGACACACAGCCTTGGCGCGGTTATAGCCATATCTTCCTCGAGGCCCGGCGGCATGAGGCAACGGATCGTACCGGTTGCCGGAGCCGGGCGAACTGTGTGATGTCCCGCGCACCCACGACTGAGCGCGGTGCACCGACGACCAATTGACGGCGGCTTCACGGGGCGGGCGACGGCGGCGACCGCGACCGCCTGTCGTCCCGGCCCTGGCCGCGCCGCTGCGTGGGCAGATGATAACCGAGACTTGCTGACCGTGCGCGGCCGGTGCGCCGCCGGCGACCGCCACGGACTCGCGGTTCGGGCGGCCCGTCCCGGCAGGGGAGTGCCGGCGCTGGTTAACGTTCTACCGATCCCCTATGCTTGCGCCATGATCCGGCACCCCCAGCTGATCAGCACCGTGCTGAAGGACCCGGCCGGCTTTCTCTGGCGGGTGGCCGCCGGTTTCAGGCGCAATCAAGGTCTGCTCCTGTCCGGGGCGATCGCCTACTACACCCTGCTGTCCATCGTGCCCCTGTTTATCCTGTTCCTGGTGCTGCTGTCGGGCCTGCTCGGCCGCGCGGAGCTGTTGACCAGTACGGCGGCCTACCTCAACCTGCTGGTGCCCGGACAGGCCGAATTTCTGATGAAGCAGGTGGAGGTGTTCGTGTCCCACAAGCACGTGATCGGCGTCGTGGGTGTGGGCATGCTGCTGTTGTTCAGCTCCTGGGCCTTCACGGCGCTGGAGAACGCCATGTCGGTGATCTTCTACCACCGCGTGGCCGTGCGCCGGCGCCATTTTCTGGTGTCGGCGGTGATTCCCTACCTGTATATCCTGCTGCTCGGTTTCGGGCTGCTGGTGGTCAGCTTCATCAGCGGAGCGCTGCAGGACTTCGGGGGACATACGGTAACGGTGCTGGGCGAGTCCTGGTCGCTGCGGGGGGTATCGGGCGTCCTGTTGTACCTGCTGGGCGTGGTGGGCGAGATACTGCTGCTCACTTCCCTGTACATGGTGATGCCGGTGGGGCGGCTGGCCCTCCGACACGCCCTGGTGGGGGGCGTGGCCGCGGGGCTGCTGTGGGAGGCCACCCGGCACGTGCTGGTCTGGTATTTCTCCACCCTGTCCATGGTGAACGTGCTGTACGGCGCGCTCGCCAGCGCCATTCTGATCCTGATTTCCTTCGAGGCGGCGGCGGTGATCGTGTTGTTGGGTGCGCAGTTGATCGCCGAGTACGAGCGCGGGCTGCCGAACGACGACGAGCCGGGTATGACGACCTGAGTCCGGCGCGGCGTTCGCTGTCGGCAGAGGGGCGGACGGGACGCCTTCAGCGCGAATCGGTGCTGACAGGCCAGGCGCTCGGGTCGATGGTTTCCCGGTAACCGTGCCAGGTGGCGTGGCCGATCAACGGCAGCAGCACCGCAAGCCCGAGAAAACCGGTGGCAAAGCCCACCGCCACCGCCGCCACGATCAGCCCGCCCCACACCGCCATGGGCCCCTTGTTGCGCAGCACCGCGTTGATGCTGGTGACCACCGCCGTGACGGTGTCCACCTTGCGATCCATGATCATCGGTAGGGAGAAGGCGCTGGCGCTGAAAATCACGGCCGCAAACAGGGATCCGACCGCGGTGCCGATGCCCAGGAACGTGATCAGGTCACTCCATTGGGGATGGGCCTGCATGGGGAAGAACACATGCACCATGGATGCGGCGCGGGCCCATACCAGGAACACGATCAGCAGGCCCACCGAAAACACCAGGGCATCTCCAAGGTGCCGGCGCTCTTGGCGCAGACAATAGCCCAGCTTCGGTTTCAGGCCCTGTTCCAGTTGAAAGCTGATGGAGTACAGGCCGATCGCGAGCACCGGCCCCAGGAACACGAACCCGGACAGCAGGCTGAGCAGCAGTATATAGTCGCCCAGCAGGTATCCCAGTGCGCTCACGCCGTAGCTCAACAGCACGATCACCAGTCCGTAGGCGATGCTCTGCCGGGGGGCGCGCCGCAGGTCCTGCCAACCCAGCCGCAGCCAGCGAAGGGGCGCATCGGTAGCCAGTGGCCGGCACGGTGCCGCCAGGGGCAACTCGGCGCTGGATTGCGGTCGGTCGGAAGAAGAAGTGGCCACCGGTATTCCTCCCTGTCGACTGACGCCAGCCGAACGGCGCGGCACGTTCGTGGTCAATGTATGCGTGTTGGTCTTTTTACCTGTCCTTTACTATAGACCACGCCGCCGGCTCGATTGCGACCCTGCCGGTCAGAGGGCCGACGGGGTCCGGTATGGCGGCCCCCGCTTGACAGGGGGGGCGGCCCGCGGCACGGTCTTGGCGGCGAGGACTCCGGCTCGTTGCGGTTCACGGCGCCGTCGGCCCGGTCAACTCGTCGGGTTGCGGGGAATCGCGTCGGGCGGCAACAGGGGAGGTGCATGTTGGAACGACTGAAAGCTCGAATACGCGATATACCGGATTTTCCCAAGCCGGGCGTGGTGTACCGCGACATTACGCCGCTGGTGCGCGATCCGGCGGTCCTGCGCCTTGCCGTCCACGAACTGGTACATCCCTTTTTCGGCAGTGCATTGACAGCTGTGGTGGGTATGGAAGCCCGTGGCTTCATTTTCGGCAGTCTGGCGGCGTGGGAGCTCGGGATCGGTTTCGTTCCCCTGCGCAAGCCCGGCAAGCTGCCCTATGACGTGCACAGCATCTCCTACGATCTGGAATACGGGGCGGAGAGCCTGGAAGTCCACGTGGACGCCCTGGGGCCTGACGATAACGTGCTGGTGGTGGACGATGTGCTGGCTACCGGCGGCACGGCTGCCGCCAGTTGTGCGTTGATCGAGCGGTTGGGAGCCCGGGTGACGGCGTGCGCCTTCGTGGTGGAGTTGGATTTCCTCGGCGGCCGGCGCAAGCTCGAAAAGCAGATAGTGCATTCGCTGGTGCACTACTGAACCGGCGTCGCGGTTCCGCCGGCGCAGGTGCCGCGCTACACTCCCCCTGTACCTGTCGCGGGAGCGCGGTGTGAGTCACGAAAGCGGTTCCAACCCAGACGACGGTCCCGCCTGTGCGGTGTCTGAGATGCCGGACCTGTCGGCGGTCGCAGTCGTTCGCCTTCACCCCCGTCCTCCGGCAGCCGACTATCGGGCGGCCATGGCGATGGCGAACGCAGAGGCACAGGAGCGCCTCGGCGATGCCATGCTGCTGTCCTGGTACGATCGGGATCGGGACTTCGAGTCCCCCCAGCATGCCGGCGAGTGCCATCTCGACAGCGCGGTGCCGGGCTACGTGGATTACGGATTGAATCACGGTGCAAACCTGATGGTGGACGTCGAGGAAGGCCGTTTCGTCTTCTTCTATCTGTCTGTCGGGAGTTGAGCCACAGCGGCACGCTGGTTTCGGCCCGCTGCCGGACTATACTTTACGATCGTCGCCGTGACCGTGCGGCAACGACCGGCGCAGCGGGGATGGGGTATGGAGGCGGCCAGTGCGTTGACTGTGGTCCAGGCATACCTTGACGGCATTGCGGCCCGCGACTGGCAACGGGCGCGCGGCTGTCTCGCCGACCGGGATTTCAAGTACGTCAGTCCGCTGGAGAGCTACGACAGCGCGGACAGACTGATCACCAGTCTGATGCGCGTGGATACCATCATGAAGGACGTGCAGCAGCGCCGGGCATTTTCCGACGGCGACGATGTCTGCATCATCATGGACTTCAGAACCACTCTCGAGGAATTGGCCGTCACCCGCCTGGCGCTGTGGGCGACGGTGCGCGACGGCAGGATCGGGCGTCTCGAGCTGTTCTTCGATGCCCGCGCCTATATGGGCATGTTCGGCGCATAGCGCCCTTGGGCCCGCGAGCCGTTGGCGTCGCACAAGACCTGTTTCCATCCGTTCAACAAGGGGCCGTCATGGAGAAGAAAGGGCGCCGGGCCGTCGAGGCCTATCATAATCAGGAATTTCTCAACAGCCGCGATGCCCGCGCGCTGCGTATCCTCTCGGAGTATCTGGAGCCTCACAGCCGGTTCCAGCATTATCAGGTGGATGACACCATCGTCTTCATGGGTTCGGCACGCCTGGTGTCCCGAGAGGATGCACAGGCTCAGGTGGAAGCGGCCGGCCGTGGAGAAGGCGATGCGCACCGCGCCGACGTCAATCTGGAGATGTCCCGTTACTACGAGGCGTCCCGCGAGCTGGCCCATCGTTTCACCGAGTGGTCCAAGGAACTGGCGGACGAAGATCGTCGTTTCGTGGTCTGCACCGGTGGCGGGCCCGGCATCATGGCGGCGGCCAACCGCGGGGCCTCGGAAGCGAAGGGGCTGAACGTGGGGCTGACGATCTCGATCCCCAACGAGGAATTCGACAACCCCTACGTAACCCGCGAGCTCGGTTTTCACTTCCACTATTTCTTCATGCGCAAATTCTGGTTTGCCTATCTGGCGAAGGCGGTCATCGTGTTCCCCGGCGGCTTCGGCACCCTGGACGAACTGTTCGAGATACTGACCCTGCGCCAGACCCACAAGATACGCAAGCATCTGCCCGTGGTGCTGTTCGGGACGGAATATTGGGATCAGGTGGTGAATTTTGACGCATTGATACGCTATGGCACTATCGACGCCGATGACGTGAATCTGTTCCACCGCACCGATTCGGTGGACGATGCGTTCGAGTTCGTCAAGGAGCGTCTGACCGAATACTCCATGACCGAGCGCGGCGCAATCCTCTGAATCGGCCGTTCGCCGTCATACCCCTGCAGGCATGCCCCAGGTTACAATGGACCCTGAGGGGAGGGATTCCTCGCACTGGTTGACCGCGGGCTCGGGCCGGTGCCCGAAAGCGGCGGATAATACCGCAGAGCGTCACCGTCGGCAGCCGATGCCAGCGCGACGCCGCAGACCTTTCCCGAGTGGAACGAGCATGGCTTCAGACGAATCATCCCAGACACTTTTCGACCAGGCAGCCGCCCAGGTGGTGGAGCTCGGCAACCGCGTGCTGGACAGCAATCCCGAGGGCGATGCGTGGGAGGTTGCATCCGGGTTGCTCGCCGGCGTGGTGCATTTCTGGCTGTACTCCCATCAGCCTTGTGGAGACCCCCGCTGCGAGGACTGTGCGGCGGTGGCCACTGCTGAGCAGCGTCTGCGCCTGTTGTTGGACGAAGTGCGCCAGTGCGCTGAAGAGAGCGATTACTACCACACGCCGCGCGACAGCAACGTGGGCACCGCCTAGCGCGCCGGGTCCGGTATGGGCAGGGCCGACCACGTGCGGGCCCTCACGGCGTGACCGATACGGCGCGCAGCACCGTCATGGGCCCGGCCCGCCGTAGCGCCGCCAGCTGTTCCTCGTCGCGCAGGAAGAACGATCCCGTGTACCCGAGGGCGTTGACCGAGATGTTCCCGAAGCATTCCCGGGAGCGGGGCACCAGCAGCATCCACCGGGCGGTCACCAGCAGATTGTAGGGCATGCTCTGGCGCGCCTCGTTGCCCACCCGGATTTCCTTCACTCCCACCTCTTCCAGCAAGTCCCGGTAGCGCCTCAGCAGCAACGGGGCGGCGGCCGACGGCTGCCGGAAAATCGCGGCCGGCAGTCGGCAGAAACCGTTGGCGAACGGCAGGGCGGGCACGCGGGTGACGGTATCCGTGGTCGGCGCCGCGGCAAGCAACGGCTGGACGGGAACCATGGGATCGGGATCGCCGCCGTGCAGAGGCACGACCTGCAGATGTTTGTGGCGCTGACTGGCGCCCGCCACTTCGCCTGCGTTGTAGAAACCCAGTGCCGGATAGGCGGCGAGGCAGACCGACAGAGCCTCAAAATCCGCCAACGTCAGCAGTGTCTCCTGGTCCTCGTAGGCGCGGGTGACGACGAGCAGGTGACGGTCGATGACACTGAATTTGTTGAGCGGCGCCATGTGAGTAGCGCCGATATCGGTAACGAACAGGTCCCGTTCGAAGGGGGCGAACGGGTCGCGGTGCCGGTGCTGCGCGTCAACGTTCTCCTTGCGGGCGATATTGGCCGCCACCCGCAAGGTGAAGCGGATTCCCGCATCCTCGACCTCTTCGCAGCGGGTTTCGATGGGACATAGTGCGCCCTCGGCCATCGCCTTCCTGCTGCGGCGCTCGATGGTCGCCCACAAACTGTCCGGTTTCGCTGGTGCGACTTCCTCCGTGCTCACAGCAACCAGCGTAGGTGGCGCGCGGCCGCACTGCAACGTACCCGACCGGCTGAGTGTCCCGCGAACGGCGGGCGCTGCGCATTGTCTGTGCCGGTCGAGCCTTTATAATCTGGCGGCACTGTCATGCCCACTATACTGCACCGATTATGGCCATGAAGAATTACGGGATTCGAATCACCCTGCCCGAGGACGACCCAATGCGCGCACCCCACCTGCTCGGGCCCGACTGGGAGGCGTTCCGCTGGTACGAGACCGCTGCGGAGCGGGACGCCGCATTCGAAGACATGCAGCGCCAGTTGCCCATCTACCGCCGCGGCGACGTGATTTCCCAGGTCCTGGAGAAGGTTGAGCGCTGAGCGCGGGACCGTGCGAACGCGCCATCGCCATGCCGGTCAGCGGCGCGACCCCTCGCCGTTGCTGTCACTCGGGCGTCGGCGCGGGGTTCCCAGCACACTGGGGTCTTCGGCGCGCCACTGCCCCGGATGCAGCCCGTCGATGGTCAACGGTCCGACGGCGTAGCGGATCAGCCGCAGGGTAGGAAAACCCACGGCGGCCGTCATGCGCCGCACCTGCCGGTTGCGGCCCTCGTGCAGTTCCAATTGCAGCCAGGCGGTGGGAATGTTGGCCCGGTAGCGCACCGGCGGATCCCGGGGCCACAGTCCGGCCGGTTCCTCCATCGTTCGGACCCGCGCCGGTGCGGTCAGGCCGTCCTTGAGCTGCACTCCGGCCGCCAGCCGCCGCAATGCGCCGTCGGTGGGCACACCTTCCACCTGCACCCAATACGTCTTCCACAGCTTGTGGCGGGGATGGGCGATGCGTTGCTGCAGGCGCCCGTCGTCGGTGAGTACGACCAGTCCTTCGCTGTCCCGGTCCAGGCGTCCCGCCGGATAGACGCCCGGCCGCCGGATGAAGTCGGCCAGGGTGGCACGCTGCGTTCGGTCCGTGAACTGGCAGAGCACGCCATAGGGTTTGTTCAAGAGCACGAGAACGGTCATGGGACTTCCTGATTGGCGAATGCCCGGCATCGGCGCCGCCGGGAGGCACGTACCGGCCGGCATTGTACCTCCGGGTCCGGGAGCCGGGCAGCGCCCGTTCGCCCGTCCCTGACAGTCGACGTTGTGAACGGCAGCGCCTTGGGGTTGTCGGTTACAAGTGGGTCCACGGTCGCCGCGCGGCGCAGATTCGCGGCCCGATGTGCAATTGCCGGGCGTCGGTGGGGTGGAACAGGTCCAGATGCTATCTTTGAGTAGTGCACGCGGGGGCGCTGGAGGAGATGCAGCAGTGGAACAGTCACTTAATGTCAATCCCGAAACGGTCTGCTTCATTATCGCCAGGGCGCGGGAATTTCAGGCCAAGGACGAGGTGGTCATCCCGGATGAGCCTGCGGACGCAAACGGCGACTGGGCCCTGGACATCCTGGAGGACCATCGCGACGACATGACCCTGCAGGAGGTTCAATCGGCGGTGGCCGATCTGGAGCCGGACCAGCAATACGATTTGGTGGCGCTGATGTGGGTGGGGCGGGGAGACTACGACGTGGACGACTGGCAGGGTGCGGTGATCGCCGCCACCGAGGCCTGGACGGAACGCACCGCCGACTATCTGATGACGACCCCGTTGGCAGCCGACTATCTGGAGGAAGGGCTGGAACTGCTGGGCTATTCCTGCGAGGAATAGCGTGTCCGGCGGATGTGGCCCGCCAGCGGCGGGGCGCTAGCCTGCGCCGGGGTGCGGATCGACCAGACTGTACAGGGCGGAATAATCCTGGTCGCCAAGACCCGCGCTTTCCCCCTTTTCGAGCAACGCTTCCACGGCCGTCAGCACCTGCATGTTCAGGCCGTCCCGCGCAGCGGTGTCCAGCAGCAGACGCACGTCCTTGAGCATGTGCCGCAGCGGGAAATTGGGATTGGCGAAATCGCCCGCCAGCATGCGGCCGAGTTTCTTGTCGTAGGTGGGGGCGTACAGGGCGCTGTCGTGCACCACCGCCATGAACTTGTCCACCTCCACCCCTTCGCTGCGGATCAGTCCCAGGCTCAGGGAGAATGCCGCCGTCAGGCTGGCGATGAGTTGATTCATGGCCAGCTTCAGGGCGCTGGCGTGGCCCACGGGCCCGATATGCTGGGGCTTGGAGCCAAGGGCGCGCAGCAGTGGCCCGGCGGCGTCGAACTGGGACTGCGTGCCCCCGAACATCAGTATCAGGGTGCCCGCCTCGGCCTCCGGGATGCTGCCCAGCACGGGGCATTCCATGAACTCGCCGCCGGCGGCCTGCACCCGGTCCGCCAGGTCGCGCGCCTCATGGGGTCCGATGGTCGCCATGTTGAGCACCCGCCGGCCTCGCAGCACGGAGGCGACCGAAGGGTCCAGCAAGCCATGCTCGATGGCGTGCGCATCGGCCAGCATCATCACCACCCATTCGCTGTTGCCGACCGCCTCCGCCGGGGTGTCGGCCCTTGCGGCGCCGCGCTCGACAAGGTCGGCGGCCTTGGCGGCGGTGCGATTGTAGACGGTCACCCGATGGCCGTGGTCCAACAGGCGCTGCGCCATGGGATGGCCCATGAGGCCGGTGCCGAGAAAAGCGATGTCCATGGAGACTCGTGCCGTTTCGCTGCCGTGGAAAGCGACCAGTGTAACGCAGAGCGCCGTTGCCTTCAGGGCGATACGGGGCGCGCCGGCGTGACCGGGATCGGAACGCCGGGGCCGGTGGCGGGCGGCGCTCCGGGCGGCGTGCCGCCGGTGCCCTGGGCGCCGCTGGCACGGGCGGCGGACCGCTGTGCATTCAGCCGGCTTTGCAGCTTCAGAAATTCCGGGTTGTCGGGACTTACACCCAGCCCCCGATGGATATAGTTGCGGGCGCGGTCGTAGTCCTGGCGCGAAACAGCCCGTTGCGCAAGCCACAGGTAACGCTCAACGATGCGTTCGATGCCTTGCTTGGCACGGGGATCGTCCGGCGCCCGGGCGAGCATGAGCTGGTAGTAGTAATAGGCGCTGCCGGCCGCCGGTATGGTCAGGCGGTAATCGTCGAAAGCGGCTTGGGCCTTGGCGCCCAGTTCGGACAAGGTCAGCCGGGAGGACTCCTCGTCCGGGTGGGTCGTCGTGCCCTGGGCCGGCACCGCTGTGCCACTGGATACCTTCGACTGGCCAGGGGCTGCCGGCGGATTGTCCGGCATTTCGGCGGCGCCGCTCGCGGCGCCTTGCGGCTGGCTGGCCGATGCGGACGATGCCGGCGGATGGGGTGCGGCCGCAGCCTTGTCAGTGGGCGGTGTCGCAACTGCCTCCGGTTGCGAGGGCGCGGTGGCAACGGCGGGGCCGCTGGCCGGGGGGGAGGGCGCGGCGGCCTGCTGAGCGCCGCCCGACGGGTTCGCCCCGGGTTTGGCCGGTGAACTCGCGGCGGCGGCTGCAGGCTCCGGACTGCCGGTCGCACCTGTCGCCGGCGTGGCGGCCGATGGGGAAGGGGGCGCGCCACTGCGCTGCACGGCGCCGTCGGCCTTGGCGGCGGGCAGCGTTGTCTGCCGGTGTGTCACGGCGTGGGTTTCGGAGCTCGATTCCAACGCCTTCCACAGCCTCGGGTGATGGCGCCAGATGCCATAGCCCGCCGCGATCATGAGCGCCAGAATACCGGCCACCAGAGCCCGTTCGGATGTGTTGCGTGCCCGGCGCGGAGGCGCTCCACCACCGTCGGTCGCGTGCACGGCTGCGCCCTGTCGGCTGTCGCCTTCGGCGGCCTCGCGTTTCTCCGCGCCGTTCCCCGCCGCGGCCGTTTCCGGTGGTCGGTAGGCGCGGTCGATGGAAGTGGTGGTGCGTCCGGTCGCGCCGGGGCTGCTGGACATCGCCGGTGCCGCCTCGTCGGCAGCGGGTTGGGAGCTGTCCTCGGCACGCTCCGGCTCGTCGACGGCAAGCTCGGTGAATACGCTGTCGAGATCCGAGTCGGCGAAATGCGGCACCAGCAGCTCGTCGCGCATCTCCCGACCGACGGTGAGTACGTCTTGGGCGTTCAATTCCGCTCTGGCGTCGATGCCGCCGTGCACCAGCAGCCGGGCGCAGAGCTTGTTGATGTAGCGGGGCAGGCCGCGGCTGAGCAGTTGGATCAGCTGATAGGCATCGGCTGTCAGGCGCGGTCGGCCCTGCCAACCCGCATGGGTCAGCCGGTGTTCGATGTAGGCGCGGGTATCGTCGGTATCGAGCGTGCCGAGATGGGCGGCCTCCACGATGCGCTGGGACAGCGCTTTCAGTTCGGGAAGACGGAGCTTTTCCAGCAGTTGCTCCTGTCCCACCAGCAGAACATCCAGGCCCGGTTGATCGCCATCGCCGCCGCCGTTCAGCAGGCACAACGTATCCAGGGCGTCCACTGACAGATTCTGGGCCTCGTCCACCACCAGCAGTGTGGTCTGCCCCGCCTGCGCCTGGCGCTGCAGGAATTGATCGATGACGGCGCGGATGGCTGCGCTGTCACTGCTGCGCGAATGCAGATCGAAGGCCTGGGCGATCATCCGCAGCAGATCGTCGGTGCCCAGCTGAGTGCTGGTCAGAACCGCGCTCTTCATCCGCGGGGACGCCATCCGGTTCAGCAGGTCTCCCACCAGGGTGGTCTTGCCGGTGCCCGGTTTGCCGGTGAGCATGGCGATGCCCTTGCGCTCCGCCAGGGCGCGCTGCAGCGCTTCCGCGGCCTGGCCGTAGGCGGCATGGGCGAAGCGGAAGCCGGGGTCGGGCGTCAGCCGAAACGGTTCGGTCTGGAAGCCATAGCCGGAATAGAAGTCATTCATCGAGCAACCTTCCCAGGCCGTCATGTCGCTGCGGCGTGCGCTGGCCCCGTGATCCGCGGCCGGGCCCAGTGTAGCGAATGTCCGCCCGGCCTTCAGGACCCCGGGCGTTCGGGCCTCGACGGTTCCCCATTATGCGCCGGACTCGTACCGCGATGCGATGAGGCTATATCATGGGCGGGGAAATCGGAGCTGCCGGGACGGGCATGGTCATGAGCCAGGACGAAATGCATTCCGACGAGGTTCTGCGCCGCGAGGTGGTGGCCTTTCGCGAGTCCGTGGGCACGGCGGTGCTGGCGACGGCGGACGCCATCGGCGTGCCCCACGCCAGCAGCGCCCCCTATGTGGCTGACGAGCGGGAAAACGTCTATGTGTACGTGAGCGGCCTCGCCCGCCACACGATGGACCTGCGCGCCACGGGGCGCGCCAGTGTGCTGTTTCTGGAGAAGGAGGGGGCGGCCCGCAATCCGTTTGCGCGCCGGCGCCTGACCTACCAGTGCAAAGCCACCGTCGTTGCCCGCGATTCCCCGCGCTGGCGGGAGTTGCTGGACCGCTTCGCCGACGAATTCGGCGCCATCATGGATACGCTGCGCGCGCTGGCGGACTTCGAGTTGTTCTGTCTGGAGCCCGAGGCCGGAACCTATGTGCGCGGCTTCGGTCAGGCCTTCGAGCTGAGCGGCGCCGGCCTGTCCAGGGTGTCTCATATCGATCCCCGCAGCACATCGCCCCAGGCCGCAGTGAGTACGGTGGAGCAGGTGCTGTCGTTCTGGTACGGGGCGCCGATGCGGGATCACTGGTTCAAGTCGACCCCCGAGCTGGACGCCGAGATCCGGTCCCGTTTCGAAAGCACCTACCGAGCCGCGGCCGAGAGCGGGCTCGATGACTGGGCCCGCACCGCGGAGGGTGCGGTGGCGCTGGTCATCGTGCTGGACCAGTTCCCCCTCAATATGTATCGCGGCCGGCCGGAGAGCTTTGCCACCGAGAAGGCCGCGCGACAGGTGGCGGTGCATGCCATCGATGCCGGTCTCGACCGGGCACTCGGCGACGAGCAGAAAATTTTTCTGTACATGCCGCTCATGCACCGGGAGGACATCGCCGACCAGGACCGGGTCGTGGAACTGCTGGAGGCGGCCGGGTTGGAGGCCACTGCGAAGTGGGCCCGCCATCATCGGGAAATCGTGCGGCGCTTCGGGCGTTTTCCCCACCGCAACGCCATTCTCGGCCGGGTCAGCACGCCGGAGGAACTGGCGTACCTGAACTCGGAAGACGCATTTCTCGGCTGAGTGCGCGCCGTCTGCCCGTGGCAGAGAGACCCCGCAGCGGCGGCCCGGCGCTACGGTCTGGAGCGCGCCCGCAACGAACATCCCCGGTGGGGCGGCGGCGCCTGCTATCGTCCCGACTGATCGGCGTTGTCTCTCAGGGGTAGGTCTGCCGGGTGGGCATGATGAGCATTTCCTGCAGGTTGACGTTGGCCGGCTGGGCGAAGGCATGGACCAGTGCGCTGGCCACGTCTTCGGCCTGCAGCGCTTCGATGCTGTCGCGCCGCTCACGCATCGCTTCCTCGGAGACGTTGTAGCCCCACCGGGTGTAAACGGCGCCGGGCTCGATCAGCGAGACCCGGATACCCTCCGGGCCCAGTTCCTTGCGCAGCGCATCGTGCAGCCCGACCACCGCGAATTTGGTGGCGTTGTATACGGCCCATCCCTCGATGCCGTGCCGGCCGCCGACGCTGGATACCGTGTTGATCATGGCGCCGGGGCGTCCCCTGAGCAGGGGAATCGCCGCCCGCGTGCAGAACAGTACGCCGTAGAGGTTGGCGTCGATGGTGGCCCGCCACTCCTCGGTCTTGCCCGTTTCCAGGCTGCCGGCGTAGCCGACGCCGGCATTGTTGAGCAGCAGGTCCAACCCGCCCCACTGTTCCTTCACGCGGGCGAACAGGTGTTCCACCTGCTGCTCGTCCCCCACGTCGGTGGGCACGACCATGCAGTCGTTTCCCAGTTCATCGGCCAGGGCCTGCAGTTTATCGGCGCTGCGGGCCGCCAGGGCCACCCGCATACCTTCGCCGTGCAGCGCCCGTGCAGCGGCCATGCCGATGCCGCTGGATGCGCCCGTCACCACTGCTGTCTTTCCGCTGATGTCCTGTAGTTGCATGGTGTCGTCTCCTTGTGGGGTTGGGGCCGGCAGGCGGTCCGTTTGTCGGCGCCGTGTCGGGATTGACAGTCGAATGCCGGGGAGGGTTCGACATCGGCGCGAAGGTGCGCCGCGCGGCGGCGCTACCGGGCTCAGTGCAGCAGGGACCGCCAGGCCGGGTGTGCTGCGATCAACGCTAGGGACTTGCGCAGCAGGGAGCGTCCAGGCTCGGTGCGGTGCCAGGTGGACGCCCCGGAGGGATGGGGCAGGGGGATCAGGTCGGCTTCCCCGCCCTCATGCTGGACACGGTGGCACTTGCCCACCACTTCCGCCAGGCTGCGTACCGGCAGCCACTGGCCGATGGCCAGCTTGCCCGTGGGCAGGATCAGTTGCGGCGCCAGCAGCCGCAGTTCCGCCGCCATCCACGGCGCGCAGTTGGAGATTTCGTCCCGGTTGGGTACCCGGTCGCCGCCGCCGGGGTTCTTACCCGGAAAGCAGCGACATACCGCCGCCATGTAGACCCGCTCCCGGAACGCCTGCTCATCCAGGCCGATGCTTTCGAACCAGCCGAACAGGGTCTTGCCCGCGGTCCAGGCGAATGGGCGGTGTACCTGAATTTCCCGGTTGCCGGGTGCCTGGCCGATCAGAAATACAGGCGACAGCGCCGGCGCACCGGTCACCGGCGGCCCCGCCATGGCCGGGCAGCGGGTGCAGCGGCGCAGCCGTGCCTGGTGTCGGCGCAGGCTCTGGAGGTCGCGGCTCATGGATCAATTATGCCGGTGTCGGCACGGGGATGCAGGCGCGGCGGAAGCGGCGGCTGACAGGGCCGGCGTCTGCGCGCTAAAGTGCCGGTATGACGACGTCGGTACTGTATACCGTGGGGCACAGTGACCGCCCGTTGGCGGGGCTTATGGAATTGTTGGGCGCGGCCGGTATCGCCAGCCTGGTGGATGTGCGGGCCCAGCCCCAATCCCGGCGCCATCCCCAGTTTTCGGAGCCGTCCCTGCGCGCTGCCTGTGAGCGCAACGGCATGGCCTACCACTGGGCGGGCCGGCAGTTGGGCGGCCGGCGTCCGGTACGCGGGGATTCGATCCATACCATGTTGGATGCAGGGCTGAGGGGCTTTGCGGATTACATGCAGACCGATGCCTTTCAGCGCGCGGCCGCTCAGCTGCTGAGTATGGCCGGCCGCGGCGCCACCGCCATCATGTGCGCCGAGCGCGACCCGGTACGCTGCCACCGCTCGCTGATTGCCGACTATCTGACCCTGCAGGGGACCCGAGTGGTTCACCTCATCGACCTCGGCCGTACCCACGAGCATCAGCTGCGCGTCGAGGCGCGGCGCGAATCGGCCGCCCTGGTCTACGATCGCCACGATACCGGAAGCCTGCCCCTGGAGTGATCCGGGCTCTTTCCGGTGTTCGGGCCGCGCCATCACCCGCTGGGGGTTGTGCACCGCTTTTTGGGGCATATCCACCAAAAGTCTGTCAAGGTTGCCTATAATTTGTTCTGACGTGGCGGCTTTCTGTGTGGCGCCGTTCTTGCAGCAATGGGTGGGAGCCCAGGCCAGGAGCACCTGCATCAATGATTGACGCGCAGATAGACCCCTCTACCCGTACCGGGTCCATTGTCCTGGCGCCCAACTGTTCCCTGTCCTGGCCGCGCACCAAGGTCTTTCTGGCCGGCACCACCGCGTTCGTGCTGGGGTTGGCGGGTTCGCTGACGGTCATCGGCTGGTGGCCGGTGCTGCTGGTGGCCCTGGTGGAAGTGGCGGGCCTGTGGGCGGCCAGTTATGCAGTGGCCCGACACCAGCAGAGCCGGGAACTGCTGGCATTCACCGATGAGGAAATCATCGTCCAGAGTGGGCGGCACCGTCCCGAGCATGAGGTGCGTTATCCTCGGCACTGGACCCAACTGGTGGTTCGGGAGTGCTCCGGTCAGTGGTGCCTGCGCCGGCTGTTCCTGCGTTGTTACGGCCGGGAAACCGAACTGGCCCGCTACCTGGGCGACGAGGAGCGCGCCTCCCTGGTCCGGCAGCTGCGCACCATGCTGCACGCCTGAGTCGCCGCCGGCCGCAGTTCTTTCCGCCTCAGCCGGACCGTCGGCGGTCCGCGCCGGATGTCGCCGCCGGCCGCGCCAGCCAGTCCCGCAGTTCGTGCAGATCGCCCACCGTGAGGTCGGGTGGCGCCAGGTCCGGCGGCCATTCCCGGCCGTCGCGATTCACCCAGACCGTCGCCATGCCGACGGCCCGCGCCGCTGCGATATCCCGTATCGGGTCGTCACCCACATGTAGCGCCTGACTCGCCGACGCGTCGCTGGCCGCCAGCGCCCGCTCGAACAGGGCCGGGTCCGGTTTTGCCGCACCCACCTCCGCGGCGGTCAGGGAAAGGTGCAGATGGGCCTTCAGAGGCGTGTGGCGGACCTCGGCGTTGCCGTTGGTGATCGACACCAGCCGGTACCGAGGCTTCAACGCCTGCAGTACGGGCATCACGTCCGGATAGGGCGTAACCTGGTTGCGCACCGTACGGAAGGCGGCGGTGGCGCCCTCGGCCAGGGACGCGGGATAGCCGAATTGCTCCAGCAGCAGGGTCAGCGAGGCGATGCGCAGGGCAGTGAAATCGTGGCTGAGCTCGGGGCTGTCGATCATAAGCTGGTGGCGGTGGGCACGCAGCCCGGCCTCGTCATGCACGGCGGTCAGGCGCGGCGCCTCGCGCTGCAGCCATTGGAAGTGCGCCAGCTCGGCGCGGGCGATGGTCTCGGCGCAGGGCCACAGGGTATCGTCCAGATCGAAGGTGATGAGGGTCAACGGTTCCGGCATGGCGGCAGGTCCGACTCGCGATTCGATCATGATACCGTGCCTTGTGGGCGCCGTGCAGGGCGGCCGCGGAGGTGACGTTGCGCCGGCACCCAGCGCCGGCATCGGGCCCGCCGGGGCAACGGGGAGACACGGATGGCGGTAGATCTGGAACAGGCGCTGCAGGCGCGCAAAGCCAGGCACGCCACGTTCGAGGGGCTGCACTATCACCTGTTCAGCGACGACTGTCCGGATGTCCCGCGCGGCACCGCGGTTTTCGACGGCCAGGTGGTGTATGGATATCCGCGCATCGGACGCATCCTGGCCCTCAATCCGGCTCTGGCCGAGCAGTTTGCCGGCCCGTTCTGGATGGAGGAGAAGGTGGACGGCTACAACGTGCGCATCACCCGCGTCCAGGATCGTGCGGTGGCGCTCACCCGGGGCGGTTTCATCTGCCCGTTCACCACCGACCGGCTGTCCGACTTGATGGACCTGTCGGTGTTCGACAGCGAGCCGGACCTGGTGGTGTGCGGCGAGGTGGCCGGTCCCGACAATCCCTATCTGGAGAGCAGCGCGCCGTTCGTCGCCGCGGACGTGCAGCTGTTCGTGTTCGATTTCATGCGCCGCAACCAGGCGGAGTTTCTGCCCCACGGCCACAAGCATGCATTGCTGGAGCGCTTCGGCCTGCCCTCGGTTCAGGACTTCGGCCGCTTCGTCCCGGACGATCTGGATGCCATACGGACCATTCTGCGCGACCTCAACGGGCAGATGCGCGAAGGGGTGGTGTTCAAGGAGGACGGTCCGGGCGGCCGACGGGCCAAGTACGTTACCAGCAATTCCAGCATCTCGGATATCCGTACCACGGCCTACAGCATCCTGGAGCTGCCGCCCGAATATTTCATCAGTCGCATCCTGCGCCTGGTGCTGTTTCTGGACGAGCAGCGCCTGGGGCGGCCCAATGTGCTGGACGAACGGCTCGGTGCAGCGTTCATGGACGGACTGGCGGAAGCGCTGCGCCAGTTCCACACCGAGCGCAAGGTCTACCATACCTTCCGGTGCCGTTTCCGGGAGCGGCGCAATGCCCAGCACATGGTGAGCCACCTCAAGCGTGCGGCCACCAGGCATGTCCACCTCAGCCAGCGGTCGCTGCGCCGGGAGGGCGACTATTGGGTGCTGGAATTCGACCGGGTCTATCCCACCCTCAACGGGCTGCTGCAGCAGCTATTGAGCGGCGGGCTGATGTTCGATTAGATCTTCCAGCATGTGGCGCAGGTGCTGGGGCAGCAGGACCTGCACTCCAACCTTGTCCGCCCATTTGCGCAGGCCCTCGTCGGCGGCCACCACCACGCCGTCCAGCTCGTAGGCCAGCAGCAGCACGTCGGCATCCTCGCGGCTGTCGATGATGCCCCGGCGCAGGGCTTCGCGATAGCGCTCCCGCAGCCGGCCGATCACTTTGCCCACGTCCTGATCGGTTCCGGGCTCGCGCCCCATCTTGGTGTGCTCTTCGGCGATGCGCAGACCGCGGTCTATGCGCATGCGCACTTCATCGATGAATTCGTACAGCAGGCTGGCGGGGATCTGCAGGTTGAATCGGCGCGGCGAGCGGATGCGTACCACCGCTTCGAACTGGGGCGACAGCCCGTCCAGGTCCTTCATCGCACGCAGCTCGTCGTATACCGAGCCCGGCATGTAGAACTCCGCCCCGCTGCGGCGTGCCAGGTCCACGAAGGCGGCCAGAGCGCCGAGAGCCGTGTCCCCGAACTGGGAGTAGATGCTAGGATTGGTGAATACGCTCGTATCGAGCACGAAGCGTCCCATGTTACGGATCCTCCGGCGGGACCGGCATCGGCTGCAGCGCGATCCCAGAAGACGAAGCCAGTCTCGGAACGCCGGGCCGGATCCGTCGGGCATGCCGTGCGTGCCGCCCCTTGTGGCCTGACGGGGTCACGACATGTTGGAAAGCGTCAACAAACGCCGCCTGGAACAGCTTCTAGGCTAGCACGGTGCCGGGCGCAGCACACCGCATGGGAGCCGAAGAGTCCTCCGTGAAGTTCATCAAGCGTACCGTCCCGGTGACAGCCGATGTCCAGGTCTCTGCCGTCTGGGCAGTGCCCGCCGGCTACCGCGCCGGTCGGGATGCGGCGCTGGTGCTCGCCCACGGCGCCGGCAGCGACATGGAAAGTCCGTTCATCAGCCACCTGCACGAGACCCTGGCCGAACGCGGCATGCTGACCGTGAAGTTCAACTTTCCCTACAAGGAACGGGGCGCGAAGGCGCCCGACCGTGCTCCGATGCTGGAAAGCACCTGGCGGGCGGTGATCGAGTCCGTACAGGGTGACCCCACCCTGGCGCCCCGCGTCCTGTTTCTCGGTGGCAAGAGCATGGGCGGTCGCATCGCCTCCCAGGTGGTGGCCCAGGGGCAGGCGGCCGCCGGTCTGGTGTTCCTGGGCTACCCGCTGCACCCGTCCGGCCGGCCCGACCGGCTGAGGACCGCCCACCTGCCCGCCATCGGCTGCCCCATGCTGTTCATCGAGGGTACCCGGGACCCGCTGTGCAATCTGGACCTGCTGCGAACGGCACTGAGATCGGTCGCCGTACCCGTGCAGTTACACGTTATCGACGGCGCAGACCATTCCTTCCGAGTCCTCAAGCGTCTGGGACGCAGCGAGGCGGATGTGGAGTCGGAAATCGCCGGGACAGTCGCCGACTGGGTGATCCGCACCGCAGATTTGCCGGCCACGTAAAGCTGCGGTGAGGTCGAAGCGCAGGCCGCATCGCAATTTTCGCTACCATGCGCGAGGACCGGGACCAGCCGGGTCTTTTTCAAAACCAAGTCAGACGGGGATTGCCTAATGCGCATCAGCAACAGACAGGTATTCGTGGGTATCTGGGTCGTTTGTGCCGCGCTCATCGGGGGCGCTCTGTATCTCCAACATGTGCAGCACCTCGATCCCTGTCCGCTCTGCATCGTGCAACGCTACGGGTTCATCGTGGTCGGTCTGGTGGCCTTGGCGGCCTTCATCCAGAACCCGGGGCGCCTGGGCAGCCGCATCTACGGCGTTGTGCTGGCTTGTGTGTGCGTGGCGGGTGCGGCGGTGGCGATCCGCCATCTGTGGTTGATCCACCATCCGGAAGAGGCCCTGGGCTGCGGACCGGAACTGGGCTACATGCTCAACAATTTTCCCCTCAGCCGGGCGTTGCCCATGATCTTCCGGGGCACCGGCGAGTGCGCTCTGGAAACCTGGCGGCTGTGGGGACTGACCATCCCGGGCTGGGCCCTGGTCTGGTTCGCCCTGCTGTTCGTGGCGGCGGCGGCCGTCACCGTGAGGCGCGGGCCCGGGCGGCCATGAGGCAAGCCGGTCCCGAGGGACGGAGGGGCGCCGATCGGCTGCATTTTGCACCGCCTTCCAGAGTCGCGGCAGGACAGAAGGGGGCAAATCGGCGTATCATGGCGAGTGCGGTGCGTCATAAGAAAAACGAATCACCACATCGAGGACTGACGAACAAATGCAATGGCTACTGCGCCTTGAGCGCACGACTCGACTCATCATCCTGAGCGTTTTTCTCGGGGTCGTGGGTGCGTTGGGCGCCCAGGTGTTCATCTGGCTGCTGCATTTGGCGGAAGTGTGGATACTGGTGCCCATCAGCGGCTACCAGTTCATCGGCGTGGACCAGGCCCACGCCATGGGCGTCGCGCCCCAGGACCATCACTGGTACTGGCTGATTCCGGTCGCCACCACCCTGGGCGGCCTGATTTCGGGCATCCTGGTCTATACCTGGGCGCCGGAGGCGGAGGGCCACGGCACCGACGCCGCGGTCAAGGGCTACCACCGCACCGCGGGACGGATCCGCTACCGGGTACCGCTGATCAAGACCATCGCCAGTGCCATCACCATCGGGTCAGGCGGCTCGGCCGGTCGGGAAGGGCCGACCGCCCAGATCGCCGCCGGCGTGGGCGCCATCACCGGCGGCCTGCTCAACCTGCCGGACGAGGAACGGCGGGTGCTGCTGCTGGTGGGCATGGCTGCCGGTCTGTCGGCGGTGTTCAAGAGTCCCCTGGGCACCGCCCTGTTTGCAGTGGAGATCCTCTACAGCACCATGGCCTTCGAAGGCCGTTACCTGACCTTCACCCTGATCGCATCGGCGGTGGCCTACGCCATCACCGGCGTGTTCAGCGGCTGGACCCCCCTGTTCAGCCTGGCCCGCGACGTGACGTTCGGGGCGCCCATCGACCTGATCTGGTTTGTGGTGCTGGCCGCTCTGGCCGGCTGCCTGGGGGCCCTGCTGCCCACGGTGTTCTACTGGACCCGGGATACGTTCCATAACCTGCGGGTTCCCAATCAGCTCAAGCCCGCCATCGGCGGTCTGGGCGTGGGGCTGGTGGGCTTGCTGGCGCCGCCGCTGCTGGGCGGCGGCTACGGCTACATCCAGTTCGCCCTGCAGGGCGGCGGCGGCATCGCGGTATGGCTGCTGCTGGTGCTGTCGGTGGGCAAGATCCTGGCCCTGTCCCTGACCGTTGCCTCCGGCGGCTCGGGCGGTGTGTTCGCGCCCAGCCTGTACGTGGGCGCCCTGTTGGGGGCGGCGTTCGCCGCCGTGCTGCACGCCTTCGGCGTGTCGGGCATCAATTCCACGGCGCTGGCGGTGGTGGGCATGGCATCGCTGTTCGCCGGCGCCGCCCGGGTGCCCATCGCCTCCTTGGTCATGGTGGCGGAAATGACCGGCGGCTACGACCTGATCATGCCCACCATGCTGGCGGTGGCGGTCAGCTATCTGGTGCAGGTGAGTCTGACGCGCACCTTCAAGTACCCAACTCTGT
>CAZNBB010000018.1:0-42496 GCA_964571225.1 uncultured Gammaproteobacteria bacterium
GCGCCGGCGTGGTGGCAAAGATCATCGAGTAAGCTCGGAACAGGGGACGGAATTCAAATCCGCCCTCATGCCTAAAGAGATTGAATGAGAGCAGAAATGGCAAACCAGCGCATCAGGATCCGGCTCAAGGCCTTCGACCATCGACTGATCGATCAGTCGGCCCGCGAGATTGTGGACACGGCTCGGCGTACGGGCGCCCAGGTGCGCGGCCCGATTCCGCTGCCCACCAAGATGGAACGTTACACCGTATTGATCTCGCCGCACGTGAACAAGGATGCGCGCGACCAGTACGAAATCCGCACGCACAAGCGGTTGATGGATATTGTGGATCCCACCGACAAGACGGTCGACGCCCTGATGAAGCTCGATCTTGCGGCCGGCGTGGATGTACAGATCAAACTGAATTGATGAAGCGGGTACCGTCGTCCGGCGGGTGTTGGGCAACAGCATTGATGGGCGGCGAACTCGGATACCGGGGTTGAGAGAGATGGCAATCGGGTTGGTAGGTCGTAAAGCGGGTATGACCCGCGTGTTCACGGAAGCGGGCGAATCCGTGCCCGTCACCGTGATTCAGGTTGAGCCGAACCGCATCACTCAGGTGAAGTCCGCTGAGGGCGACGGTTATCGGGCCCTGCAGGTGACCACCGGCAGCCGGCGTGCCTCCCGGGTCAGCAAACCCATGGCCGGCCATTTCGCCAAGGCGGCGACCGAGGCGGGGCGCGGTCTATGGGAGTTCCGTCTGGAAGACGGCGATGGCGACGACTGGGCCGTCGGCGGTGAGTTGAAGGTGGACGTGTTCGAGGCGGGCCAGAAGGTCGATGTCATCGGTACCAGCATCGGTAAGGGCTTCGCCGGCGCTGTCAAGCGGCACAATTTCCGGACCCAGGATGCCACCCACGGCAACTCCCTGTCCCATCGCGCCCCCGGCTCGATCGGGCAGAATCAGTCGCCGGGTCGCGTGTTCAAGGGCAAGAAGATGGCCGGGCAGATGGGCAATCATCGTGTGACCACCCAGAATCTGGACGTGGTGCGCGTGGATGCCGAACGCAATCTGATTCTGGTGCGGGGTGCGGTACCCGGCTCCAAGGGCGCCGACGTGATCGTGCGCCGGGCAGTAAAGGCGCGCTAGGAGGCGAATGATGGAATTGCAGGTACAGGGCAAGTCCGGCGCGGTGGAAGTCTCAGACGCCGCCTTCGCGGGGCCTTTCAACGAAGGCCTGGTGCACCAGGTGGTGACGGCGTATCTGGCAGGGGCCCGTGCGGGCACCCGGGCCCAGAAGACGCGCTCGGACGTCAGCGGCGGCGGTACCAAGCCGTGGCGCCAGAAGGGCACCGGTCGTGCCCGCGCCGGATCGATTCGCAGCCCTCTGTGGCGCGGCGGCGGTGTGACCTTTGCGGCGCGGCCGCAGGATCACTCCCAGAAGGTCAACAAGAAGATGTATCGCGCTGCCATGCGCTCCATTCTTGGTGAGTTGGTGCGCCAGGAGCGATTGGTGCTCGTGGAGAGCCTCGGTGTGAGCGCTCCCAAGACGCGGGAGCTGGCGTCCCAGCTCAAGGACCTGGGTCTGGAAGACGTGCTGATCGTACATGACAGCCCGGACGACAACCTGTACCTGGCCGCCCGGAACCTGCCCAAGGTCGCTGTGTGCGATGCCGCCGGCATCGATCCGGTGAGTCTGGTGGGTTCGGAAAAGGTGCTGATGACCGTAGCCGCGGTACGCCAGTTTGAGGAGCGACTCGGATGAGCCAGGAACGCCTGATGAAGGTGCTGATGGGGCCGGTAGTCTCGGAGAAGAGCAGCGGCGTATCTGACCGACACAACCAGTTTGTTTTCAAGGTCCGGACGGACGCGAGCAAGCCGGAGATTCGCGGCGCCGTGGAGCTGATGTTCGACGTCAAGGTCGCGAACGTGACCGTGAGCAACGTCAAGGGCAAGACCAAGCGGTTCGGCCAGACGATCGGTCGCCGTTCGGATTGGAAGAAGGCATACGTGACCCTCGCGGAAGGGCACGATATCGAGTTCATGGGCGCCGAGTGATGGTGCGTCCCGCGGTTACCGCGTGGGCAAAGCAAAGCTGGAAGGTTTGATCAATGCCAATCGTTAAAACCAAACCGACATCGGCCGGGCGGCGCTTCGTCGTTAAGGTGGTCACCCCCGAGCTGCACAAGGGTGCTCCCTACGGACCGTTGGTCGCGAAGAAGAGCAAGAGCGGCGGACGCAACAACCAGGGCCGGATCACGACGCGCCACCGCGGTGGCGGTCACAAGCAGCGCTACCGCATCGTCGATTTCAAGCGCGATAAGGACGGCGTGCAGGGTCGCATCGAGCGTATCGAGTACGATCCCAATCGCAGCGCGCGTCTGGCGCTGGTGCTGTACACCGACGGGGAACGCCGCTATATCCTGGCGCCCAAGGGCGCACAGCCCGGAACGCCGGTGCAATCGGGCCTGGACGCCCCAATCAAGGCGGGTAACACCCTGCCGTTGCGCAACATTCCCGTGGGTACTCTGGTGCACTGCGTGGAAATGTATCCAGGCAAGGGCGGCCAGTTGGCCCGCAGCGCCGGCAGCAGCGTGCAGTTGGTGGCGCGGGAAGGCGAGCATGCCACCTTGCGGCTGCGCTCCGGCGAGATGCGCCGAGTGCGGGCCGAATGCCGGGCCACCATCGGTGAAGTAGGCAATGCCGAACACAGCCTGCGTTCCCTGGGCAAGGCCGGTGCGAAGCGCTGGCGTGGGGTGCGCCCGACGGTTCGGGGCGTGGCCATGAACCCGGTGGATCATCCCCACGGCGGTGGTGAAGGTCGCACATCGGGCGGACGTCATCCGGTGAGTCCGTGGGGTATGCCCACCAAGGGCTACAAAACGCGGACCAACAAGCGAACCGACCGCATGATCGTGCGTCGGCGCAGCAAGAAATAGGGTTGAGAGGTCTTAACCGTGCCACGTTCAGTCAAGAAAGGGCCGTTTGTCGACATTCACCTGGCGAAGAAGGTGGAAGAGGCAGTGGCCAGCAACAGCAGGAAGCCCATCAAGACCTGGTCGCGCCGTTCCATGGTGCTGCCGGACATGGTGGGTCTGACCATCGCGGTCCATAACGGACGCCAGCACGTACCTGTGCTCATCAGCGAGAACATGGTCGGTCATAAGCTGGGCGAGTTCGCCGCGACCCGGACCTTCAAGGGTCACGCGGCCAACCGCAAGTCGAGGTAGGGGAGAGCGACAATGGAAGCCAATGCCAAACTGCGCTATGCCCATATCTCCGCCCAGAAGTGCCGTCTGGTGGCCGACCAGATCCGCGGGTTGCCGGTGGAGCGCGCGCTGCAGACCCTGACCTTCAGCCCCAAGAAGGCGGCGCATTTGGTGCGCAAGGTGCTGGAGTCGGCGATTGCCAATGCCGAGCACAACGAAGGCGCGGATGTGGACGAGTTGAAGGTGTCCGCTGTCTGCATCGACGAGGGCCCCACCCAGAAGCGCTTCCGCGCGCGGGCGAAGGGCCGGGCCAACCGCATTCTAAAGCGGACCAGCCACATCACCGTAACGGTCGCGGAAAAGTAGTCGTCGGCCGGGCGTCGGAATACAAGCGAGAGAGTTCGTAATGGGCCAAAAAGTACATCCAACAGGTATTCGCCTTGGAATCGTCAAGGACTGGACCTCGAAGTGGTATGCCAATTCCAGGGACTTCGCCGACTACCTGAATACGGACCTGGAGATCCGCAACTTTCTGAAGAAGCGGCTGGCTTCCGCCAATGTGAGCCGCATTCAGATCGAGCGTCCGGCCAAGAATGCGGTGATTACCATCCACACGGCACGGCCCGGGATAGTGATCGGCAAGAAGGGTGAGGACATCGAAGCGCTGCGCAAGGAAGTGTCCGGGATGCTGGGCATTCCCGTCCACATCAACATTTCCGAGATCCGCAAACCGGAGCTCGACGCCCAGTTGGTGGCGGAAAGCGTGGCACAGCAGCTGGAACGGCGTATTATGTTCCGCCGCGCCATGAAACGGGCGGTCAGCAACGCGATGCGCCTGGGTGGCCAGGGTATCCGCATCAACGTCGCCGGCCGGCTGAACGGCGCGGAAATCGCCCGTAGCGAGTGGTACCGCGAGGGCCGGGTGCCGCTGCACACCCTGCGGGCCGACATCGACTACGGCTTTGCGGAAGCCAAGACGACCTACGGCGTGATCGGCGTCAAGGTATGGGTGTTCAAGGGTGAAATCCTGGACACGACGGAACAGGAAGAGCCGGAGGCCGGCAAGAAAGCGGCGGCCAGCTGATCGGAGTTAGTGAACCATGTTGCAGCCCAAGAGAACCAAGTTCCGCAAGCAGCACAAAGGCCGCAACCGGGGCTTTGCCACTACCGGCAATAAAGTGAGCTTCGGTGAGTACGGCTTGAAGGCGACTACGCGCGGCCGAGTCACCGCCCGTCAGATCGAGGCGGCGCGGCGCGCGATCACCCGTCACGTCAAGCGCGGCGGCAAGCTCTGGATCCGCATGTTTCCGGATGTGCCGGTTACCAAGAAGCCTCTGGAAGTGCGCATGGGCAGCGGGAAGGGCGGTGTCGAATACTGGGTGGCAAAGATCCAGCCCGGTTCGGTGCTCTACGAGATCGAAGGTGTGAGCGAAGAGATCGCCCGGGAAGCATTTCGCCTCGCGGCTGCCAAGCTCCCCGTTCAGACAGTATTCGTAAATCGGACGGTGATGTGATGGATGCGAACGAGCTGCGAGGTAAGTCGGAGGCCGAGCTCCGAGAGGAACTGCATGGGTTGCTGCGCGAGCAGTTCAACCTGCGGATGCAAAAGGCAACAGGTCAGCTCTCGCGCCCCGACCAGGTCAAGAAGGTGCGGCGCAGTATTGCGCGAGTGAAGACCGTATTGAATCAGAAGGCCAAGTCGGGTGCTGCATCATGAGTGAGGAAAAGAAGGTCGCGCGCACGCTCACTGGGCGGGTGATCAGCGACAAGATGGACAAGACCATCACGGTGCTGATCGAGCGTCGCGAGCGCCATCCGCTCTATGGGAAGTACGTGCGTCGTTCCACGAAGCTGCATGTGCACGATGGAGCGAACGAATGCCACTCCGGCGATTTGGTGGAGATCGAGCAGGGGCGCCCTATGTCCAAGACAAAGGCGTGGAATCTGGTCAGGGTTGTGGAGCGCGCGGGCTGAAAGCGGCCGGGTAGCGCACACCAGTAGGCAAGACATTTTCGAGCCGGGAAGAACGTCATGATTCAGATGCAAACAATGTTGGACGCTGCCGATAACAGTGGCGCGCGCCGGCTCCAGTGCATCAAGGTGCTGGGTGGATCGCACCGCAGGTATGCCAAGATCGGCGATATCATCAAAGTCAGCGTGAAAGAGGCGATTCCGCGCGGCAAGGTCAAGAAGGGTGAAGTGTACAACGCCGTGGTGGTGCGCACCGCCAAAGGTGTGCGGCGTGCGGACGGGTCTCTCATCCGGTTCGACGGCAATGCCGCTGTTTTGCTGAACAACCAGCTGCAGCCCATCGGAACCCGCATCTTTGGCCCTGTGACCCGTGAACTGCGCAGCGAGCGCTTCATGAAGATCATCTCGCTGGCGCCGGAAGTGCTCTGAGGGTTTTCGATCATGCAAAGGATAAAGAAGGGCGATGAGGTCATCGTCATCGCGGGCCGCGACAAGGGCAAGCGGGGCACGGTGCTGCATGTGCTCGCGGACGACCGGGTGGTGGTGGAAAATGCCAATATCGTAAAGCGGCATACCAAGCCCAATCCGAATCGCGGCATCCAAGGCGGCATCATGGAGCAGGAAGCGCCGATTCAGGCGTCCAATGTGATGCTGTACAACCCCCAGACCAAGAAGGGGGATCGTGTGGGGTTCCGTGTGCTGGAGGATCAGCGCAAGGTGCGTTACTTCAAGTCGACCAACGAAGTTGTGGACATCTGACCGGCGGGTTTCAACCATGGCAAGACTGCAGGAACACTATCGCGCGAACGTGATCAAACAGCTCACCGAGCAGTTTGGTTACAAGAACGTCATGGAAGTGCCGCGCATCACCAAGATCACCTTGAACATGGGTGTGGGTGAGGCCGTGGGTGACAAGAAGGTCATCGAGCACGCGGCGGGTGACATGACGAAGTTGAGCGGTCAGAAGCCGCTGGTGACCTATGCGCGGAAATCGGTCGCTGGCTTCAAAATTCGAGAAGGCTGGCCCATCGGCTGCAAGGTGACCCTGCGCCGCGAGCGGATGTACGAGTTCCTGGACCGGCTGATCAGCGTGGCCCTGCCCCGGGTACGAGACTTTCGCGGGATGAGCCCGAAGTCCTTCGATGGCCGCGGCAATTACAGCATGGGTGTGCGCGAGCAGATCATCTTCCCGGAGATCGATTACGACAAGATCGACGCGGTGCGTGGTATGGACATTACTATTACCACCAGCGCGAAGACGGATGACGAAGCCCGGGCGCTTCTCTCTGCGTTCAGTTTTCCATTCCGGGGTTGAGGAGAGAAGGTTATGGCGAAGAGTTCTATGGTTGCCCGCGAGCGCAAGCGCGCCAAAACGGTCCAGCAGTATGCGGCCAAGCGTGCGGCGTTGAAGGCCAAGATCAGTCATCCTGACACCCCCGTCGAGGAACGCGCGCAGGCCCAGGCTCAACTGCAGAAGCTGCCCCGCGACGCCAGTCCGGTACGCCAGCAGCGCCGCTGTCGAGTGACCGGCCGGCCGCACGCTGTGTATCGCAAGTTCGGGTTGTGCCGCAACAAGCTGCGCGAAGCGGCGATGCGCGGCGATATTCCGGGGCTGGTCAAGGCCAGTTGGTAGGGCCCGGCGAAATTTTTCTGGAGAATACGCGAAATGATGACTGACCCGATTGCTGATCTGCTCACCCGAATCCGGAACGGGCAGTCGGCCGGCAAGGTTGAAGTGGCAATGCCAGCGTCCAATTTGAAGCGGGCCGTCGCCAAGGTCCTGCAGGACGAGGGCTACATTGCCGGCTTCGACGTGCAGGACCTGAATGGAAAGCCGACGCTGACCGTAACCCTGAAGTATCACCAGGGCCAGCCCGTAATCGAGGAGTTGCAGCGGGTGAGTCGCCCCGGCTTGCGCATCTACAAGCGTAAGGACGAGCTGCCGACGGTGTTGGGCGGTCTGGGTGTGGCCATTATTTCCACCTCCAAAGGCGTGATGAGCGACCGCCAGGCGCGCGCTGCCGGCGAAGGTGGCGAAGTGCTGTGCGTTGTGTCGTAATCAGGATTGAGCCATGTCTAGAGTAGCCAAGAAACCGATCCAAATTCCGTCCGGCGTAGAAGTGTCGGTGGACGGCCAGGCAGTAACCGTCAAGGGTCCTAAGGGGACGCTCGTGCATGAGGTGCACGAATCGGTGAACCTGCAGCGCGAGGACAATGTGTTGAATTTCGAGCCCCGGGTTGCCAACCCGCGAGGTTGGGCGTTTGCCGGCACCACGCGGGCGCTGATCAACAATATGGTGGCGGGCGTCAGCACCGGGTTCGAGCGCAAGCTGGAACTGGTGGGCGTTGGCTATCGTGCGCAGGCCCAGGGCAAGACCTTGAACCTGACCCTCGGGTATTCGCATCCGATCAATTTCGAGATCCCTGAGGGCATCACCATCGAAACCCCCAGTCAGACCGAGGTTGTGGTGCGGGGCACCGATAAGCAGCAGGTCGGGCAGGTCGCTGCTAAGATCAGGGGGTTCCGCGCGCCGGAGCCCTACAAGGGCAAGGGCGTGAAATATTCCGATGAAGTGATCATTCGGAAAGAGGCGAAGAAGAAGTAACTGTCGCCGGATTCTGAGGCCAAGTTTCAGGGTAGTCGAGTATGGACAAGAAGACAGCACGTATCCGGCGCGCACGCCGCGCCCGCGCCACGATCCGGGAGTTGGGCGCCTATCGCCTCTGCGTGCATCGCACGCCGCGCCATATCTATGCGCAGGTCATCGCGCCGGATGGCAGCCAGGTGTTGGCCAGTGCCTCCACGGTGGAGCGTCAGTTGCGTGAGCAGCTGGGCACGACCGGCAACACGGACGCTGCAGCCGCCGTCGGTAAGGCCATCGCCGAGAAAGCGAAGGCCGCCGGGGTGAGCAAGGTGGCTTTCGACCGTTCCGGTTTCAAATATCACGGCCGCGTCAAGGCGCTGGCAGATGCCGCCCGCGAAGGCGGCCTGGAATTCTAAGGGTGAAGCATGGCTAATCATGACGCACAGGCGCAGGGCGACGGTCTGCAGGAAAAGCTGATTGGCATCAATCGCGTGGCCAAGGTGGTCAAGGGCGGTCGTCAGTTCGGGTTTTCGGCGTTGACCGTCGTCGGCGACGGAAACGGCCGGGTCGGTTTCGGCCAGGGCAAGGCCCGTGAAGTGCCCGTGGCCATTCAGAAGGCCATGGAAAGCGCCCGCAAGAACATGCGTACCGTTCATCTCAACGGCGGGACACTGCAGTATGCGGTGACCGGGCGTCACGGTGCGGGCAAGGTCTTCATGCAGCCGGCATCCGAAGGTACCGGGATCATCGCCGGCGGCGCCATGCGTGCGGTGTTCGAGGTGCTGGGCGTCAAGGATGTGCTTGCCAAGTGCATCGGAACCAATAATCCGATCAACGTGGTGCGCGCCACCATGGACGGCCTGCAGCAGATTCGCTCCCCGGAAGACATGGCAGCCAAACGCGGCAAGCGCGTGGAAGAGATCCAGGGGTAAAGACCATGGCTGACGACAAGAAATTGAAAGTGACTCTGGTGCGCAGCTTCCACGGACGTCTGCGCAACCACCAGGCGTGCGTCAGGGGTCTGGGTTTGCGCCGCATCCGCCATTCGGTGATGGTGGCGGACACGCCGGAAAACCGGGGGATGATCAACAAGGTCTCCTACCTGCTGAACGTAGAGGAGGTCTGAGCATGCGTCTGAATTCTCTCAAACCCGCCCAGGGTGCCAAGCAGGCGCCCAAGCGCGTCGGTCGCGGCATCGGTTCGGGTCTTGGCAAGACCGGCGGGCGCGGCCACAAAGGCCAGACTTCGCGCTCCGGGGGTTACCACAAGGTCGGCTTCGAAGGCGGCCAGATGCCTTTGCAGCGCCGGCTTCCCAAGATCGGGTTCAAGTCCCGCGTCGGCCGGACCCGTGCGGAAGTGCGTCTGCATGAGTTGGCCAAAGTGGATGCCGACGTCATCGATCTGATGGCCCTCAAGGCGGCAAACATCGTTCCGGCGCAGGCGGAGCTGGCCAAGGTCATCGTCTCCGGAGAGTTGACCAAGGCGGTGACGCTGCGTGGCGTTGCGGTGACCAAGGGTGCACGCGCCGCCATCGAAGCTGCCGGCGGCAAGGTAGAGGACTGAATTGGCTAGTACCGGCTCAAGCCTGACCGGCGCCGTCGGAGAAATCGGCAAGCTCAAGGAACTGCGGCAGCGGTTGATGTTCCTGGTGGGTGCTTTGGTGGTCTTCCGTATCGGTTCGTTCATACCGATTCCGGGCATCGACCCCAACGTACTGGCGCAGCTGGTCAGCCAGCAGAAGGGCACCATCCTGGACATGTTCAACATGTTCTCAGGGGGCGCCCTCAAACGCCTGTCCATCTTCGCACTGGGCATCATGCCCTACATTTCCGCCTCCATCATCATGCAGCTGATGGCGGTAGTGCTGCCCAGTCTGGAGCAGCTCAAGAAAGAAGGAGAAGCGGGCCGGCGGAAGATCACCCAGTACACCCGCTACGGCACGGTGGTGCTGGCCCTGTTTCAGGCGACCGGCGTCGCCATGGCCCTGCAGGGACAATCGGTCTCCGGACACGCGCTGGTCTACCAGCCGGGGCCAAGCTTTGTGCTGATGGCCGTGGTGACCTTGGTCTGCGGCACCCTGTTCCTCATGTGGTTGGGCGAGCAGGTGACCGAGCGCGGCATCGGGAACGGCATTTCGATGATCATCTTTGCGGGCATCGTCGCGGGCCTGCCCTCGGCCATCGGCGGAACGCTGGAATTGGCGCGCACCGGCGAGATGAACGTGCTGACGATCTTGTTCCTGTTCGCGGTGGCTATCGGCGTGACGGCGTTCGTGGTGTTCGTCGAGCGAGGTCAGCGCCGGATCACGGTCAATTACGCCAAGCGGCAGCAGGGGCGGCGGATCTACGCGGCCCAGAGCTCTCATTTGCCGTTGAAGCTGAATATGTCCGGGGTGATTCCGCCGATCTTCGCCTCCAGCATCATTCTGTTCCCGGCAACCCTGGGGAACTGGTTCGGCAGCACCAAGGGCATGGGGTGGCTGAAGGACTTGAGCTCGACCCTGTCGCCCGGGCAACCGCTGTACGTAATGCTGTACTCGGCCGCAATCATCTTTTTCTGCTTTTTCTACACGGCGTTGGTGTTCAACTCCAGGGAAACGGCAGACAACTTGAAGAAATCGGGCGCTTTTATCCCGGGCATTCGGCCTGGTGAGCAGACTGCCCGCTATGTGGACGGGGTACTGACCCGGCTGACCATGGCCGGCGCGATCTATGTGACCGCGGTGTGTCTGTTGCCTGAGTTCCTGATCGTTTCGTGGAACGTGCCGTTTTATTTCGGCGGTACGTCCCTGCTGATTATCGTGGTGGTCGTGATGGATTTCATGGCTCAGGTTCAGGCGCACCTGATGTCCCACCAGTACGAAGGCCTGATGAAAAAGGCCAATCTCAAGAGCCAGGGCGGGGCCGGCCTGATCCGCTGAGGACCACCGGTACTTCCCTCGGGATATGTCGGACAATAGGTGCTGAAATGAAAGTACGTGCATCGGTTAAGAAGATCTGCCGCAACTGCAAGATTGTGCGTCGCAAGGGCGTGGTCCGGGTCATCTGCACGGATGCCCGCCACAAGCAGCGGCAGGGTTGACGGGCATACCGCAGGGCGTCGGCCGACTGGGCCGTAGCGCCCCGGGCGAAGCAACGCGGACTCCGGGCCACGGTCCGGAGGGGCGTTTTTGGCATTGATTTCTGGCGTCTGCGGCTGTATTCTTGACGGTTTCCGCTGGCAGTCGTTCGCGTGGTCTAGGAGAGGTAACACATGGCGCGTATCGCAGGTATCAACATCCCGGCGCACAAGCACGCCGTGATCGCTCTGACTTCGATCTACGGGATCGGTCGTACCAGCGCCCAGAAGATCTGTGAGGCGACCGGCATTCAACCGGATCGTAAAGTGAAGGATCTGACCGACCCGGAGCTCGAGACCCTTCGCTCCGAAGTCGGCAAGTACACCGTGGAAGGCGACCTGCGGCGGGTGGTCTCCATGAACATCAAGCGGTTGATGGATCTGGGCTGCTACCGCGGGCTGCGGCACCGGCGTGGACTGCCGCTGCGCGGTCAGCGCACCCGTACCAACGCACGCACCCGCAAGGGACCGCGTCGTCCGATCCGCAAATAAGTCGACGAAAACGAGAGCGATCGCCGGCTGCGGGAACCAAGTGCGGCCGACGACCGGTAGACGATAGCTGCTAGGGTTGTAACCGGGACTACCAAGATGGCAAAAGCGACTGCGCGTACGCGCAAGAAGGTGAAGAAGAACGTGGTCGATGGCATCGCCCATGTGCACGCGTCCTTCAACAACACCATCATTACGATTTCCGACCGGCAGGGCAACGCCCTGTGCTGGGCCACGTCGGGCGGCTCGGGTTTCCGGGGCTCTCGCAAGAGCACGCCTTTCGCTGCGCAGGTGGCCGCCGAACGTGCCGCCACCATGGCACAGGAATACGGCATGAAGAACGTGGAAGTGCAGGTGAAGGGACCGGGTCCGGGCCGTGAGTCCGCTGTGCGCGCCCTGAACAATGCCGGTTTTCGGGTGACCAACATCACGGACGTGACCCCGATTCCACATAACGGGTGCCGTCCGCCCAAAAAGCGTCGCGTGTAAGCAGGGGTTCCCATGGCTAAGTTAGTTGGTGCGAAATGCCGCTTGTGCCGCCGCGAAGGGGGCAAGCTTTTCCTCAAGGGCGAGAAGTGTTACACGAGCAAGTGCGCCGTGGAGAACCGCCCGTTCCCGCCCGGTCAGCACGGCCAGCGCCGTCAGCGCCTGTCGGACTACGCGGGACAGTTGCGCGAGAAGCAGAAGCTGCGCCGGATCTACGGTGTGCTGGAGCGCCAGTTCCGCGGCTACTATCACGAGGCGGCGCGCCGCAAGGGCTCCACCGGCGAGAATCTGCTGCAGTTGCTTGAATGCCGCCTGGACAATGTGGCCTATCGTATGGGATTCGCCGCTTCGCGGGCCGAGGCGCGGCAGCTGGTGCGGCACAATGCCATCACGGTGAACGGCAAGAAGGTCAATATTCCTGCCTATCAGGTCAGCCCCAGTGACGTGATTGCCGTCAACGAGAAAGCACGTTCGCAGTTGCGCATCCAGGGTGCCCTGGAGCTCGCCCAGCAGCGTGGTTTCGCCGAGTGGCTCGACGTGGACGTCAAGAAGATGGAAGGCGTCTTCAAGACAAAGCCCGAGCGCAGCGATCTCCCGCCGGAGATCAACGAAGCGCTGGTCGTCGAGCTTTACTCCAAGTAAGGCCTACAGCAGAGGGGAATACCCATGCAAGGCAAGGTTACCGAATTCCTCAAGCCACGGATCGTGGACATCCAGGCCATCAACGCCCAGCATGCGAGGGTGGCTATCGAACCGCTGGAGCGCGGCTTCGGCCATACCCTGGGCAACGCCCTGCGGCGGATCCTGCTGTCGTCCATGCCGGGCGCGGCCGTCACCGGCGTCGAGATCGAAGGCGTGCTTCACGAGTACTCCACGATCGAGGGTGTGCAGGAGGACGTCATCGACGTGCTCCTCAATCTCAAGGGGCTGTCCATTCGGATGCACGGCCGCAGTGAAGCGACGCTGGTACTGAAGAAAAAGGGCCCGGGCCCGGTGACGGCGGCGGATATCACGTTGGATCACGACGTGGAGATCATCAATCCGGACCACGTCATTGCCCATCTGACCAAGTCGGGCGAGCTGAACATGACCTTGAAGGTCGCACGCGGCCGCGGCTACGTGCCTGCCAGCATGCGGGCGACCGCCGAGGGCGAGGATCGGATGATCGGCAGCCTGCAACTGGACGCTTCATTCAGTCCGGTGCGACGGGTCAGCTATGCCGTGGAGAGTGCACGCGTAGAGCAGCGCACCGACCTCGACAAGCTCGTTATGGACATCGAGACCAACGGCACCATCGATCCCGAAGAGGCGATCCGTCGGGCCGCCACCATCCTGCAGGATCAGTTGTCGGTATTCGTTGATCTTCAGGGCAAGGAAGAGGAACGTGCCGAGACCAGCGAAGCGGAGATCGACCCCATTCTGCTGCGGCCGGTGGACGACCTGGAGCTTACCGTGCGTTCGGCGAACTGTCTGAAGGCGGAGAGCATCTACTTCATCGGCGACCTGATCCAGCGGACCGAGGTGGAGCTGTTGAAGACGCCGAACCTGGGCAAGAAGTCTCTGACCGAAATCAAGGATGTACTGGCTACCCACGGGCTGTCCCTGGGTATGCGCCTGGACAATTGGCCGCCACCCGGGCTCAAGGATCGCGAAAAGGCGTCTGCCTGATCCGGGTAGCAGAGGTAGGCGGCTCGGTGCGGACCCCCGGGGTCACGCCGAATCATCTGCCGTCGACCGCGTAATCTGAGGTAGCAAACATGCGTCACCGCAACATCGGGCGGCAGCTCAGCCGCAACAGTAGTCACCGCAAGGCCATGCTGCGTAACATGGCGGCGTCGCTGGTCCGGCATGAGGCGATCAAGACCACTCTGCCCAAGGCCAAGGAACTGCGGCGGGTGGCCGAGCCCCTGATCACCATGGCCAAGAGCGATACGGTGCACAAGCGCCGGCTTGCGTTCTCGCGGCTACGGGACCGGGATGCCGTTACGAAGTTGTTCAACGACCTGGGCCCGCGTTATAAGGAGCGCCCCGGTGGTTACCTGAGAATCCTCAAGATGGGATTCCGCGCGGGCGACAACGCGCCGATGGCATTGGTCGAACTGGTGGACCGGCCGGAAGTGGTCGGCGACGAGGCGGCAGAGTAGCCGTCGCACGCAACTCGAACAGCAGTCGAAAGGCCGGGCTTAGCCCGGCCTTTTTCGTAGTGAGCCGAACGCCCGGTCCTCCGGCAGTGCCGACTCGGCCTGCCGGGGGAACACCGTGACCTAGCAGTCTGTCGGACTTGAAGCTGATCTACTGCGCCTAGGGGTGAGTGGCCCCTTTTTCCGCTCCTTTTCGTCAAATGGCAACGGCAATTCTTCTCAAAGGACCGAAAGAAGCGGACTCGCTCTCCCGTCCGGCCCGCCACGATCGCTCAAAACCCACAGGCTCCTAGCGGCTAGACTTGCTATATCGATCCTGTGTGGTCCCGGAGGGGAATTCGATGATCGTGTTGCTCACGGACTTCGGCCTTGAAGGTCCGTACATCGGTCAGGTCAAGGCGGTGCTGCTGCGTGACGCGCCGGCCCTGCCGGTGATCGACCTGTTTTCCGATCTGCCGCCTTTTGATGCCCGCAGCGCAGCCTATCTGTTGGCCGCCTATGCCCGGGAGTTTCCGCAAGGCACGGTATTCGTCGCCGTCGTGGACCCGGGAGTGGGGAGCGAACGACCAGGCGTGGTGCTGTGCGCGGATGGACGCTGGTTCGTGGGGCCGGACAACGGCCTGCTTGCCGTGACCGCGCGGCGGTCGGAACGCGCTCAATGGTGGGAAATAGACTGGCAACCGGAACGGCTTTCCGCCAGTTTCCACGGGCGTGACGTATTTGCGCCGGTGGCGGCGCGTCTGGCTCGGGGGGAGCCGGTTCCCGGTAGCGTCGTCGATGGAGCCACGCGTGTGGGCGGCGACTGGGAAGAGGATCTTTTTCGGGTGGTCTACCTGGACAGGTTCGGCAACGCCATGACCGGCATACGGGCCGACCGGTTCGCCAAGCACGACGCCATCGAGGTGGCCGGGCGTACGCTCTCCCGTGCCGACACTTTCTCGGACGTACCGCCGGGCACAGCGTTCTGGTACCGGAACGCCAACGGCCTGCTGGAGATTGCCGTCAACCAGGGACGTGCCGACAGAGATCTTGGCCTGACCTTGGGCGCGGAGGTGAACCGCATTCCGGCGAACCGCTAGGGAACCTCCTCACAGGCTGCTGAAGCTGCGCCCACGGCGTTTCAAAGGGCTCGGCATGCTCATTTGCCGTTTGTAGATTGCGCTTCCTCGACCCTTTGCGCCTGGCGACCAACCACTTGATAGAGCTGTGCAACGGTTCCCTTGGGCGTTGCCGGGGGCAGTGTCGCCCTACGGAGGCTAGTGCTCAGGTTCTGCCCGTCGTCCTTCCGGTGCTCCTTTGGCTCGCAGGACAGGGGCCAAAAACATGCCGGTGTAGGACTGGGGGTGGTCCGCGACCTGCTCAGGAGTGCCCGCGACAACGACCGTGCCGCCCTTGTCCCCCCCTTCTGGCCCGAGGTCGATCACCCAGTCCGCCGTCTTTATCACATCCAGGTTATGTTCGATCACCACAATGGTGTTGCCATGGTCCCGCAGGCGCTGCAGTACCGCGAGCAGTTGCTCGATGTCGTGGAAATGTAGTCCGGTGGTTGGTTCGTCCAGGATGTAGAGCGTGTTGCCCGTGTCTCTTTTGGATAACTCACGAGCGAGTTTCACCCGCTGAGCCTCGCCGCCGGAGAGGGTGGTCGCATTCTGCCCCAGTTTGACGTAGGACAGGCCGACATCCATCAGCGTCTGTAACTTGCGGGCCACGGCCGGCACTGGACTGAAGAACTCGCGCGCGTCCTCCACCGTCATTTCCAACACTTCATGGATGTTCTTGCCCTTGTAGCGGATGTCCAGAGTTTCGCGGTTGTAGCGCTTGCCCTTGCAGACGTCACAGGGCACGTAGATGTCGGGCAGGAAGTGCATTTCGACCTTGATGACGCCATCGCCCTGACAGGCTTCGCAGCGTCCGCCTTTGACGTTGAAGCTGAAGCGGCCTGCCTTGTAGCCCCGCGAGCGCGCTTCCTGCGTGCCTGCCAATAGCTCCCGTATCGGCGTGAACAGCCCGGTGTAGGTGGCCGGGTTCGAGCGCGGCGTGCGACCGATGGGGCTCTGGTCGATGTCTACCACCTTGTCCAGATGTTCCAGCCCTTCGATGGCCCGGCAGGGCACCGTGGTTTCGGAAGCTCCGTTGAGTTCCCGTGCTGCGTAGCGATACAGGGTGTCGTTGATCAGGGTGGACTTTCCGGAGCCGGAGACGCCGGTGATGGCGGTCATGATGCCTATTGGGACATCGACATCGACATGCTTGAGATTGTTGCCGTGGGCGTCACGCAGATGGATCATGCGTGCCGGTTCGGGTGGCGTGCGGTGTTGCGGCACCGCTATACCCCGCGTGCCGGCAAGATATTGCCCGGTCAGCGAGGCGGGGTTGCTGACAATGTCCGCCGGGGTACCCTCGGCGACCACCTGTCCGCCATGCACGCCTGCTCCCGGTCCCATGTCCACCACGTGGTCGGCGCTGCGTATGGCGTCCTCGTCGTGCTCGACCACGATGACGGTGTTTCCCAGGTCCCGCAGGTAGGTGAGCGTATTGAGCAATCGCTGGTTGTCGCGCTGGTGCAGCCCGATGGATGGCTCGTCCAACACGTACATCACACCGACCAGGCCGGCGCCGATCTGGCTCGCCAGTCGGATGCGTTGGGCCTCGCCCCCGGAAAGCGTGTCCGCGCTGCGTTCCAATGACAGGTACTCCAGGCCCACGTTGACCAGAAAGTCCAATCGCTGGCCGATCTCCTTGACGATCTTCGCGGCAATTTGCCCGCGTCTGCCCTGCAGTTCGAGCTGTGCGAAGAACTGCTGTGCGCGCCCGACGGGCAGCGCGGTAATCTGCGGTAGCGCCCGGTCAGCCACGAACACATGGCGAGCCGCCCGATTCAGTCGCGTTCCATGACATTCGGGGCACGGTTGAATGCTCAGGTATTTGGCCAACTCGTCGCGGACCACGGTGGATTCGGTCTCATGATAGCGGCGCTGCATGTTTGGAATGATGCCCTCGAATGGGTGGCATCGGGTGGTAAAGCCGCCGCGTTCGTTGAGGTACTGGAATTCGATTTCCGTGTCGCCGCTGCCGTACAGTACGGCGCTGCGGACCGCTTCGGGCAATTCTTCGAAGGCGGTCTCGATGTCGAAGCCGTAGTGATCGGCGAGCGAGCTGATCATCTGGAAGTAGTAGGCATTGCGCCTGTCCCAACCGCGCACCGCGCCTCCCGCCAGACTGAGCTGGGGATGCCCGACGACCCGCTGCGGATCGAAGAATTGTTTGACCCCCAATCCGTCACAGGCCGGACAGGCTCCCACGGGATTGTTGAAGGAGAACAGCCGGGGTTCCAACTCGGGTAGGGAATAGCCGCATATCGGACAGGAGAACTTGGCCGAAAACAGCAGTTCTTCGCGGGCGGGGTCGTCCATGTACGCGATACGCGCCAAACCGTCGGATAGGCGCAGCGCGGTCTCGAACGACTCGGCCAGGCGCACCGCGATGTCCTCACGGACGCGGAATCTGTCCACTACCGCCTCGATGGTGTGTTTGCGTTTGAGGTCCAGCGTGGGCAGCTCGTCCAGATCCACCACCTTGCCGTCGACCCGTGCACGCACGTAGCCCTGGGCGCGCAGCTCTTCCAGCACATGCACATGCTCGCCTTTGCGATCCTGTACCACCGGCGCGAGCAGCATCACCCGGCTGCCCGCTTCGAGCCCGAGCACCTGATCGACCATCTGACTCACCGTCTGCGCTTCCAGGACGGTGCCGTGTTCCGGGCATTGGGGGGTGCCCACACGCGCAAACAACAGACGCAGATAATCGTAGATTTCGGTAACGGTGCCTACGGTGGAACGGGGATTATGGGACGTGGATTTCTGTTCTATGGATATGGCCGGCGACAGACCGTCGATATGGTCTACATCGGGCTTTTCCATGATGGCCAGGAACTGGCGCGCATAAGCGGACAACGACTCCACATAGCGGCGCTGGCCTTCGGCGTAGATGGTGTCAAATGCCAGTGAAGATTTGCCGGACCCGGAGAGGCCGGTGATGACGATCAGCTTGTCCCTCGGCAGGTCGAGGTCCACGTTCTGAAGGTTGTGGGTGCGCGCACCTCGAATTCGAATGGTATCCATGCCGTTTTCCGCCAACAACGTAACCTGCTACTATACGGCGGTCTCGCTTGGTTGATCAAAGGAATTTCGCCTCGTGAAAAAGTCAGCCGAACCCCGTCAGCGCATGAGTCCCACCGAATACCGAGCTGCTACCTCGCTGGCCGGAATTTTTTCCCTCCGCATGCTGGGGTTGTTCATGATCTACCCGGTGTTTTCCGTGTTCGCAATGAAAGAGCTGCACGGTGCCACCGCGACCACCATCGGTATCGCGCTCGGGGCTTACGGCTTGACCCAGGCGATGTTCCAGATTCCCTTCGGTATGCTCTCCGACAGAGTGGGCCGCAAGCCCATGATCGCCCTCGGCCTGCTGATTTTCGCCAGCGGCAGCGCGGTGGCGGCTCTGTCCCACACGATTCTGGGAGTGATCATCGGCCGGATCCTGCAGGGCGCCGGCGCCGTGGGCTCCACCATTCTGGCATTGGCAGCCGATCTGACCCGCGAGGAAAATCGTACCAAGGCGATGGCACTGATCGGCATGACCATCGGCTTCTCGTTTGCTCTGGCGGTGGTGCTGGGGCCGATACTGAATACCTGGATCGGCGTGCCTGGCATTTTCGGCCTGACCGCCGTACTGGCGCTGGCCGGTATTGCCGTGTTGCAGTTCATGGTGCCCCGCCCCGTGCACAGCCGCCTGCATCGCGATACCGAGCCGGTCCCGGCGTTGTTCAAGAAGGTGCTCACTGACGGCCAGCTACTGCGTCTGGACTTCGGCATTCTGGTGCTGCATCTGATCCTGACCGCCAGTTTTGTAGCGCTACCTATGGTCTTGAGCGCCCCAACCGGTGCGGACCTCAAAGCCGATCACCAGTGGTTCCTTTATTTACCGGTGCTGTTGGTGTCGGTGGTCGCCATGGTGCCGTTCATCATCCTGGCCGAGAAACGTCGCAAGATGAAGTCAGTGTTTCTGGGTTCGATCCTGGCGTTGGCCGCTTCCGAGCTGACCCTCATGGAATGGCACACCAGCTTGGCGGGCATTGCGGTGGCGCTGGTGGTGTTCTTCACCGCTTTCACCCTCATGGAAGCCAGTCTTCCGTCGCTGATTTCCAAGGTCGCGCCGCCGGACAGCAAAGGTACCGCCATGGGCGTGTACTCGAGCTCCCAGTTTCTGGGCATTTTCATCGGCGGCGCGGTGGGTGGCTGGATGTACGGCCATCACGGTGCCCACGGTGTATTCGCCTTCACCGGCCTTGCCGCACTGGTTTGGTTCCTGGTGGCCTGGACCATGAAGAGCCCACGCTATCTGAACAGCTACCTCATCAATGTGGGCGAGATCGACCCCAAGGAGGCCGAGCGGCTGGCGGCCCGCCTGACTCAAGTGCAGGGGGTGGCCGAGGCGGCCGTGGTGCCCGAGGACGGGGTGGCGTATCTGAAGGTGGACGGCCACGCCCTGGACGAAAGCGCCCTGCAGGCCCTGATTCCCACCAGCCACGAGCCGGATCCGGTGGGGGTTTGATCGGCGCCGGCGCGCGCCCTATGATGGGTTGGGCTGGCGTCAAGACGCCCGGCTGCATTACAGGGACGTGTCTATAGATACCATTGGGGGAGAAGGCAATGGCAAGGGGAGTGAACAAAGTCATCTTGATCGGCAACCTGGGGAAGGATCCCGAGGTGCGGTATCTGCCCAGCGGCAGCGCCGTCGCCAACGTCACGCTGGCCACCAGCGAACAATGGAAGGACAAGCAGACCGGCGATCAGCAGGAACGCACCGAATGGCACAACGTTGCCTTCTTCGGTCGTCTTGCGGAAATCGTCGGTGAATACCTCAAGAAGGGTTCCCAGGTCTACGTGGAAGGCAGCCTGCGCACGCGCAAGTGGCAGGACAAGAACGGCAACGACCGTTACACCACGGAGATCGTCGCCAGCGAGATGCAGATGCTGGGCGGCCGCGGCGGCGGTTCCGCCGGCTTCAACGAGAGCCGTTCATCCTCGCGGCCGGCGCCGGCCAGCGAAAGCAGCGGTCCGCCGGACGAATTCGAGGATGATATCCCGTTCTGACGAACCAGCTTGTTGTCGGTTCCTCTGAAAGGCCAGTCCGTGACTGGCCTTTCTTTATTGGATTTACCCAGTCTCAGCTGGCCTGCTGGAGAGCGGGGCACACCCCGGCCCTTGGTGGGCATTCGCCGCCGGCGCCGTGCATCGAAACCACGACAAGGGTTGTGGTTTGTCGTTATCAACTGACGGGTGTGTGTTGCAGGATCGGTGTACAATAGCCACCCGGTAGCGGGCAGCAGGCGTCGGTGCCTGTCCGCTTGTTGAGGTCGCTCCCCCTACGCCATGTCCCCTGAATCCCCTCGTCGGCTGCTGCCTCTGTGTGACCGGATCGGGCGAGACCGCGTGGAGGCCGTGGTTGCCCGATTCTATGATCGCCTGGAGGCGGACCCCCGGTTGGGAGGTTATTTTGCCTCGATTCCCGATCTTGCCGCCCATCGCCACCGCATCGCCGATTTCTGGTGGATTGCCATGGGCGGCCGCTTGGCGGTGCCGCCTCAAGTGGACATGACCGGGGCCCACCGACCCTTGGGTCTGAACTCCGAGGATTTCATCCGTTGGTTGGTGCTGTTTGACGAAACGGTGCACCGGTACCTGCCGGCCGACCTGGCCGACCAGTGGCTGCAGATGGCTCAGGCGGTCGCCCGGCGCCTGATAGGCCAGGTGGTAGATCGGTAGTCCGTCGCGGCTATTCCGCGCCATAAGGTGGGAACTGAGCTCCCCCCGTTCCTCGAAGATCCTGCCCGAGCGCCGTTCTTTCTGACAAGTCACTCCAGCTAGTTCTATCAACCCAATGATTTTGCGGTTGTCTTTACTGAATTTGGTGGGCTGGGCGAGCTAAGTTACTGTCAGGTAAGCAGGATTCTTTGCGATCGAGGCCGTATTTCGCTTGACATTGTCGGTAAGGGGTCAATATAGTGGCGGCAAAGTGGGACAAAGTGGAAATATGTGGAGAATGGAGTAGCCAGAGGGGGCTCGGGTGTTCTTCGGTGGAAACCCAATCAATCTGGACGCGAAGGGCCGCATGGCGCTGCCTACGCGTTTCCGTGAGTCCCTGACGGAGTGCTGCAACGGCCGCCTGACCATGACCGTGCATCATCAGGATCGCTGCCTGCTGCTCTATCCCTATCCCGAGTGGGAAGAAATCCAGCGCAAGCTCACCCGCCTGCCCAATCAGGACAAGAAGACCCGCTGGCTGCAGCGCATGGTCCTTGGGCATGCGGTCGAGGTGGAAATGGACGGCAGCGGCCGTGTCGTCATCCCGCCGCGGCTGCGCGCCCATGCCAACCTGGATAAGCGTGTGGTGTTGGCGGGCCTGGGAAACAAGTTTGAGATCTGGAACGAAGAGGTGTGGGACCAGACCCGGGACGAGTGGGTCAATGAGGATCATGCGGACACGGATCTTCCGGACACGCTTGGATCCCTGGCGCTCTGAGTCCCATGGGCGAGGGGTACCCCCATAGGCCGGTACTTCTGGATGAGGTACTGGAAGGACTGAACGTTCAGGCGGACGGACGCTACGTGGATGGAACCTACGGCAGGGGCGGCCATGCCGGCGCACTTCTCGAACGACTGGGACCCGAAGGGCGGCTGTTGGCCATCGACAAGGATCCCGAAGCGGTGGCGGCAGCAGTCCAGCGGTTCGGCAGTGACAGCCGCTTCCAGGTGGAAAAGGGCTCGTTCGCCACGCTGGAGCAGGCCGTGCGGCGGCTGGACTGGTACGGGGCCGTGAGTGGGGTGCTGCTGGATCTCGGTGTGTCCTCGCCACAGTTGGACGATGCGCGGCGCGGCTTCAGTTTTCTCAGTGAAGGTCCACTGGACATGCGCATGGACCCGGATAGCGGTACGAGTGCAGCGGACTGGTTGGCCCGAGCCCCGGAGCGGGAAATCGCCGATGTGCTGTGGCGCTACGGCGAAGAGCGCTTTTCGCGGCGCATAGCGCGTGCGGTGGTGGCGGCGCGCGCCGAGCGCCCGCTTGCGACCACCACTCAGTTGGCGGATCTGATCGCCCGCGCGGTTCCCGGCCGGGAACGACACAAGCATCCGGCGACGCGCAGCTTCCAGGCAATTCGCATCTACATCAACAGCGAATTGGAGGATCTGGAGGCAGGCCTGCTCCAAGCAGTGGATGTACTCGCCCCCGGTGGCCGCGTGGCAGTGATCAGTTTCCATTCCCTGGAAGACCGGATGGTGAAGCGGTTCATGCGCCGCCAGGCCCAGGGTGAACCTGTGCCGCCCGATCTGCCGATTCGAGGTCCGCTGCCTGCCGGTCGGCTGCGGATCGTCGGCAAGGCAGTGAAGCCGGGCGCCGACGAGCTTGCGGCCAACCCGCGGGCGCGCAGCGCGGTACTGCGGATCGGAGAGCGGGTGGCATGAAGGGCCAGACCCTTGCGGTGGTGGTGCTGGCGGTGCTGGTAATGGTTTCGGCGTTGGGCGTGGTGTATGTCAAATATGAATCGCGCAAGCTGTTCATCCAGTTGCAGGCGCTGCAAAGCCGGCGTGACCAGATGAACGTGGAATGGGGTCGGCTGCAGCTCGAGCAGAGCACCTGGGCGACTCACAGCCGCATCGAGCGCGTGGCCCGCGACCGCTTGGGCATGGTGACCCCGTCACCCGATTCGGTGGTGATTGTCCGGCCATGACAGCACGAGACGCCAAGCGCACGCGTGCCGGGCGTCGCACCCTGATCCTGGTGCTGCTGGGGGCAGCGTTTGCCGCCGTGGTGGCCCGCGACCTGTATCTGCAGGTACTGGACAAGGACTTCCTGCAGGGGGAGGCCGACGCCCGCCAGCTGCGGGTGGTGGAGATTCCGGCCCACCGGGGCATGATATTGGATCGCGAGGGTCATCCGCTGGCGATCAGTACTCCGGTGGACTCGGTGTGGGCCAACCCCAAGGAATTGAATCCCGCGCCCCGTTATCTGCCGGCGCTGGCCAAGTTGCTCGACCTGAAGACCAGCGATCTGCGCCGGCTGCTGGCCAAACGGGCGAACAAGGAGTTCGTGTACCTCAAGCGTCAGGTCGACCCCTCGCTGGCCCACCGCGTCAAGGAGCTGGGTGCGCCGGGCGTTTATCTGCAGCGCGAATACAAGCGCTACTACCCGGCCGGAGAGGTGACCGCCCATGTGCTCGGTTTCACCAATATCGACGACGTAGGCCAGGAAGGGATCGAGCTGAGCTACGACGACTGGCTGCGTGGGGAGCCCGGCTCCAAACGGGTGATCCAGGATGGCCGGCACCACATCATCGAGGACGTGGACCAGATCCGTGCGCCGCGGCCGGGCCACAACCTGACCCTCAGTCTGGATCGCGGCATCCAGTATCTGGCCTACCGCGAATTGAAAGCCGCGGTTTTGAAGCATCACGCCTTGTCCGGATCGGTGGTGGTGTTGGACCCCAAGACCGACGAAGTGCTGGCGATGGTCAATCAGCCTTCCTACAACCCGAACAATCGCACCCATATCGATCCGGCGGCCATGCGCAACCGCGCGGTGACCGACGTGTTCGAGCCCGGATCCACCATGAAGCCGTTTACCATTGCCGCCGCCCTGGAGAGCGGGCGCTACACGCCCCATACCCCGATCGGCACCGCACCGGGCTTCATCCGGGTCGGCGACAGCACCATTCGAGACGACGCCGATTACGGCATGCTGGATGTAACCAGTGTGATCACCAAGTCGAGCAACGTGGGTGCCACCAAGATCGCCTTGTCCATTTCCCCCAAACGCCAGTGGTCCATGCTGACCCGTATGGGTTTCGGCGAGACCACCGGCAGCGGCTTCCCGGGTGAAGTCAGCGGCAGGCTGCCGTTCTATCGCAACTGGCCGGACGTCGAGCGGGCATCATTGGCATTCGGATACGGCATCTCGGTGACCGCGCTCCAACTGGCGCGGGCCTATGCGGTGCTGGCCGACGGCGGCATCCGCCATCAGGTCACTTTCCTCAAGCTCGACAAGCCGCCGGTGGGGCATCGGGTGATCACCGCCAAGATCGCCCGCGAGATGCGCACCATGCTGGAGACGGTGGTTTCCCGTGAGGGTACGGGCTACAAGGCCCGCGTTCCGGGTTACCGGGTGGCCGGAAAGACCGGTACGGTGCACAAGTCCATTGCCGGCGGCTATGCGAAGCACCAGTACATTTCGGTGTTCGCGGGCATGGCGCCGGCCAGCGACCCGCGGCTGGTGATGGTGGTCATGATCAACGATCCTCAGGGCGCCTATTATGGGGGACTGGTGGCGGCGCCCGTGTTCTCGAAGGTGATGGGGGGCGCGTTGCGCTTGCTGGACATTCCTCCGGACGATCTGCCGTTGATCGAAAGCCGCCACGGCAACGGTGGAGGTCCGGCATGATGACCGCACGGACCTTGTCCGCCGGGCACCGGCTTTCCGAGCTCTTGGAAGGGCTGGCGCCCGTTGCCCCGGAACAGGATGTGGAGATCGTCGGCATGGCCATCGACAGCCGGCGGATTCGTGCCGGAGAGCTGTTTCTCGCCTGTGCCGGCACACAAGGTCATGGGCTCGAACACGTCGATGCGGCCGTTGCCGCCGGTGCCGCCGCCGTGGCCTGGGAGAAGGCGCCGGGCGCAAATCCGCCGTCCGGGATGAAGCTTTCCCGCACGGTGCCCATGATCGCGGTGGAGGCTCTCGGTCGTCATGCGGGCGCCATCGCGGCCCGCTTTTTCGGTCATCCGTCGGCTGACCTGCAGGTTGTCGGCGTCACCGGTACCGACGGCAAGACCTCCTGCAGCCACTTCATCGCCCAGGCATTCGATGAAGAGGCCGCGCCCTGCGGTCTGATCGGCACCTTGGGCTATGGGCGCTATGGACATCTGGAAAGCGGCCTGCATACCACGCCGGATGCGATCACTCTGCAGTCGGAGCTGGCGCGCCTGCGGGATCTGGGCGCCCGGCGGGTGGTCATGGAGGTGTCGTCCCACGCCCTGGATCAGAACCGCGTCGGCGCCGTAGCGATAGAGACGGCGGTGCTCACCAATCTGGGCCGCGATCATCTGGACTACCACGGTGACCTTGCCGGCTATGCCGCCGCCAAGCGACTCCTTTTCCGTCACCCCGGACTGCGTCATGCCGTACTGAACGGCGACGACCCGTTCGGTCGGGAGTTGCTGACGTCCCTGGAAGGCAACGTGCAGCCGATTCTCTACGGCTTTGGTCAGTCGGTCGATGCCGCCGGCGTGCAGTTTGTGCGGGCCAGTGAGCCCGAAACGGACGTCGACGGGCTGCGGATGCAGGTGCACAGTTCCTGGGGTGACGGCGAGTTGGCCAGCGGCCTGTTGGGGCGTTTCAACGCTGTCAATCTGCTGGCCGCCGCCGCCGTTCTGTTGGTGTCCGGTATGCCTTTGGAGCAGGTGCTGATGCGCCTTTGCGCCACCCGCACGGTGGCGGGCCGCATGGAGCGTGTTGGCGGTGCCCCGGCTCAGCCGCTGGTGGTGGTCGACTATGCCCACACGCCGCAGGCGCTGGAACATGTGCTGACGGCGCTGCGCGCCCATTGTCAGGGCGTCCTGTGGTGCGTGTTCGGTGCGGGTGGTGACCGAGACCGCGGCAAGCGCCCGCTCATGGGCGCAGCGGTCGAGCGCCTCGCGGACCATGCGGTGGTGACCGACGACAATCCCCGCCATGAAGACGCCACCCAGATCGTGGTGGACATTCTGGCGGGCATGCACGATCCGGATGCCGCCTATGTGGAACGGGATCGCGCCCGGGCCATCGGCCTTGCCATCGAACAAGCGCGTCCCGGCGATGTGGTGCTGGTGGCCGGGAAAGGTCACGAGGCCTATCAGCAGATCGGGGAGAAACGGCTGCCTTTCAGCGACCGCGAGCAGGTCCTCGCGGCGCTGGGGAGGTCGGCGCGATGATCGAAATGCAATTGTCGGAGACGGCAAAGTTGCTGCACGCCCGGCAGGTGGGTGGGGACAACGCATTCCGCGGTGTGAGCACCGACACCCGCACGTTGCAGCGCGGCAATCTCTTTGTGGCGCTGGAAGGGCCCCGCTTCGACGGCCATGACTATCTCGAGCAGGCCCATGCGGGGGGCGCCGCCGGCGCCGCGGTGACCCGGCCCAGCACGATCGATCTGGCCCAGCTGGTGGTGGACGATACCCGTCTGGCCCTCGGGCGGCTGGGCGGCCATTGGCGTTCGCGGTTCGCCATTCCGGTGGTCGGTATCACGGGCAGCAACGGCAAGACCACGGTCAAGGAGATGAGCGCGGCGATTCTGGGCGGCCTGGGCGCCGTGCTCGCCACACGCGGCAACCTGAACAACGACATCGGCGTGCCGCTCACGCTGTTCGGTTTGGGCGACGAGCACCGTTCCGCCGTCATCGAAATGGGCGCCAACCATTCCGGAGAGATCGCCTATCTGGCGGGTATTGCACGTCCGACCGTCGGTGTGGTGACCAACGCGGGCCCTGCCCACCTGGAAGGCTTCGGGAGCCTGGACGGCGTCGCCCACGCCAAAGGTGAGCTGTTCAGCACCTTGGCTGCGGATGCCGTGGCGATCATCAATGCCGACGATCCCTACGCGTCTTTGTGGCGTCGACTGGCGGGCAGCCGTCAAATCGTCGACTTCGGGCTCGATCAGTCCGCTGCGGTCACCGCGGACTGGGAGCCTGCGCGTGACGGCAGCCGTGTCGCGTTGCGTTCGCCCTGGGGATCGGTGCGGGTGCAGCTGGCAGTGGCCGGTCGCCACAATGTCCTCAATGCTCTGGCAGCCGCGGCAGCGACTCTGGCAGCGGGCGCCACCCTCGAACAGGTGCGCGCCGGCCTGGAGGCGGTGCAGGCGGTCGGGGGGCGCCTCACCGTGCGGGCTCGCGACGACGGTCTCACGGTTATCGACGACACCTACAACGCCAACCCCGCCTCTCTGGACGCCGCGGTGCAGGTTCTGGCGCAGCGCGGAGGCGATGCCTGGGTGGTGCTTGGCGACATGGCCGAACTCGGTGAGGACGCCGCCGGACTGCATGCGCAGATGGGTGAGCGCATTCGGCAGGCGGGAGTGAGCCGTCTGTACACCCTCGGCGATCTGGCCGCCCGGGCCGCTGCCGCATTCGGCGCCGGGGCCGAGGCGTTCCGTTCCATGGACGCGCTGTTGGCTGCACTGGTGCCGGCGGCCACACCGCCTCTCACCGTGCTGGTCAAGGGTTCGCGCCGCATGGGCATGGAACGGGCGGTAGCGGCAATGCTGTCGGGCACGGCGTCCGAGGGTACGGCATCGGAGGGGCGTCGCCACTGACATCATGCTGCTCTTTCTCGCCGAATATCTGACCCGGTACTACAGTGGATTCAACGTATTCCAGTACCTGACCCTGCGCGCAATTCTGGGCGTGCTGACTGCCCTGATTATTTCCTTCATCGTCGGGCCGTTCATGATCCGGCGCTTGAGCCAGTACCAGATTGGCCAGCAGGTCAGGAGCGACGGCCCCCAGAGTCACCTCACCAAAGCGGGCACCCCGACCATGGGTGGGGCGCTGATTCTGGTGGCCATCGTCATCACCACCCTGTTGTGGGCCGATTTGCGCGACCGATACATCTGGGTGGTGCTGCTGGTGACGCTGCTGTTCGGCACCATCGGCTGGATCGACGATTATCGGAAGCTGGCAAAACGCAATTCCAAGGGGCTGTCGGCGCGCACCAAGTACACCTGGCAGTCCATGGTCGGCCTGGGCGCGGCGTTGTACCTGTTCCTCACGGCACAGACGCCGGCCGAGACCAATCTGATCGTGCCCTTCTTCAAGCAGGTGGCCATTCCCATGGGATGGGGTTACGTGCTGCTGACCTACTTCGTCATCGTGGGCTCCAGCAACGCCGTCAACTTGACCGATGGGCTCGACGGACTGGCCATCATGCCCACCGTGATGGTGGCGGGCGCCCTGACCATTTTCGCGTACGCGACGGGACACGTGGAATTCTCGGCTTATCTCGGCATCCCGCATGTGAGGGAGGTGGGCGAACTGGTGGTGTTCCTGGGTGCGGTAGTGGGCGCGGGCCTGGGGTTTCTGTGGTTCAACGCCTATCCCGCCCAGGTGTTCATGGGCGATGTGGGAGCGCTCGCCCTCGGTGCGGCGCTGGGTACCGTTGCCGTGCTGGTGCGCCAGGAACTGGTGTTCTTTCTGATGGGCGGTGTGTTCGTGGTGGAAACGGTGTCGGTGATGCTGCAGGTTGCCTCGTTCAAGCTAACCGGCCGCCGCATCTTCCGCATGGCGCCGCTGCATCATCATTTCGAGCTCAAGGGTTGGCCGGAGCCCAAGGTGATCGTCCGGTTCTGGATCATACAGGTGATCCTCGTGCTGGTTGGACTTGCCACTTTGAAGATCCGCTAGAGGGCATTCATATGATGGACGTCAAACGTCAGATGGCAGTCGTAGCCGTGACCCTGGTGCTGATGTCGGTGGTGCTTTACGTAATCTGATGGTGGATGGCAGTTATAGTGGCGACGGCGTTGCAGACAATGGCTGAATACACCCCGCGAGCGCGTAAGCGTCTGGTGGTCGGCCTCGGCAAGACAGGCCTGTCCTGTGCCCGCTATCTGGTGCGGCAGGGTCTGCAGGTGGCCGTTACCGACACGCGGGCCAAGCCGCCCGCTCTGGCGGCGTTGCAGGATGAGTTGCCTGATGTCGCGCTGTTTCTCGGCGGCTTCAACCCCGCCGCCTTCGAAAACGCCGAGCAGATCGTCGTCAGTCCCGGTGTGTCCCTGAACGAGCCGCTGCTGCTGGATGCACGGCGCCGCGGCGTGGAGGTGGTCGGGGATATCGAGTTGTTTGCGCGGGCCGCCAAGGCGCCCATCGTTGCCGTCACCGGCTCCAACGGTAAGAGCACAGTTACTACGCTGGTCGGCGAAATGGCGCGTTGGGCCGGCAAGGACACCAGGATAGGCGGCAACCTGGGCACTCCGGCACTGGACCTGCTGGCCGACAGCGAGCCCGAATTGTATGTGCTGGAATTGTCCAGCTTCCAGTTGGAAGCCACCGTCAGTCTGCGGGCCCGGGCGGCAACCGTGCTCAACGTCAGCCCCGACCACCTCGATCGGTATACGAGCATGTCGGAGTACATGCACGCCAAACAGCAGATCTACAAGGGTGCCGAGGTCCAGGTGGTCAATGCCGACGACCCATTGGCGGCAGGACTGGCCGACCCCGGGCGACCCTGGGTCCGATTCACTCTTGGGGAACCGGCCGGCGAGGATTTCGGCGTGCGCCAACGCGATGGGGCGGACTGGCTGGTGCGCGGCGACCGCTGGTTGATCGCCACCGCAGAGCTCCGGCTGGTGGGACGGCACAATTTCGCCAATGCACTTGCCGCGCTGGCGCTGGGTGAAGCGGCAGGTCTGGACTTGGACCCCATGCTGGAGGTGCTGCGACAGTTTCCGGGGCTGCCCCATCGTACCCAGTTCATCGCCGAGCGCGACGATATCCGTTGGTACAACGATTCCAAGGGCACCAACCTGGGAGCCACCCTGGCGGCCATCGAAGGCATGCCGGGGCCCGTGGTACTCATCGCCGGCGGCGAGGGCAAAGGAGCGGATTTCGCACCGCTCAAGGACGTGCTGGCGGCCCGTGGCCGAGCGGTGGTGCTGATCGGAAAGGATGCCGGGCGGATCGAGGCCGCTGTGGCGGGAGCCGTTCCCTGCGTGCACGCCGCGGCCATGGACGAGGCGGTTGCCCGCGCCCGCGAGCTCGCCAAACCGGGAGACCACGTGCTGCTTTCGCCCGCGTGCGCGAGCTTCGACATGTTCAGCGGTTACGAAGAGCGCGGACGCGTCTTCGAGGATGCGGTGCGGAGGCTGCTGGCATGAATGCCGTCGCCGGCCAACAGGGTGGGGATCGGATCCTGGGCGGGCTGTGTCCCGCCGGGATGGATGGGCGCCTGGTGGGAGTTGTGCTGGCCCTGCTGGCGCTGGGCCTGGTCATGGTGACCTCCGCTTCCATGACCATTGCGGATCGCCATACGGGTGACCCGTTCTACTTCACGGTGCGCCAGGGCATCTACATGCTGGTGGGTGTGTCCCTGGCTCTGGCGATCATGCGGGTACGGCTGGTGTACTGGCAGCGGGCCAGTATGGTCGGACTGTTTCTCGCTCTGGCGCTGCTGCTGGTGGTGCTGGTTCCGGGCGTCGGGCGCAATATCAACGGCAGCACGCGCTGGATCGGTCTCGGTCCGATCAATCTCCAGGTTTCCGAGCCGGCCAAACTGCTGGTCATGATCTATCTCGCCGGCTACCTGGTGCGCCGTGGGGACGAGGTGCGCAGTCAGGCCAGCGGGTTCCTCAAGCCCCTCGCCGTCATCGGCGTTGCCTGCGTGCTGTTGCTGATGGAACCGGATTTCGGCACCGCAGTCGTGCTGTTGGCCACCGCTCTCGCCATGATGTTTCTGGGCGGGGTGCGCTGGTGGCAGTTCGCCCTGCTGGTGGGCGGGGCCGTGCTGGTGCTGACCGTGCTGGCTGTGTCCTCTCCGTACCGGCTGCAGCGGCTGACCACCTTTCTCAATCCCTGGGCGGATCCGTTCAGCAGCGGGTTTCAGCTCACCCAGTCGCTGATCGCTTTCGGCCGGGGGGGATGGTTCGGCGTCGGATTGGGCAACAGCATCCAGAAGTTGTTCTACCTCCCGGAGGCCCACACCGACTTTCTGATGGCCGTGCTGGCGGAGGAACTCGGGCTGGCCGGTGTGCTGTCCGTTATCGCCATGTACGCCTATCTGGTATGGAAAGCCTTCGCCATCGGTGCGGTGGCCGAACAGGTCGGGGACGCTTTCGGTGCCTACCTGTCTTACGGAATCGGCACCTGGCTGGGATTGCAGAGCGCCATCAACATGGGCGTCAACATGGGTCTGTTGCCCACCAAGGGGCTGACCCTGCCGCTGCTCAGTTATGGAGGCAGCAGCCTGATCACGACCTGCGTTGCCCTAGCGTTGCTGCTCAGGGTGGACTACGAGTCCCGGTGCAGCGTGCACAGTCTTCCCGGCGGGTCGGGTGGCAACCGTCGACGCGGGCCTAGTGCCCGACCCGGGAGGCGGCGATGAACGCGCCGCTGACCACCATCCTGATCATGGCCGGCGGCACCGGCGGCCATGTGTTCCCCGCGCTGGCGGTCGCCGAGCGCCTGCGGGCCGACGGCGTCTCCGTCGTCTGGCTGGGTACCCACCGGGGGCTGGAGGCCGACGTGGTGCCTCGGGCCGGCCTGCCTATCGAATGGATACGGGTAAGCGGCTTGCGCGGCAAGGGCCTGGGGCGTCGGCTGAGCGCGCCATTCATGTTGTTGTTGGCTCTGATCCAGGCGTTCGCGGTGCTGCTCAGGGTGCGTCCCCAGGCGGTGTTGGGCATGGGCGGCTTCGTCACCGGACCCGGTGGCGTGGCGGCGTGGGTCCTGCGCCGGCCGCTGTTGCTTCACGAACAGAATTCGGTGGCCGGCCTGACCAACCGTCTGTTGGTGCCCTTGGCCACTCGGCTGATGGAAGCGTTCCCGGGCGCTCTGCCGGCATCCCGTAAACCGGTGCTAACCGGCAATCCGGTGCGCGACGATATCGCGGCTCTGCCGGCTCCCGAAATGCGCTTCGCCGATCGCACGGGCGCACTTCGTCTGCTGGTGCTGGGGGGTAGCCTCGGTGCACGGGCGTTGAACGAAACGGTGCCCGCTGCGCTGCAGCAGCAGCCCCCCGAATCACGCCCTACAGTCTGGCACCAATGCGGACGCCTGCATGCGGATGCGGCCCGCGAGAGCTATCGGCAGGCCGGGGTCGAAGCCCGGGTCGAGCCGTTCATCACCGACATGGCCGAGGCGTACGGATGGGCGGACCTGGTGTTGTGCCGCGCCGGCGCATTGACTGTCGCCGAGCTGAGCGCCGCCGGGCTCGGTGCCATCCTGGTGCCCTATCCCTATGCGGTGGACGATCACCAGACCTCCAATGCCCGCTATCTGGCGGATGCCGCTGCAGCCGTGCTGGTGCCTCAGAACGAACTCACCGCTCAACGGCTGGCGACGCTGCTGGTCGAGCACGGCGAACGCGGTCATCTGCTCGCCATGGCACGCAACGCCCGTGGGCTGGCCAGGCCCGATGCTGCGCGGGAAGTCGCGGCGCTGTGTCTTGCGGCGGCACGGGAGGGCCGGTCATGAAGCGTTCGACCCCTGCTTCCAGCCCGGCCCTGCAGGCGCAGCCCGAAGCCATGCGCCGCATTCACCGCGTGCACTTCGTGGGTATCGGCGGAGCGGGCATGGGCGGCATCGCCGAGGTCATGCTCAATCTCGGCTATCAGGTGAGCGGCTCGGATCTGAAGGAAAACGCGGTGACCCGGCGGCTGACGGAGCTGGGCGCCAGCATCTCGATCGGCCACGCTCCGGAGCATGTGGCGGGCAGCGACGTGGTGGTGGTGTCTTCCGCCGTCACCACGGGTAATCCCGAGGTACAGGCGGCCCACGCCGGGCGCATTCCGGTGGTACCCCGCGCCGAGATGCTGGCCGAACTCATGCGTTTCCGTTACGGCATTGCCGTTGCCGGCACCCATGGCAAGACCACCACCACCAGCCTGGTGGCCAGCCTGCTCGCCGAGGGCAATCTGGATCCCACCTTTGTGATCGGGGGACGGCTGAACAGCGCGGCCAGCCATGCGCGTTTGGGGGCGGCGCGCTACCTGGTGGCGGAAGCGGACGAGAGCGACGCCTCGTTCCTGTATCTGCAGCCCATGATGGCGGTGGTGACCAACATCGACGCCGACCACCTGGCCACCTACGAAGGCGACTACCGGCGGCTGCGCCAGACGTTCGTGGAGTTTCTCCATCATCTGCCTTTCTACGGGTTAGCCGTACTGTGCCTGGACGATCCGGGTGTGCGGGAGATCCTGCCCCAGGTGACCCGGCCGGTGTGTCGCTACGGGCTGGAGTCGGGGGCGGACGTGCGGGCCACCGATCTGAGCCAGCAGGGGCTGCAGATGCATTTCAACGTGCACCGCTCCGATCGGGAAGCGCCGTTGCCGGTGACCCTGAATCTGCCCGGGCGGCACAACGTGCTCAATGCCCTGGCCGCCATTGCAGTGGCCAGCGAACTGGGCGTGTCCGATGCAGCGATCCAGCGCGGACTGGCCCAATTCGCCGGTATCGGGCGACGTTTCCAGGTCTACGGGGAACTGTGCAGCCCCAACGGCAACGTGCTGCTCATCGACGACTACGGACACCACCCCAACGAGATCGCCGCCACGCTGGCGGCGGCACGCAGTGGCTGGCCCGGCCGGCGCCTGGTGGTGGCGTTTCAGCCGCACCGCTACACCCGCACCCGGGATCTGTTCGAGGACTTCACGCAGGTACTTTCCGAGGCGGACGTACTGGTGGTGACCGAGGTCTACGCCGCCGGCGAGGCGCCGGTCAGCGGCGCGGACGGACGTTCGCTGTGTCGCGCCATACGGGCCCGGGGCCACGTCGATCCGGTGTTCGTGTCCAGCGCCGGCGACCTGGACGAGGCGCTGGCCGGCGTGTTGAACGAAGGCGACCTGCTGCTGACGTTGGGGGCCGGCGATATCGGCGGCGTACCGCCACGACTGGCGCAGCGGTGGGGCACGGCGCCCGGGAGGAAGCAGTGATGAATCGCACGGGGCGGGTTCGGTTGCATATGGGCTGTGGCGAGTCTCTCTACAGCCGCTGGCGGATATGCGCAAACGTCGGCGATGAATCGTCCACGGATAGGCGCGGCGATGCCGGCGAACGGCGCGGGCGCCGGCCGGCCCGACGGGCGCGCAAACCACGGTGCACGCACTGATGATGGCCGAGCGACTGACAGCGTTGCGGGGCGAGTTGCGGCTGAATGAGTCCATGGCAGCCCATACCAGTTGGCGGGTGGGTGGTCCGGCCCGGCGCTACTACCGTCCGGCCGACGCGGATGATCTGGCCGAGTTCCTGCGGGGTCTGCCGGCGGAAGAGCCGGTGTTTTGGGTCGGTCTGGGGAGCAACCTGTTGGTGCGCGACGGCGGCATCCCCGGCACGGTCATCGCCCCGTTCGGCGGGCTGGGCGCCATCGACGCCCTGGACGAAACGACCTTGCGGGTGGAGGCTGGCGTGGCGTGCGCAAAGGTCGCACGTCAGTGTGCCCGCCGCGGCCTGGTCGGGGGCGAATTCCTGGCAGGCATCCCCGGGACCATGGGCGGTGCGCTGGCCATGAACGCGGGCGCCTTCGGCGGTGAGACCTGGGAACGGGTGGTGGCGGTGGAGACGCTGGATCATCGCGGTACCCGTCATCGGCGCGAACCCGGCGAATATCGCATCGGTTATCGCAGCGTGCAGGGGCCCGGTGACGAATGGTTCATGGCGGCGCATCTGCGATTCGAGCGCGGCGATGTGCAATCCGCTCAGGCGCACATCCGGGAGCTTCTGGATCGGCGCAATCGCACACAACCCACCCAGCAGGCCAGTTGCGGCTCGGTTTTTCGCAATCCGCCGGGCGATCACGCGGCGCGTCTGATAGAGGCTGCGGGCCTGAAAGGTACCTGTATCGGCGGGGCGTGCGTCTCCGAGAAACATGCCAATTTCATCGTCAATACCGGCGCCGCCAGTGCTGGGGACATCGAAGCCCTCATCGATCAGGTGCGGGATACCGTCGAGCGCGTGCATGGCGTCAGGCTGCAGCCCGAAGTGCGGATTGTCGGCGTGCCGATCGGGAGCCGTTCGCGATGACAGCGACGCCCAGAGCCCAGGTCAGCGATCCGGCGGTATTCGGCAAGGTGGCTGTGCTGATGGGCGGGCGTTCCGCCGAACGTGCGGTCTCCCTCAACAGCGGCGGCGCGGTGTTGAAGGCGCTGCTGGCCCAAGGGGTGGATGCCCACGGCGTGGATACGGACCGACCGGACCTGCTGGGAGATCTTGCGCGGGGCGGATTCGAGCGCGCATTCATCGCGCTCCATGGTCGCGGCGGCGAGGACGGCGTCATCCAGGGTGCACTGGAGGTTATCGGGCTGCCCTACACGGGCAGCGGGGTGCTGGGATCGGCCTTGAGCATGGACAAGGTGCGCAGCAAGCGTGTCTGGCAGGGCGCCGGCCTGCCTACACCGCCCTATGCAGTGCTGCGGGAAAGCTCGGACTTGAATGCGGCCAGGGATCTGGGGTTCCCGCTGATGATCAAGCCGGCCCGGGAAGGCTCCAGCATCGGCATGAGCAAGGTGGAGCAGGCGTCCGATCTGGAGGCGGCGTGGTTGGCCGCGGCAGGCTACGACCAGGAGGTGCTGGCCGAGCGCTGGATCACGGGGGGCGAATACACGGCGGCGTTGCTGGCCGGCGATGCACTTCCACTGATCCGCCTGGAGACACCGCGTTCGTTCTACGACTACGAGGCGAAGTATCAGGCCGACTCGACCCGCTACCTGTGTCCTTGCGGTTTGAGTGCCGAATCTGAAGGCCGTCTTCAGGCGCTGGCTGCCACCGCATTCGAGGCGCTAGGTGCCAGCGGGTGGGGGCGCGTGGATTTCATGGTGGACGGCGAGGATCGGCCCTGGTTGATCGAGGCGAACACCGTGCCGGGGATGACCGACCACAGTCTGGTGCCCATGGCGGCACGGGCCGCCGGCATCGATTTCGAGCAACTGGTCTGGCGAATTCTGGAAACCGCTGTGCGGGCGGACGAGATCCGTTGAGCGCGGAAATCTGACAATGGCGCGACCCAAGCACAAACGAGCCAAGCGGCGTAAGCCTTCGGTCCTGTCCCGAACCCTGTCGGGAATTCCGTGGCGTGCCGTGGGTCTGGTGGTGACGGCGGCGGTGCTGTTCGAGTCCGGATTCTGGATGGTGCACTGGCTGCGCAGTCCCCACACCCTGCCGCTGCGCACGGTGCGCATCGAAGGGGACTTGCGTCATTTGAGTGCCGCGCAGTTGCAGAAGGTGGTCGCGCCGGTGGCGACCGGGGGGTTCTTCAACGTCAATGTGGATGCGGTGAGGCAGGCAGCCCAGTCGCTGCCGTGGGTGGAAAGCGCGTCGGTGCGGCGCGTGTGGCCCGATACGCTGCAACTCAAAGTGGTGGAACAAAAGCCCATAGCTCGCTGGAACAAACATTCACTGATCAATACTCATGGCGCGGTGTTTACGCCGCCGGCCGATACGATACCGACCGATCTGCCGCAGCTGGAAGGACCCGCGGGCCTGGAGCCTGCGGTGCTGAAGCAGTATCGCACCATGGAGAACGCGTTGGCTCCGCTGGGGCTGACCATTGCGCAGGCAGTGGAAGACCAACGGCGGGCATGGGATCTGCGGCTCAGCGACGGGGTGGAGCTCAAGCTCGGTCGCGCCGATGCCTTGCCCCGTTTGATGCGCTTCGTGCGTATTTATCCCGCGGTACTGGCAGGCCATGTCTCGCGCCTGGTTTCCGTGGATATGCGCTACAGCAATGGCTTCGCGGTGCGCTGGGATCAGCAGGAGTCCGCGCTTGCCGTCCGTAAGGCAGAGGGCTGAATAGGCAATGGCGAAAAAATCCGAAAAGAACATGATCGTCGGCCTGGATATCGGAACCTCCAAGGTGGTGGCGATCGTCGGCGAGATCGCTCCCGAGGGCGGCACTGAGGTCATCGGGATAGGTTCCTATCCCTCCCGGGGTCTGAAGAAGGGCGTGGTGGTCAACATCGAGTCCACCGTGCAGTCGATCCAGCGCGCGGTTGAAGAGGCGGAGCTGATGGCCGGCTGCCAGATCCATTCGGTGTACGCCGGCATTGCCGGCAGCCATATCCGCAGCCTCAATTCCCACGGCATCGTCGCCATCCGGGACCGGGAAGTGACGCCAGGGGACGTGGAGCGGGTCATCGATGCCGCCCGGGCGGTGGCGATACCGGCCGATCAGAAGGTGCTCCACATTCTGCCCCAGGAATTCATCATCGACCGCCAGGAAGGCATACGCGAGCCGGTGGGGATGTCGGGTGTGCGCCTGGAGGCCAAGGTGCATCTGGTGACCGGGGCAGTGAGCGCGGCCCAGAACATCATCAAATGCGTACGGCGCTGCGGTCTGGAGGTGGACGACATCATCCTCGAACAGCTGGCGTCCAGTTATGCGGTACTCACCGAGGACGAGAAGGAGCTGGGTGTCTGCCTGGTGGACATCGGCGGGGGTACCACCGATATCGCCGTGTTCACGGAGGGTTCGATCCGTCATACGGCTGTGATCCCCATCGCCGGCGATCAGGTGACCAACGACATTGCGGTGGCGCTGCGTACGCCCACCCAGCATGCCGAGGAGATCAAGGTCAAGTACGCCTGCGCCCTGACGCAGTTGGCGAGCGCCGGCGAGACCATCGAAGTGCCCAGCGTCGGAGACCGCAAACCCCGGCGCCTGGCACGCCAGACCCTGGCCGAAGTCGTCGAGCCCCGGTATGAGGAACTTCTCACCCTGGTGCAGGCGGAACTGCGTCGCAGCGGTTTCGAGGACCTGATCGCCGCCGGCGTGGTGCTCACCGGCGGCAGTTCGAAGATGGAAGGCGTCGTGGATCTGGCGGAAGAGATTTTCCACATGCCGGTGCGTCTGGGCTCGCCCCAGTATGTGGCCGGCCTTGTGGATGTAGTGCGCAACCCGATCTATGCGACCGGCGTGGGTCTGCTGCTGTTCGGTCAGCAGAACCGCGGCAGCCGGGGGCTGGACATGCCGCTGGGTCGCGGTCTGCGCGGAGTGTGGGAAAGGATGAAGGGTTGGTTTCAGGGCAATTTTTGAGTTGGAGGAAGGGCTTTGGAGAGGCCGACGTACGGTGGTCGCGGGGCGCCGGATGCGCAACCGGGCCGGCGGGACGGAAGTCGATTTCGGGCCTTTTGACCGGTGGAAGTCAATTGAGGAGGCGCAAGCATGTTTGAGTTGATGGACGCATACAGCCAGAGTGCTGTGATCAAGGTAATCGGTGTCGGTGGCGGCGGCGGCAACGCGCTGCAGCATATGGTGCAGGCCAACATCGAAGGTGTGGATTTCATCTGCGCCAACACCGACGCTCAGGCGCTGCAGAATGTCAGCGCACGTACCACCCTGCAGCTGGGGTCCGGCATCACCAAGGGCCTGGGGGCCGGTGCCAACCCCGACATCGGCCGTCAGGCCGCCATGGAGGATCGCGACCGGATTCAAGAAGTTATCGAAGGGTCCGATATGCTCTTTATTACCGCGGGCATGGGCGGCGGTACGGGAACCGGCGCCGCGCCGGTGGTAGCCCAGGTGGCGAAGGAAATGGGCATATTGACCGTGGCGGTGGTCACCAAGCCGTTCCCCTTCGAGGGCGGCAAACGCATGCAGGTGGCGGCCAACGGGATCAAGGAACTGGGCCAGTACGTGGACTCGTTGATCACCATCCCCAACGAGAAGTTGTTGACGGTGTTGGGAAAGACGGTGAGTCTGCTGGAAGCGTTCAAGTCCGCGAACGATGTGCTGCTGGGCGCCGTACAGGGCATCGCCGAGCTCATCACCCGCCCCGGCCTGATCAATGTCGACTTCGCGGACGTGCGTACGGTGATGTCCGAAATGGGCATGGCCATGATGGGTTCCGGTTCCGCCAGTGGCGAGGACCGCGCCCGGGAAGCCGCCGAGGCGGCCGTGGCCAGTCCGCTGCTGGAAGATGTGAACCTGATGGGGGCGCGCGGCATCCTGGTGAACGTGACCGCCGGCATGGACATGTCCATCGGGGAGTTCGAGGAGGTGGGGAACACTGTCAAGGAATTCGCGTCCGAGAACGCGACCGTGGTGGTGGGAACCGTCATCGACCCCGAAATGCATGATGAACTGCGGGTCACGGTGGTGGCCACGGGTCTGGGCTCGGAGGTGAAGAAGGAGGAGCCGGCACCCGTGAAGCTGGTGGAGAAGAATGCCAGCGGCGAAGTGGACTACAACCAGCTCGACCGGCCCACGGTAATCCGCAAGCGGGCCAGCGGCGACCGCTATGCGCCGCCCGGCGGCTACGACGACGACATGGAATACCTGGACATTCCTGCGTTTTTGCGCCGCCAGGCGGACTGAAGGCGGAGCATGCTGCGGTGTCATCCTTGCGCCTCCACGATCCGGATGGCACCGCAGCCTTTGTTACCCCAGTTGGCATGCCGTTTGCTTAGATAATTTGTACCGTCTGATCAGCGGCTTGGGGTGAATGCATGCATTTGCGTGACTTTCCAGGGCGAATCGCGTGTGCTACCATGCCCGCGGCTTAATATTTCTGTAACGAACGCACCACATTTTCTTTAAGGGGCCCATGCCGATAATGATTCGTCAACGTACGCTGAAGAACATCATCCGAGCCACCGGCGTGGGCCTGCACACCGGCGAGAAAGTCTATCTCACCTTGCGTCCCGCCGCTGTGGATACCGGTATTGTGTTTCGGCGCGTCGACCTCGATCCACCCGTGGACATCAAAGCGGGTCCGGAATACGTCGGCGATACCCAGCTCTCCACCACGCTTGTCAAAGACGGCGTGCGGATATCCACCATCGAGCACCTGCTGTCGGCTTTTGCCGGGCTGGGTATCGATAATGCTTACGTGGACCTGAGCGCCCCGGAAGTGCCGATCATGGACGGTAGTGCCGGTCCTTTCGTGTTTCTGGTCCAGTCGGCGGGCATCGAAGAGCAGGGCGCCCCGAAACGATTCATCCGCATCACCAAGACGGTGCAGGTCAGCGATGGGGACAAGTGGGCGCGTTTCGAGCCTTTCGATGGATTCAAGGTCGGATTCAGCATCGATTTCGACCACCCCGTATTCCACAATCACAGCCAGCAGGCGGAAGTGGATTTCTCCACCACCTCCTTCGTGCGCGAGGTGAGCCGTGCGCGTACGTTCGGTTTCATGCGGGATATCGAGCAATTGCGGGAGCGGCGCCTGGGCCTGGGCGGAACCCTGGACAATGCCGTGGTCCTGGATGACTACCGCGTGCTGAACGAGGACGGACTGCGTTACGAGGACGAGTTCGTCAAGCACAAGATCCTGGATGCCATCGGGGATCTGTACCTGCTGGGACACAGCCTGATCGGAGCTTTTCGTGGCCACAAATCGGGCCATGCGCTGAACAACATGCTGCTGCGCAACCTGATGGCGGACCAGCAGGCCTGGGAGCAGGTCACCTTCGACGACGCCGCCAAGGCGCCCATTTCGTTCATTCAGCCGGTCACGACGGTTTCTTAGAGACCGCGGCCGGGGTCAGCGCTCGCTACGGGCTGCCAGTCGTCGCAGTGCCTCTTGCAGTCGGGGATGGTCGATGCCGTCGGCCGCCTTGCGCAGCAGGGTACGGTTCTGCTCGGACAGAGGCGGTTGTGGCGCCGCCCGGGTCGGGCGCGGTTCGGCGGGTGGAAGGACACGGATACGGATTGTGCGCGGGTTCACGGTTTCGTGTTGCGCCAAGTGTTTAAGTATCTGAGGGGAATAGTAGCGGAGCCTTGCCGCCCACACCGGGGAGTCGGTGGCCAGCACCACGGCGTCGGCGCTCAGGTCCGCCACTTCGCAATGGCCGTGCAGAGCCGAGGGGAGTTGTTCCTGGAGTAGCCGGGTCAGCCGCTGACGGCGCCGGGCCTGCTCCCACAGGCGGTTTGCACCGCTGCGCAGTATCTTGGCCAGCACCGTGGGCGATCCGTTGGGCATGTTACAAGTCCGACGCGAAAGAAGAACTTATGCACATCATACTCTTCACAAATTCCAGTGGAAGGCCGGGTAGCCTGAACCTGAGCCGTCCGCGCTTCTATCTTCCCTTCATGTTCTGTTGTCTCCTGCTCGCCGCCGGCTTGGTGTTCGGCGGCTACCTGCTGGGTCAGTGGCGCACCGACAGCGGCACCAACGTCGCCGAGAAAGACCTCAAGGCCATGGTGGCCGCCCAGCAGCACACAGTCGAGCAGGCCAAGCGCGCTGCCCAGGATCACCTGGACGCACTGGCTCTGCGGCTGGGGCAGATGCAGGCCCAGATGTTACGGCTCGACGCCCTTGGCGAGCAACTGACCAAGATGGCCAACCTGGACCAGGGTGAGTTCGATTTCAACGAACCCCCCGCCCAGGGCGGGCCCGAAGACGTGTCGGACCTCAAACCTACCGGCATGCCGGATTTCATCAAGAACCTGGATGAGCTTTCCGCGCAGCTCAAGAATCGCGAACAGCAGTTGACCGTGCTCGAATCGCTGCTGATGAACCGCAACCTTCACAAGCAGGTGCAGCCCGCCGGCTGGCCCGTGCACAAAGGGTGGATATCGTCATACTACGGCATGCGCACGGACCCGTTCGACGGCAAACGGGAATTCCATCCGGGTATCGACTTTGCCGGCAAGGAAGGCCAGAAAGTGATCGCCGTGGCATCGGGCGTGGTGACCTATGCCGGCCCTCGAGGCGGATACGGCAACATGGTGCAGCTCAACCACGGCAATGGCGTTTCCACCCGCTACGGACACAACGAGAAAATCCTCGTCAAAGTGGGTCAGAAGGTGGAAAAGGGTCAGGTGATCGCCCTGATGGGCACCACCGGCCGCTCCACCGGGCCCCACTGTCATTTCGAAGTCCGCATTAACGGTCGCTCCGTCAATCCGCTCAAGTACATACGCGCGTCCCGCTGACGTCGCTTCGATTCCCGCCGGCGCTGGCCGGCCCCTCTTCGCCCGTGGTGCAAGGCTGCGCAGATACTGCCAGTTGGGTTATCATGGGCAATCTGCCAATAAACCCAATCCGCCGGCTAATCGATGGTTAATCAACTTCTGCGTAAGGTCTTCGGCAGCCGCAACGAGCGGCTGGTCAAGCGCATGTTCCGGGTGGTACAGCGAATCAACGAGCTGGAAGCCTCGCTGGAATCGCTCTCGGACGAACAACTGCAAGCCCAGACCGAGGCGTTCCGCAAGCGCCTGGGCGACGGCGAGAGCCTGGACGATCTGCTGCCGGAGGCGTTCGCCACTGTCCGCGAGGCCGGCAAGCGGGTGCTCGGAATGCGTCACTTCGATGTCCAGTTGGTGGGCGGTATGGTGCTCCACGACGGCAAGATCGCCGAGATGCGCACCGGTGAAGGCAAGACCCTGGTCGCCACCCTGGCCGCGTATCTCAATGCCCTGCCCGGCAAGGGCGTGCACGTGGTCACCGTCAACGACTATCTGGCCAGTCGCGACGCAGCATGGATGGGCGAGCTCTACGGCTTTCTCGGCCTGAAGACCGGCGTGATCGTTGCCGGTATGGACTCGGACGCCAAGCGCGAAGCCTACAACTCGGATATCACCTACGGCACCAACAACGAATTCGGCTTCGATTATCTGCGCGACAACATGGCGTTCAGCATCGAAGAGAAGGTACAGCGCGATCTCAACTACGCCATCGTCGACGAAGTGGACTCCATCCTCATCGACGAAGCCCGCACTCCGCTTATCATCTCCGGTCCCACGGACGACAACAGCGAGCTGTACACCCGCATCGACAAGCTGATT
>CAZNBB010000019.1:0-35278 GCA_964571225.1 uncultured Gammaproteobacteria bacterium
CCGCTGCCGGACTTGCTCTGGTAGTCGGCGATGGCGGCCTTGATGGCATCCTCGGCCAGCACCGAGCAGTGAATCTTCACCGGCGGCAGCGCCAGCTCCTCGGCGATGTCCGTGTTCTTGATCTGACCGGCCTCGTCCAGCGTCTTGCCCTTCACCCACTCGGTCAGCAGCGAGCTCGAAGCGATCGCCGAGCCGCAACCGTAGGTCTTGAAGCGCGCGTCCTCGATCACACCCTGCTCGTTGACCTTGATCTGCAGCTTCATCACGTCTCCGCACGCCGGCGCACCCACCATCCCCGTGCCCACATGTCCGTCGCTCTTGTCGAACGAGCCCACGTTGCGCGGATTCTCGTAGTGGTCCAACACCTTGTCGCTGTACGCCATCTGCCTCTCTCCTCAATAGCTCTTGCGTTGCCGATTCAGTGCGCCGCCCACTGCACGCTCTCAAGATCCACACCGTCCTGGTACATCTCCCACAGCGGCGACATCTCCCGCAGCTTCGCCACCTTCTCCTTGATCAGCTCCACCGCGTAGTCAATCTCTTCGGCCGTCGTGTAACGGCCCATCGAAAAGCGAATCGAGCTGTGCGCCAGCTCGTCGTTGCGCCCCAGCGCCCTCAGCACGTACGACGGCTCCAGACTCGCCGATGTGCACGCCGAGCCCGAGGACACCGCAATGTCCCGCAGCGCCATGATCAGCGACTCGCCTTCCACAAAATTGAAACTCACGTTCAGGTTCCCCGCCACCCGGCGCTCCAGGTCCCCGTTCAGGTACACCTCGTCGATCTGCGACAGCCCCGCCCACAGCCGCTCACGCAGTCCCCGCACCCGCACGCTCTCCTCGGCCATCTCCTCGCGCGCAATCCGAAACGCCTCGCCCATCCCCACGATCTGGTGGGTCGCCAGCGTCCCCGAGCGAAGACCCCGCTCGTGACCGCCACCGTGCATCTGCGCCTCCAGACGCACCCGCGGCTTGCGCTGCACGTACAGCGCTCCGATCCCCTTCGGCCCGTACACCTTGTGGCCCGAAAAGGACATCAGATCCACCTTCAGATTCGACAGGTCGATCGGCTCCTTGCCCGCCGACTGCGCCGCGTCCACGTGAAACACCACGCCACGCGAGCGGCAGATCTCTCCGATCGCGCCAATGTCCTGCACCACCCCGATCTCGTTGTTCACATGCATCACCGAGGCCACGATCGTGTCCTCGCGCAGCGCCGCCTCGAACTTGCCCAGATCCAGCAACCCGTTCGACTCCGGCTCCAGGTACGTCACCTCGAAACCCTCGCGCTCGAGCTGGCGCATCGTGTCCAGCACCGCCTTGTGCTCGGTCTTCACCGTCACCAGGTGCCGGCCCTTCTTCTGGTAAAAATGCGCCGCTCCCTTGATCGCCAGGTTGTCCGACTCGGTCGCACCGCTCGTCCAGATGATCTCCTTCGGATCGGCTCCCACCAGCGCCGCCACGTTCGCTCGCGCCTGCTCCACCGCCTCCTCGGCCTGCCACCCGAACACGTGCGAGCGCGACGCCGGGTTCCCAAACACACCCTCTCGGCTCAGATAACGGCACATCGTCTGCGCCACCCGGTCGTCCACCGGCGTCGTCGCTGAATAATCCAGATATATCGGTACCTGTACGCTCATTGCTTTGTTCACCAGTTCGCAGTCCAAACCCAATAGCCGCCACGGCTACGCAGGAGCCGTCACGGCTGTCGCTCGGAAACAGCCGCCCGTGGGCACGAAAGCCCGGCGGCTGCAGGGCGGCTATGCGCCGGGGCTGGCGGTATCCAGATGCTCCAGCCCCGACTGTTTCATGCTGGCGTCCTGACGTAGCGCCACTTCCTGCACGCCGCTGCGCCGCATGAGCTGCCCGAGGGTAATGTCGTTCAAGAAGTTGAAGATCTGGCGGCTCAGATCCGTCCACAAATCATGGGTCAGACACTGCTGCTCGTTCTGACAGTTGGACAGGCCGCCGCAGCGCGTGGCGTCCACGTTCTCGTCCACGGCACTGATCACCTGGGCCACCGCGATACGGTCTGGCGGACGGGTCATGGAATAGCCGCCCCCCGGCCCGCGGGTACTGGTCACCAGCCCTTCCTTGCGCAAACGAGTGAACAGCTGCTCCAGATAGGAGAGGGAAATACCCTGTCGCCGGGCAATATCTGCCAGGGACACCGGGCCTTCCTTACCGTGGAAAGCCAGGTCCAGCATCGCTGTCACCGCGTACCGGCCTTTCGTGGTCAACTTCATGCGCTAGTCCACTACTCACTGAATATTTTAACTAAAGATGCCATACCTTACTAAAACAGTCAAGAATTATCCTGGTCCGGTTTAGGCAGGTCCGCGTCCGAACCGCCCTCATCCACACCTTCGATGGGGGCGGCGGAATTGAGCTCGCAGGCCTGCAGATCGGGCAGTTCCGCCTCTCCGATCTCCGCACCCAATACCTTGATTGCACCACACATTTCTTCAAGACGCCGATCCATCACGTGGATGTGGTCGAGCATGCAGTTGACTGCATGGGCAACCGGGTCGGGCATGTCCCGGGTGGTCCCGTAGGCGTCGAACCCCATTTTGCGGGCGATATCCGCCCGGCGCTGATCCTGCTCGCCTCGGCGGGTGACCACATGACCGGGCACACCCACCACCGTCGCACCGGCCGGGATATCCTTCAGGACCACCGAGTTCGACCCGATGCGCACCCCGTCGCCGATCGTGATCGGCCCCAGAACCTTGGCGCCCGCGCCGATGACCACGTCATTGCCCAGGGTGGGGTGGCGCTTGCCCTTCTCCCAGGTGGTGCCACCCAGCGTGACGCCGTGATAGAGGGTGCAGTCGTCCCCGATCTCGGCGGTCTCACCGATCACCACACCCATGCCATGGTCGATGAAGAACCGCCGGCCCAGATGCGCGCCCGGATGAATCTCGATGCCGGTGAACCAACGGGCGAATGCCGAGAGAAAGCGCGCCGGCCAGCGCATACCTGCGTTCCACAGGCGGTGGCTCAGACGATGCAGCAGCACAGCATGCAGACCCGGGTAGGTGGTCAGGACTTCGAAAGTATTACGCGCGGCCGGGTCGCGACCGAAGACGCATCGAATGTCTTCACGCAAATGCTCGAACATGGACACGCAATACTTAACCAGTTGTATTCAAAAAAGTAATTTGTGGCGCCACTGCCGCCGGCATAATCTTTACCATTATACTCGGGTATTGTCCGGCTGTCATGGACGGTCTGTGCCGGCCGGGGCGGGGGCGACTCAGCCGCTGCCGGTCTTGTGCTGGATGGCTGTCAATATGCCACGCAGTATGTTGACCTCATTCCGGTCCAGCGCGGCGCGATGATAGACCCGCCGCAGCCGCCGCATCAAATGGCGGGGATTAGCCGGGTCGAGAAACTCCAGGGCCACCAGGGTCTGCTCCAGGTGGCGGTAGAAGCCATCCAGCTCGTCGGCGGTGGCCGGCGGATGCTCTGCCGGCACCTCGTCGTCCGACTCCCGCGTGCCGTCGCGATGGGCCTGCAGCAGCTCATAGGCCATCACCTGGACCGCCGCCGCCAGGTTCAACGAGCCGTACTCCGGGTTGCTCGGGATCTGCACCAGCAACTGGCAGCGGTCCAGCTCCTCGTTGCTCAACCCGGACTGCTCGCGGCCGAACACCAGAGCGACCGGCCCGGACTCGCTGCGCTCTGCGAGCCGGGCCGCGCACGCCCGGGGACCCATCAGAGGCCACGGAATGGCCCGCGAGCGCGCACTGGTGCCGGCCACCAGAGTGCAGCCGGCCAGTGCTTCATCCAGAGTCGCGCAGACCCGTGCCCGGGCCAACAGGTCGTCGGCGCCGGAGGCGCGGGCGGTGGCTTCCGCGCTCGGATAGACCTTGGGGCCGACCAGGTAGAGCTGTTCGAGGCACATGGTCTTCATGGCCCGTGCCACCGCCCCGATATTGCCCGGATGGCTGGTGTTCACAAGCACGATACGGATATTGGACAGCATCGCTCAACGGCTCCGACGGGTGATCGATCTCACCATCAATGCCCTGCGCCGCCGGCGTGCTCCACACAGAACTGCGTCAACTCCTTCAGCAGGGTCTGTACGGCATCGTTGGTCGCCACCACGCCGGCGTAGGGATCGGCCTTGGCGGCCGGGCGGCTGACATGGAAGACACGGGTCGCTAACACACGCTGACTGGTCAGGTCGGTCAGACGGCCGCGCAGGGTCAACTCCACACGGCTGGGCTGAACGGTGAAGTCCTGCTGGAACTGGATCAATGTGGTGTCCAGACGCAGCCGAGCCGGCGCGCTGGCCGGCTGCTCCATGACGGCGGAAAAATGGCCGCTGGCCTGCAAAGCGGACACCATCAACGGCTCCAGCATTCGCGCCGGCGTGGCGACCCAGCGGTTGTCCGCAAAATACCGGATGCCGTAGCGGCGCGTGACATAGGCCATACGAGAGGTGTCCAGCGCCGCCTCGGCCCGGGGCCGCGCCACCACCAGCACCGGTCCGTTGACATCGGCCGGCACCTCCCCCGCCGCGGCAGGCAACTCCAGCAGGAATTGATGGACGTTGCTGGGTTTGGGTGTGGGCAGCACCGAGCATGCGCTCAGCCCGACGAGCAGCAGGCTCGTCGAAAGCAGCCGCGCGGACCTGGCACACAGTTTACTGACCGGACCACCGCCTGCTGTTCGCCTCATCTCATTCCCCCGGCCCTGGCGCCGCCGGCTGGTTACCGTAGATCAGCACCTGCGGATCTTCCTGGAGCTTATGGGTCAGTTGCCGAAGGCTGCCGGTCAGTTGCTGCAGCTGGTTGAGCAGCTGATTCACCTGGGGCAGTGTCTGGCGGCCGAAGCTCTGCAGCTCTCCGGAGCTGCTCTTCACCGCTCCACGCACGGCTTCGCTGGTCGCGCTGATGTTCCGTGCCATGCTATCCAGTGCGGTGACGCTTTGATGAACCTGCTCCACCAGTTTGGGCAGCGCCGCACTGGCCCTCGCGGTGTTCTGCATGGTCTTCGCTGCGCTGTCCAGCGCGCTGCCCAGGCTCTGCTGGTGCTTGGCCACTTCCGCGGTGAGCGTCGCGATGTGGCTCAACGTCTGCTCGATGGATTCGCGGGTGTTGGAATTGAGCAGCTCGTGGGCGTCTTTGGCCAGCGCGTTCACGTTGGTGAGCATTTCGGACACGGCCTTGTCCAGACGCACAAACAACGACGGACCGCTCTTGATCACCGGATAGGTTTCCCCGGCCTTGGCGGTGAGCGGCGGCGAGCCGGCACTGCCCCCGGTAAGGTCCACGAAGGCGACGCCGGTCAGGCCCTGCACCGACAGGATGGCCACCGTGTCCTGTTTGATGGGCACCTTGACCTGGATCTCCAGGGTAAGACGCACCTCCTGGGGGTTCTCGGGGGCAATCTCGATATCGCTGACCTTGCCGACTTCCACACCCTTGTATTTCACCGGAGCATCCACGTACAGCCCGGCGACCGACTCCTTCATGTAGACGTAATAGGTACGGTAATCCTGGCCCAGATCCCCGAACGCCAGCCACATGCCGAGCACCACGCCGCCAGCGCCGAAGACGAGCACGAACAACCCGATGACGATGTAACTTACTCTGGATTCCATCGCGAGTCCCGCGCCGCGCGCGCACGCGGGCCTTCGAAATATTCGCGCACCCGCGGGTGCGCAACCTTTGACAACTCCTCCATGGTGCCCACCGCCAGCAACCGGCCGTCCCCAAGGACGGCGACCCGGTCAGCGACCCTCCACAGGGAGTCCAGATCGTGGGTGACCATCATAATCGTCAAGCCCAGCCATTCTTTCAAGCGCAGCACCAGTTCGTCGAAGGCACCCGCGCTGGTGGGGTCGAGCCCGGAAGTGGGCTCGTCCAGGAACAACACTTCCGGATCCAGCGCCATGGCCCGGGCCAATCCGGCGCGCTTGATCATGCCGCCGCTGAGCTCGTTGGGGTACTTGGCGGCGGCGTCCGGCGGCAGCCCGCTCTGGGCCACCTTGAGGGCGGCAAGCTCGCGAATCAGACGCGGCGTAAGCCGGGTCTGCTCCTTCAGCACCACGCTCACGTTCTCCAGTACGGTCAGGGAGCTGAACAGCGCGCCACGCTGGAACAGCACGCCGAACCGGCGGCGCAGGCGCTGGGCCTGGCGGTTGCTGATGCCCACCACTTCCTGGCCGAACATCCGAATCGACCCCGACGTGGGCCGCTGCAGCATCACCATTTCCTGCAGCAGGGTCGTCTTGCCGCTGCCGCTGCCGCCGACCAGGGCAAGTATTTCACCGCGCTGCACCGTGAGGTCGATGTTGCGATGAACAACCGCCGCGCCGAACCGGGTGGACAGCCCCCGGACGTCGATGACCGGTTCGGCGGCCTGCGGTGTCTCCTGCATGATCGCGGACATGGTCAGATGCCCAGCCAGCTGAACAGGATGGAGAACAGGGCGTCGGTCATGATCACCAGGAAGATGGACTGCACCACCGCCATGGTGGTGTGGTGACCGACGCTTTCGGCGCCCCCCTGGACGCGAAAACCCTGATAGGAACCGATGACGGCGATGATGACGGCGAACACCGGCGTCTTGCCCAGACCCAGCATGAAGGAGCGCACCGTCACCGCATGCTGCAACCGGTCCAGATAGGCGAATGCCCCGATGCCCAGCTTCAGTTTGACCATGAGCATGCCGCCGAGAATCCCCATCAGGTCGGCGAACACCGACAGCAGGGGCAACGCGATGATCAGCGACAGCATCTTGGGAAGTACCAGCTGATCGATGGGCGGAATGCCGATGGTGCGCAGGGCCGAAATCTCCTCGGTGACCTGCATGGTGCCGATCTGCGCCGCATAGGCCGAGCCGGTGCGCCCGGCGACGATGATGGCGGTCAGCATGGGCGCCAGCTCCCGCAACATGGACAGGCCCACCAGGTCGGCCACGTAGATGCTGGCTCCGTACAGCTGCAACTGCGCGGCCCCCTGATAGGCGATCACGATCCCCATCAGAAACGACAGCAGTCCTGCGATGGCCAATGCGTTCACACCGGCGGTGCGCATGTCCGCCGCCACCGCCCGCCAGCGCACCCGCCAGGGCCGGACGATACTGGCGAGCAGGCGAAGGACGCATTCCCCCATGAACGACAGCAGCCGGAGCATGCCGCCCAGGGCATCCACCGCCAGCCGCCCCATGCCTTCCAGCAGCCCCGGGTAGCGGGGTCCGGGCGGCAACTGCTCGGGCCCGGTCTCGGCCACCGTATCCACCATGGCCTGGTGACGCTCGCCGAAACCGGTCAGCTGCACGATCTTGCCGAGCCCTTCCAGTTGCCGGCGGGTGCGCACCAGCAGCCAGGCACCGGCCGTGTCCAGCATGTCCACCGCGGTACCGTCCAGGGTGACGGTGGTCGCCGCCGGCCAGGGAAACCTGGGCAACCGGCGCTCCAGGGCCCCGATGGTCTGCACCGTCCATGAACCGCTACAGCGCAGGCGATCAGCGCCGGCCACCTGCAGGTCGGCATCTTCTTCAACCCGCGAATTTTGCGGCTGTTTCATGGGGTTCGAGTTTCCCCGTTCGACGTCCCGGTTGCAACACGGGCGCCGGGGGCGGTCATGCCCGATCCACCGGGAAGGCGATGACCTGATCGATGGCCGAAGCTCCGGCGGTCCACATCACGAGCCGGTCCACCCCGAGCGCCACACCGGCGCAGTCCGGCAACCCGTACTCCAGGGCGGCGAGAAAGCGCTCGTCGATGGGAGGCTCGGGCGCCCCATCGGCCCGCCGCCGCGCCAAGTCGCCCTCCAGGCGTCGACGCTGCTCGGCGGCATCGGCCAACTCGTGGAAACCGTTGGCGAGTTCGATGCCGTCCAGATACAGCTCGAAACGCTCCGCCAGCGGCGGTTCGCCCGGGCGCACACGCGCCAGGGCCGCCTGCGTGGCCGGGTAGTCGTACACGAATACCGGCCCGGGTCCCAACCCCGGCTCCACCACGTGGGTGAGCAGCAGATCCAGCCACGGGTCCGGTTCGGATAGGGGCATGCCGAGCGGCACCGATACCCCGTGACGGTCAGCGCACCGGGCCAGTGCGCTGACATCCGCCGCGAATGGATCGACGTCCGCAACGGCAATGAACAAGTCGCGATAGGTCCAGCGGGCGGCGGCCGGCAGCGCACGGCCCGCCACGGCACCCAGCAGGGCCTCCACCTCGTCCATGAGCCGGTGGTGGTCGAACCCCGTCCGGTACCACTCCAGAAGCGTGAACTCGGGGTTGTGGCGCCGGCCCCGCTCGCCGTCGCGGAACACCTTGCACACCTGATAGATGGAGCCGCTGCCCGCCGCCAGCAGCCGCTTCATGGCCAGTTCGGGAGAGGTGTGCAGGTACAATGTCCTGCCGTGAGGAGCGTCGGGGCCGGTATAGCAGGTCTGCAGACTGGCCAGGGCGGGGTCGGTAGCGGCCGCGACAGACAGCACCGGCGTGTCCACCTCAAGCACGTCCCGGGCACGGAAGAAATCGCGGATGGCGTTCAACACCTCCGCCCGGCGCCGCAGCTGATCCATGTCGGCCTTGGGACGCCAGTCTGTCATACGGGAAGCAGGCACCGGAGGGAATGGCGGACCGGCCCAACCGGGCGCGCGGGACGCTATTCCTTGACCCGCGAAATGTACTCGCCCGTGCGGGTATCGACTTTGATCAGCTCGCCGACATCGATGAACAGCGGCACCCGCACCACGGCGCCGGTCTCCAGGGTCGCGGGCTTGCCGCCGCCCCCGGAGGTGTCGCCACGGACACCCGGATCGGTCTCCGTGACCTTGAGAACCACGTGATTGGGCGGGGTCACGCTGAGGGGTGCGCCGTTCCACAGCGTTACCTGGCACATATCCTGTTCCTTGAGCCACTTCGCCGCCTCGCCCACCGCGGTCCCATCGGCCGCGAATTGCTCGAACGTGTCCGGGGTCATGAAGTGCCAGAACTCTCCGTCGGCATAGAGATACTGCATTTCGGTGTCGACGACGTCGGCGCCTTCCACCGAATCGCCGGACTTGAAGGTCCTGTCGATGACCCGGCCAGTCTTCAGATTGCGGATCTTAACGCGGTTGAAAGCCTGGCCCTTGCCCGGCTTGACGAACTCGTTTTCAATGATGGCGCACGGATCGCCGTCCATCATGATTTTCAGACCGCTCTTGAATTCATTGGTGCTGTAGGTGGCCATCGAATACCTTCCAGATGTTGCGCAGGAGTCAGTAGTGACGTGATCAAAGCCCCTATCATACCGCGAACAGCCCTCCCTGGGGACCGCACCCCCTGGCAGCAGGCCCTGGCACGGGCCTATCGCACCGCAGGCGAGCTGCTGCAGGCGCTGGACCTGCAGGACCGTGTCAGTACGGCGGTGCAGGAGGCGGCCCGGCAGTTCCCCGTACGGGTGCCCAGAGGCTTCGCAGCCCGCATGAGGCATGGAGACCCGCACGATCCATTGCTGCGCCAAGTCCTGCCCATCGAAGCGGAAACGCTGGCCGCACCGGGTTACGGACCCGACCCGCTGAACGAGAGTGCGGCCATGACGGCACCGGGGGTGCTGCACAAGTACCACGGCCGCGTCCTGCTGACCGTCACCGGCGCCTGCGCCGTGCACTGCCGTTACTGTTTCCGACGCCATTTTCCCTACGGCCAGGCCAATGCCGGCGCCGAGGACTGGTCAAGGGCTCTGGACTATCTGCGCAACCACCCCGAAGTATCGGAGGTCATCCTGAGCGGGGGCGATCCGCTGGCGCTGGCAGACAGCCGGCTGTCTGCGCTGGTGGGACATCTGGCGGCTATTCCCCATGTGCGGCGGCTTCGCCTCCATTCACGCACTCCCATCGTGCTGCCGGAACGGGTCGACGGGCAACTGCTGGACTGGCTCGGATCCACTCGTCTGCAGACGGTAGTCGTCATCCACGCCAATCATCCCAACGAAGTGGATGACTCGGTCGCACAAGCCATGGCGGCGCTGGCCGGCACCGGTGCGATCCTGCTCAATCAGTCCGTACTGCTCAAGGGAGTCAACGATAGTGCCGACATTCTTACCAGCCTGAGCGAAACGCTGTTCGAGACAGGCGTGCTGCCCTACTACCTGCACCAGCTCGACAGAGTGGCCGGTGGCGCCCATTTCGAGGTGAATGATCGGCGCGCTCTCGCCCTGATGGACGAATTGGGGCGCCGCCTGCCGGGCTACCTGGTGCCGCGGCTGGTGCGCGAAGAGCCCGGAGCTTCCGGCAAGACAGCGCTGCGCCGGGGCCGCGAAAACTGAGCCCCACTTGACACAAGGCTGCAACATTGCGGGAAAAACTGTACATTAGCGCCGGTGTCTCGCGATCACCGGCAATGGCGTGGTCGGCGGGACGCTGCGGAGAAGCCGTCATGCCGCCCCATAACAAGACCGGTACAGAGCCGCGCACATGAACGATCTGACACTGCCCGAACGCACTCCCCCCTCGGACGGCGCATTCGATACCCGTCCCGCACGGGTGGAAGCCTGGCTTGCCACCCTGCCCATGGCCAACGTGGGGGAAACGACCCGCCAGCTCTACAGAGCCCTGCGGGAAGTCAACGCCCTCGATATCAGCCCGTCGCAGCGGCTCAAATTCCTCGAGTCGGTCCGCCCCGTCCTGGGGTATGTCAGCGACGCCATGAAAAAGCACTATGTGGGGCGCTCCTTCCCGTTGCCGGACAAAAGCCGCACCGTCGCCCGCCTGGCCCGCGAGCTGCGCCGGCAGTCGGCGCTGGGTTACGCCATCGTCGCTCATGACGAAAGCCGCAAGGGGCGGCTGCGCCGGGACAAGGGCGCCATAGGCACGGCTATCCATCGAGCCATGCGCTGTTTCGGAGCGGTGCTGCTCAATGCCTACCAGGTCTACGCCCCCTACCCGGACCGGGTGTGGGGCGAGCTCCATCATTTGCTGCGACTGGCTGTCGCCCACAACGTGGACCGCGTGATAGTCAAGGACGAGCGCTACGAAGAAGTGAAGGCCAGCAGCGTCACCGACGCCTACAAGGAAGCCGTGTTGCTGGCCCTGACCTGCCCCTACCGGCTGCGTCAGGGCGAGGTCGAGCAGGTCCACCGGGCGCTGGAGCGCTGGGCGCCCCACGCACGCCTGCTGGATTTTGCCGAGCCCGCGAATCCCAGCGGTATCTTCATGATCAATCTGGAATCCGACAGTCCGCCCAGCTATCTCGTGCTGCAGCACAGGCCGGAGGACACCGGCAATTGCCGGCTGCTGGAAACCGCGGAGCTGGCTGATATCGTACGGGCCCAGTTGTCCGCGCCGCGGGCCGGGAAACAGGTCGACAAGGCAGGACTGCCCGCAAGCGTGCTGCGCCGGCTGATGCTGGCCTGGGGCGTCATGCCGAAGCGTCGCTACAGCCGCACCAGCAAGCACTCATCGGTGATGGCGACGGTCGGGCTGAGCGCCGCCCATTTCTTCATCAGTGGCGAAATGGTGTTCAGCCCCACCGTCGACGAAGCCGATACCGGCGAACGGGGTGGCGGCGAAAATGCCTACCCGGTCTACGACCAGCGCGCCCATTTCGTGGCCGAAGCGCCTGCCAGCGAGCGCGGACAATCCCCCGATATCTGGGACCTGCACCGCCACAACAGCGAGCCGACGCCGGCAACCCTGAGCCTGGAGCCCGAAGAGTCAGGGGATGACCAGAACGCAGAGATCCACTACGACGCCCAACCCTGGAAGATGGTCAACGTCAGTGCCGGCGGCTACTGTCTGCTGTGGGACAACGACGATGCTTCCGGCGCCCAGGTCGGCGAACTGATCGCGGTGCGCGAGCAGACCGACCCGGACCAGTTTCATTGGGGACTGGGGGTCATCCGGTGGATGAAATGGATAGAGAATCACGGGCTGGAACTGGGGGTCCAGATGCTTTCCCCCGGCGCCGTCGCCGTCGGACTGAAGGGCGCCCGGGGCAAAGGCCGCTCACCCGGCTATGTCCGCAGCCTGCTGCTACCGGAGATTCGCGCCATCGGGCAGCCGGCCACTTTGCTGACTCCGGCATTACCCTACCGGGTGGACGATACGGTGACTGTCTACAGTCATGGCAAGGAGACCCGCGTGCGGCTCACCAAGATGGTGGAGAACACCGGAACGTTCGCCCAGTTCCATTTCTCCCCCCTGGAAACGCGTAGCGGGCGCCCGCGCACAGGAAACGGCTCGCAGGACCCCGATTTCGACGCAATCTGGGATTCCATCTAGCCTACGGATCGGGGCAACGCCGCCCCGCCCCGATCGCACCGGCGTGTCCGAACCGCAGCCGCCCCCGGGGACGACCTCGTGACCGCGATCTGAAGGCCTAGAACAGCTCAGCGAATGGTGCCGGGTACTGCACTTCGCCGCCTTTAGTGAGCAGACCGGGCTCCAGTTCCATCGCCGTCAGCGCTTCGTCAGGCACATCGATGTTGCAGTACAGCGCCCACCGCGACGCGGGGCTGAACCCCAGGCGCTGGTAGTAATCCGGTCGGCCGGCCACCACGATGGCCCCATAGCCCAGCTCCCTGGCACGGGCAATGGCCGCGTCCACCAGGGCCGAGCCGATGCCCCGGTGGGACTGGGACGGCACCACCGACATGGGTCCGAGTGCGAGGACGTTGATGATTTCGCCGTTGCGCCGCATTCGAGCTCGGGAAAGCAGCAGATGGCCTACCACCCGACCGTTGAGCTCAGCCACCAGCGAGAGTTCGGGCATGAAGTCCTTGGAAGCACGTAAGGCACTGATCAGACGCGCCTCTTCTTCCCCTTGAAAGGCACTTAGATTGACCACGTCGATAGCCCGCAGGTCGTCGTGTGTCTCGGCCCTGACAACAATTTCGTGCATGGCGCTTCTCCGGTCATGCTGGACTTGGCGCCGGCCGCCCAGCCAGCATTCTGGGCGAATCGGTGTTCTTGAATTCGATCCTAGCAGGAATCGACCCGGTGGCAAACCGCCCGTGAATTGGTTACAAGTGTGCGCCGGGCAGCCGCGCCGATTCACGCTTCTCAGGGACGGTGCGTATGGTAAAGAACTTCCCGCACCTTGCCGCTAAAACGAGAAGGAGAATCGCAACAGGCGCCCGCCCGGCCGCGGGCGTCTGCCTTGGAACTGTCACAGAGGTACCCCGTGGACAAGGATCAGACACTTCACCTGGTGGTGGTAGAGGAATCGCGCAACGACGCGGAAGCGCTGGCCAACGTGCTGCGCAACGCCGGGCATATCCTGCGCCTGGTACACGTGGAGGACGCCGAAGATCTGGAGCAGGCCCTTGCCCAGCATCCGGACCTGGCTCTTTGTGCCACCGGACTGGAAAGCCTGAGCCTGGAACACGCCAGCGAGACGGTGGCGGCACACGCCCCCGGCATGCCCCTGATCGCCGTGGGCGACAGCAACGACGAATCGGCCGTGGTCGACGCCCTGCGCGCCGGTGCCGCCGACCTGGTCTCCTTCGACTACCCCGAGCATTTGCAACTGGTGGTCGCACGGGAACTGCGTGCCGTGGCCTGCCACCGCAAGCTGAAGCGCTACGAGGCAAGCTTCCAGGAGAGCGAGAAGCGCTGCCGCAGCCTGCTGGACAGCTCCCGCGACGCCATCGCCTACGTCCACGAGGGCATGCACATCTATGCCAACCGGTCGTATCTGGAGTTGTTCGGGTTCGACGATCCGGAGGAGATCGAGGGTACGCCCATCATGGACATGGTCGAGCCGGAAGATCACGGCAAGTTCAAGGAGTTCCTGCGCAGCTACGCGAAGGGCGTCGAGAACAACCGTACGCTGGAGATTCGCGGGCTGCGTCCCGAAGGGACCAATTTCAATGTGCTGATGGAGTTTACCGACGCCACCGTCGAAGGCGAGCCCTGTACGCAGATCGTCATGCGGGACCAGTCGGACAGCAAGGCACTGGAACAGAAACTCAAGTACCTGAGCAAGCAGGACCTGGTAACCGGCCTGTACAACCGCCAGTATTTCATGGAGGAGCTCGAGCTGGCCGTTACCGACGCCCATTCGGGCTCCGAGCCCAGCGCATTGCTGTATATCGGGTTGGACAACTTCAAGTCCGTGAAGGAGACCGTGGGCATCGCGGGCAGCGATCTGGTCGTCAGCGACATCGCAGAGCTCCTCAAAGAGCACGCCGGCGAGAAACATGTGGCAGCGCGCTTCGGAGACAGCACCTTCACGATGCTGGTGCGGGCCGAAACCATCGAGAACGCCCAGGCCATCGCCGATGCGCTACGCCATAGTGTCGAGGAACAGATCATCGACGTGGAAGGACGCTCCATTGCACTGACGTGCAGCGTGGGCATCAGTCCCATCACCGAAACAGCCCCCGGCGCGCAGGAGATCCTTTCCCGGGCGGACCTCGCCTGCGAGGTGGCCCGCTCGGCGGGCGGGAACCGCACCCACATGCATAACCCGGTGGTGGACGAGCAGCTGGGCAAGGAACGCGAGCAGCATTGGAACCAGCTGATCCAGGACGCTTTGGGGGAGAACCGTTTCTACCTGGTCTACCAGCCCATCGTCAGCCTGCAGGGCGACAGCAACGAGAAGTACGAAGTGCTGCTGCGCATGAAGGACAGCCAGGGCGAGGACATCATGCCCGGCCAGTTCATCAGCGTCGCCGAGCAGACGGGACAGATCGCAGCCATCGACCGCTGGGTGGTGGAGCAATGTGTCGCCATCCTTTCGGAGCGGCGCGGCCAGGGTCTGGGCACCACGTTCTTCATCAAGGTATCCCGGGCCACTATCGAGGACGTGAATTTCCCGCTCTGGGTCAGCCAGCAGCTTCAGCAGGCCAGACTGCCCGGCGATTCCATCACTTTCGAGTTCGCCGAACAGACCGCAGTGGAACATCTCAAGAACGCCAAGGCCTTCGTGAAGGCCTTGGAGGCCCTGCACTGCAGCTCGGCTCTGGAACATTTCGGGAAAGGACCGAACTCGTTCCAGTTGCTCAAGCACCTGCCGGTCAGTTACCTGAAGATCGACGGCTCGTTCATCCACAACCTGGCGAGCAATACGGACAATCAGGCGGTGGTCAGATCCATCGTGGAGACGGCCCGCTCCCTGAACAAGCCGGTAATCGCCGAGTTCGTGGAAGACGCCGGCAGCCTGGCCGTGCTCTGGCAGCACGGCGTGCAGTACATCCAGGGCTACTTCCTGCAGGAGCCGGACGCCGAGCTGGCCTACGATTTTTCCGAGGAAACCGTCTGACCACCACCCCGGCCCGGCAAGCCGGGTCAGGGTGACGCGTCAATCGAGGACGTGGGACACCAGCCCGTCCGCCAGCTTGGGTTCGAACCAGGTGGACTTGGGCGGCATGACCTGCTCGGCATCGGCCACCGCCATCAACTCCTCCATACGGGTCGGATACATGGCGAAGGCGGCCGCCATCTCGCCGCTGTCCACCCGTTTTTCCAGCTCCCCCAGTCCGCGAATGCCGCCCACGAAGTCGATTCGGGGGTCACGGCGCGGATCGCTGATGTCCAGCACCGGCGCCAGCAGATTGTCCGCCAGCAGACTCACGTCCAGCCGTGCCACCGGATCGTCCTCCGGCACCCGCACCGGGTCGATGGTCATACGGTGCCAGCGTCCTGCCAGGTACAAACCGAACTCGCCGGAGCGGGTCGGATGCACGGCGCCATCCGCTGCATGGACGTCGAAACGCTCTCCCAGGCGGGCCAGGAACTCGTCTTCAGTCAGACCGTTCAGATCCCGCACCACCCGGTTGTAATCCAGGATCTGCATCTGGTCATGGGGAAACATCACCGCCAGAAAATAATTGTAGCTCTCCTGGCCGGTGTGCCCGGCGTTGGCGGCCTTGCGGGCGGCGGCCACGCGGGAGGCGGCCGCCGAGCGGTGATGGCCGTCGGCTATATACAGCGCCGCCATGGCATCGAACCGACGGGTCAGTTCGGCAGCCACGCCGGCATCCCGCACCACCCACAACTGATGGCCGATGCCATCGTCGGCGACAACGTCCACGTCGGGCTCGCGCCGCGCCTCCGACGCCAGCCTGTCATCGATGGCGGCGTCAGCGCGATAGGCAAGCAGCACCGGCCCGGTCTGGGCGTTCAGGGCATCGATCTGCCGCACCCGGTCGTCTTCCTTGTCCGGACGGGTAAATTCATGCTTGCGGATACGGTTGCTGTCGTAGTCGGCCACCGATGCCGCCGCCACCAGTCCGGTCTGCACATGCTCCCCCATGCGCAGGCGGTAGACGTAGTAGCAGGGGTCGGCATCCTGCACCAACACGCCTTCGGCGATCATGTGGCGCAGATTCTCCGCCGCCTTCGCATAGACCGCATCGGCATGGGGATCGGTGTCCTCGGGGAGATCGATTTCCGGCTTGGAAATGTGCAGAAAGCTCCAGGGACGTCCGGCGGCCCGCACCCGTGCCTCCTTGCTGTTCAGCACGTCGTAGGGCGGCGCGGCCACCTCGGCGGCCCGTCCGGCCGCCGGCCGCAGGCCGGGGAACGGTCGAATCAGCGACATAACCACATCCTTCTGGCATAAAAGCAACTATTGTACACGCAGCTGTCGGCTGCCCGCGACCGCATCCGAGGCAACCAACCCGAGCACAGGCGCCACGGAAGACACGGAAAGCACGGAAGGAGCACAGCCGACGAACCCTGCGGCGCCAACGGGGTACAACGCTTCCCTGACGTTGCACCGTTGGCGCCAAGCCGTGCGCGGCCACCGCTCCGCGCATTCAGGCGCAGGGCAGGCCTGCTGGAAGTTGGGCCACCCTGGGTTTGTCCAACATGCAGGCAAACCGGGCCGCACCCGAGGACTGTTGTGTCTTTGCCTGGATCAAACCGCGTAAGCAGGGCTGGGGTCCCACAGCAACTGCGGCCGAACGACGCACGAACCCGCCATTTCCACCGTCGGTTACTTCTTCAGTTCCGTGTTTTCCGTGTCTTCCGTGGCGTTTTTTGTTTTTGCGCAAGCACTTGGCCGGGAACTGAGGTGCCTCTTCCGCCGGATGTCAAAGCGGCGGCCGTTGCGGTAAGCTTAGCCGGCGGCAGACACGCACGGAGACTACCCAGGCGCCTGCCGCCCAGGCAGAAGCTCAGGAACCTATCTATGGTGCAGCAGTCCACCGGCACCACGCCCACGTTTAGTACCCCGTCGCCTCCCAATCTCTCCCGACTGGGTCGTCTGGCGATCTGGATACGCCGCCACAGCCCGACCCGACTGCCCATCGTGTATCAGCTGTCGCTGGCGATCACGATGCTGATCGTGGTGTGCATGGGATTGCTGGGCAGCGTGGTGCTGTATCACCAGAGCCAAATCCTGCGCCGGCAGATGGACGACATGGGCCATTCCCTGGCGGCCCAGGTGGCACGCTCGGCCGCCGAACCCCTGCTGGCCGACGACCATCTGGCACTGGAAGTGCTGGCCACCAACCTGGTGTCCGGAGAGACCGTGCTGGGCACGGCCATCATGTCCGTCAAGGGCAAAGTGGTAGTGCGCGCCGGAATCACTCCCTTTCAGGCGGACGCCCCACTGTCCGGAACCCCCGAACAGCGCCGCCAGCGCATCATGACGGACCTGAACTGGACCGCCGCGCCGCCAGGCGCCAAGCATCCCATACCAGTGGCTTCCTTTGCGGCGCCGATCCGATTCCAGCATGTGGTCGCCGGCTACGCATTGGTCACCTTCAACCGCTCCACTATGGACGAGTTCCGCCGCGACACCATACGTACGATCGTGGCCGCCACCTGCATCATGATCCTGCTGGGCATGGTGCTTTCCTATCTGCTCAGCCGACAGTTGTCCCGCCCCATCCACGATCTCATCGATGCCAACCGGGCATTCGACGAAGGCCACTACCACTTTCGGTTCCCGGACCGGCGCCATGACGAGATCGGGCAACTCATGGGCGCCTACAACCGCCTGGCCGACAGCATGCTGCAGAAGGAACAGGTGGAAGCGGCCCTGTCGCGATATCTCTCCCCGGGCGTGGCCCGTGCCGTGATGGACAACCTGGATTCGGTGCAATTGGGCGGCCAGCGAGTGGAGGCCTCGGTGCTGTTCGCGGACATCGTGGGCTTCACCAGCATGTCCGAGCAGATGAACCCCGAGAAGGTGGCCACCCTGCTCAACCACTATTTCACTTATATCTCCGCCGCCTGCGGGTGCAACGGCGGCATGGTGGACAAGTACATCGGCGACGAGGCCATGCTGGTGTTCGGCGTCCCGGATCACGACGAGGATCACGCCTTCCACGCCATAACCTGCGGGTTGACGATACAGCGGCTGGTGGAACACGAAAACCACCTGCGCCAACAGCAGGGGGAGCTTCCCATTCAGTTCCGTTTCGGCATCAACAGCGGCACCATGCTGGCCGGCAACATGGGAGCGCGGGACCGTATGGAATACACCGTGGTGGGCGACTCGGTAAATCTGGCCTCCAGACTGTGCTCGGTCGCCGACGCCGGCCAGATCGTGATCAGCGAGGAACTCTATCGGCAACCCGGGATACATGACCGAATCGTGGCGCACCGCTACGAGGCCATCCGCCTGCGGGGAATCGAGCACCCGGTGACCACCTATCGTGTCGAAAGCCTGGCTCCCGAACACCAGGAAGTCGTCCTGAACCAGGTGGCCGCCGTCCTCGGGGGCGGTAGTCCATGAACGCCGTCGTCGCGCGTTCGCTGGTGATCGCCGCGCTGCTGGCCGGATTGGCCGGTTGCGCCGGTCTGCAGCAATTGCGCGCCCCGAGCGGCAACGTCTCCGAACTGGTCAGCCAACACCAGTACGCCCGGGCATTGCAGGTGCTGGATCGCGTGCCGCCGTCGGATTCCGGCTATGCCGCCGCGCAGGCACGGCGCAAAACCGTTGAAACGCAAATGCACCGGTACGAGGACCGGCAGATCGACGAGGCCCGCCGGCAGCGCGCCGAGGGAATGCTGGCGGACGCACTGGCCACCGTGGATGACGCCCGTGCCAAGCTGCCGCCCAGCACAGAGCTCAACGCGCTGCGTGCCCAGATCGCCGAGCAGCGCGATCGCCGGCTCCATGAACTGGACCAGAGCATGGCCCTCGCCCACGCCGATTACCTGCTGGCCCAGCAGCACATCTACAAGGAAAGCATCCGCCTGAAAAACCCCAGCTATGCCGGCCGCTGGCGGGCCGACCGCATCCACGACGACCTCAAATCATTGTACGAGCCACTGCTAGAATGCGGGCGCGAGGCGCTGGAGCAAGGCGATATGGACCTGGCCAGCCGGTGTCTTCGAACGGCCCGGCGCATCGACGATACCCCGGCAGTGCGCGAGGCGTTGGCGCAGTGGGACCGGGCCCGGGAACAGGCCCGCGCCGCGGTTCAGGCACGACTGGAGCACGAACGGGAAACCAGTCAGCGCGCCGTGCTCAAGCGTCGGCAGCAAACCTACGAAGACAAGCTCAACGCGGCCTTGGAGCACGGCGATCTGCAGGGAGCCCGCGCCGCTCTCGATCAGTTGCGCAAGTTGAAGGGAAACACCAAGGAAGTCGCCCTGCTGGCAGCCGCCGTGGATCGGGCCATTGCCGCCAAAGTCCAGGAACTGCTCAGCACCGGTGCCCAGCTGTATCGCAAGGGTAAGATCGCCGCGGCCCGGGATACCTGGAAGGAGGCGGTGGCCCTGGATCCGGGCAACGCCGACGCCAAAGCCCGAGTCCAGCGCGCCGAGCGGGTGCTGCAGCAACTTCAGCGCTTGAAAGCCGGCGAAAAGAAACCTGCTGCCGGCACGCCGCCCCCACAGGCGCCATCGTTACCTGCACCGGCGCCCGCGACGACCCGATAGCCGCCGTCTCAGACGCCTTCCACCACCAGACCGGCCACCTTCTGGAACCCGCGCGGCAATCGGCTGCCCCGTCTGCCGCGCTCGCCGAGATACTCGTCCAGCTCCGCACCCTTGAGCTTGAGATGGCGCTTGCCGGCTTGCACCAGCAGGGTGCCCGACGGCGGCACACAGGCAAGATCGAGAATGTACTCTTCCCGCGCCGCCACTTTGGCGGCCGGTACGGCCATGATTTTGTTACCCTTGCCCTTGGCCAGCGCCGGAAGCTCAACGGCCGGGAATGCCAGCAGCCTGCCGGTGTTGCTGAGTGCCGCGATTCTGTCACTGTCCGGGTCGCGGACCGGCACCGGTTTCAGTACCCGCGCGCCCTTGGGCACCGAAAGCACCACTTTGCCGCCCTTGTTGCGCGCGTAGAGATCGCCGAGGCGGGCAATGAAGCCGTAGCCCGCGTCGGTCGCCAGCAGATAGCGCTGTTCGGCGTCACCGGCCATGACGCCGACGAAGTGCGCCCCATCCGGCGGACTCAACCGGCCTGTCAGGGGTTCGCCCTGGCCGCGGGCCGAAGGCAGACTGTGGGCGGGCAGGGCGTAGGCCCTGCCGGTGGAATCGACAAACACCGCCAGCTGATTACTGCGCCCCCGGGCCGCGCAGCAGAAGCCGTCCCCGGCCTTGTAGCTCAGGCCGGTCGGATCGACCTCGTGACCCTTGGCTGCCCGTACCCAGCCTTTTTCGGAAATCACCACCGTCACCGGTTCACTGGGCACCAGAGCGGTTTCGTCCAACGCCTGGGCAGACGACCGCTCCACGATCGGAGAACGGCGCGCGTCGCCGTATTTCTCGGCGTCCTCGGTAATCTCCTTGCGGATCAGGGTCTGCAGGCGCCGCTTGGAACCCAGGGTCTTCTCGATACTGTCGCGCTCCTTGGCCAGTTCCTCCTGCTCGCCGCGGATCTTCATCTCTTCCAGTCGCGCCAGCTGCCGCAAGCGGGTGTCCAGGACGTAGTTGGCCTGTGCGTCACTGAGCGCAAAACGCTCCATCAACACCGGCTTGGGCTCGTCTTCGCTGCGGATGATCGCGATCACTTCGTCCAGATTAAGAAATGCGACCAGCAACCCTTCCAACAGGTGGAGCCGTTCGAGCACTTTGTTGAGCCTGTGCTCCAGGCGCCGGCGCACGGTATCGGTGCGGAACTCCAACCATTCCACCAACAGGCTGCGCAGGTCCTTGACCCGGGGCCGTCCGTCGGTGCCGATCATGTTCAGGTTGATGCGGTAGCTGCGTTCCAGATCCGTGGTGGCGAACAGGTGCGACATCAACTGTTCCACATCGATGCGGCTGGAGCGGGGCACGATGACCAGCCGGGTGGGGTTTTCGTGATCCGACTCGTCCCGCAGGTCTTCAACCATCGGCAGCTTCTTTGCCTGCATCTGGGCGGCGATCTGCTCCAACACCTTCGCGCCGGAGACTTGGTACGGCAGGGCCGTAATGACGATGTCGCCGTTGTCACGCTCATAGCGGGCCCGCATGCGCACGCTGCCAGAGCCGGTCTCGTAGGCGCGCAGGATTTCCTCCCGCGGCGTGATGATCTCCGCCGCGGTGGGAAAATCCGGCCCCTGGATGTGTTCGCAAAGGTCCGCCAAGGTGGCCTTCGAGTCCTCCAGCAGGCGCACCAGAGCGCTGGCCACCTCCGTGATGTTGTGGGGCGGGATGTCGGTGGCCATCCCCACCGCGATGCCCGTCGCCCCGTTCAACAGAACGTTGGGCAGGCGCGCGGGCAGCAGCGCGGGCTCGTCCATGGTGCCGTCGAAGTTGGGCACCCAGTCCACCGTGCCCTGGGCAAGCTCGCGCAACAGCACCTCCGAGAACGGCGCCAGCCGCGACTCGGTATAGCGCATGGCCGCAAAGGATTTGGGATCGTCGGGCGAACCCCAGTTGCCCTGGCCGTCCACCAGCGGATACCGGTACGAGAACGACTGCGCCATCAGCACCATGGCTTCGTAGCAGGCGGTGTCGCCGTGGGGATGAAACTTGCCCAGCACGTCGCCCACGGTGCGGGCCGACTTCTTGTACTTTGCCGTTGCCGACAGGCCGAGTTCGGACATGGCATACACGATGCGCCGCTGCACCGGCTTGAGCCCGTCGCCGATATGGGGCAGAGCACGATCCAGGATGACGTACATGGAGTAATCCAGATACGCCTTCTCGGTGAAGCTCTTCAGGGGCAGGCGTTCGACGCCCTCGTAGTTCAGTTCGTTGGTGGCCATACGGCGGTTCCTACAAAGGAAGGTTTCTGGTGAGCCGGGGACGCCGCCCGGCCTCGCCTGCCCGCCGGCGCAGGCGACACGCCGGGGGCGCTCGCCCAGCCGGGACTATGGCCGGGCTCAGACCTCGGCAAGATTGCCCTTGCTCTCGAGCCAGGCGCGACGGTCGCTCGCCCGCTTCTTGCCGAGCAGCATATCCAGCAGCCGGTGGGTGTCGTCACCGGCCTCCACCGTCAGCTGCACCAGCCGACGGGTTTCGGGTGCGATGGTGGTCTCGCGCAGCTGCATGGGATTCATCTCCCCCAGCCCCTTGAAGCGCTGCACGCTGACCTTGCCTTTGATCTTCTCGGCCGCGATGCGATCCAGAACGCCCTGGCGTTCGGCATCGTCCAACGCGTAGAAGACCGACTTGCCCACATCGATGCGGTACAGGGGCGGCATGGCCACGTACACATGACCGGCTTCCACCAGTTCCCGGAAATGGCGCAGGAACAGGGCACACAGCAGGGTGGCGATATGGGCGCCGTCCGAATCGGCATCGGCCAGGATGCACACCTTGCCGTAGCGCAGCCGTTTGAGATCTTCCGAGCCGGGCTCCACGCCGATGGCAAGGGCGATATCGTGCACCTCCTGGGAACCGAGCACCTCACCCGGGTCCACTTCCCAGGTGTTGAGGATCTTGCCGCGCAGGGGCATGACCGCCTGGAACTCCCGGTCCCTGGCCTGCTTGGCCGAACCGCCCGCCGAATCGCCCTCCACCAGAAACAGCTCGGTGCGGCCCGGGTCGCTGGCCGTGCAGTCAGCCAGTTTGCCCGGCAGTGCCGGCCCGCTGGTGACTTTCTTGCGCACCACCTTCTTGCCGGCCCGCAGTCGGCTCTGGGCATTGTGGATGGCCAGCCAGGCGATGCGCTCGCCCGCTTCGGTGTGCTGGTTGAGCCACAGGCTGAAGGCGTCCTTGACCACTCCCGACACGAACTGCGCACATTCCCGGGAGCCCAATCGATCCTTTGTCTGTCCGCTGAACTGCGGATCGCTCAGTTTGACCGACAGGATGTAGCTGCAGCGGTCCCAGACATCTTCCGGCGCCAGCCGCACCCCACGGGGCACCAGGTTGCGGAACTCGCAGAATTCGCGCACCGCCTCGGTGAGTCCCATGCGCAGACCGTTGACGTGGGTACCGCCCTGGGCGGTGGGAATCAGGTTCACGTAGCTTTCGGCCACCGGCTCGCCGCCTTCGGGGAGCCAGACTACGGCCCATTCGGCCGCTTCCTGGTTACCTTCCAGGCTTCCGACAAAGGGCTCGTCCGGCAGGCGCTCCAGCCCCTGCAGGGCATCCAGCAGGTAGTCCTGCAAACCGGCCTCGTACTGCCACTCGGTTTCCTCGCCGCTGGCCTCGTCGCGGAAACGCACGCGCAGGCCCGGGCACAACACCGCCTTGGCCCGCAGGGCATGCTTGAGACGGGGCACCGAGAACCGCGGAGAGTCGAAATACTTCGGATCGGGCCAGAAGCGCACCGTGGTGCCGGTATTCTGTTTGCCGACAGTCCCCACCGCTTCCAGGTCGGAAACCTTCTCGCCGCCGGCAAAGGCCATGTTGTACTCCTTGCCGCCGCGCCTGACCCACACCTCCAGGTGCTTGGACAATGCATTGACCACCGACACGCCGACCCCGTGCAGGCCACCGGAGAACTGGTAATTCTTGTGAGAGAATTTGCCGCCCGCATGGAGCCTGGTGAGGATCAGCTCAACGCCGGGGATTCCCTCCTCGGGATGGATGTCCACCGGCATACCGCGGCCGTTGTCCTTCACTTCCAGGGACCCGTCCTTGAACAACTGGATCTCGATGCTGGTGGCGTGGCCCGCCACGGCTTCGTCCACACTGTTGTCGATGACTTCCTGTGCCAGGTGATTGGGCCGGGTGGTGTCCGTGTACATGCCCGGCCGCTTTCGGACCGGGTCCAGGCCGCTCAAGACCTCGATGGCGGATGCGTCGTAGACACTGCTCATGAAACGTAATGCAACCCTGTCTGTGTTGCGAACCGGTCAGCGGCTCTGGTATCGGATGCGCTGCAGAATCTGATGGCGCGGAAGTGCGCCAGCCGTCGGATTACACAGGAAGAAATTGTAGAACTGGTACCGGTAGCGCCCGTCTCCATTATCGAAGATACGCTTCCATCGCGCGTCGGGAAATCTGGCGAAGTGTCCGTCCGAGGCGCCGTAGGCGTAGCGCGTGTAGCGACCGGTAATGCAGTTGACGCCTTCGTAGAACACGTTGCGCGCTCCCGATGGGGAGGTCAACACCACCGTGTAGCGCACGACCCCGTTGTCGACGCTGAGCGATGCCGGGTCGATAAACAGCTTGAAGTGGAAATCGGGCAGGTCCAGCGGGACCGGCAACAACCCAGCCGGACGGGGAAAGGCGGGCAAGGCGACCGCACCCCTGTCGCGCCCGCTCACTCCGCCATCGGCGGCCAGTGCCGCCACCGAATACAGGGCGAACACTGCGCCCAGCAGCCTTCGCAGGACCATGGACCTGTCAACACGCAGCAGTTGCATGGGGGCGTCTCGTACACTCAACCGGATTCGATGCGCGGGGAGTGTACCGCGCCCGGAAGCCGGATGCGACCACCCCGGGGGCGGATGCGCCGGCGTACGGACCAGACCTATCGCAAAATGCGTCTCGCCCGCCAATCCTGAGTTGCGGATCGCGCCGCCGTGCTCATTTACCCGTGTAAACTACGCTCCTCACGCAATCTGCGTCTTGTCTTGACGACCGATCCACGATTCTGAGACGGGTTCCAGTCAATCCAGGTCGGCCACCAGGGAGTCGCGGATGTTGGCCGGTACCGGGTCCACCGCGTGGCTATAGGTCTGGTGGTCGATGCCCACCGCGATGGCCGCGCCTTCTTTGGCGGCGGCTACCATGGCCGGACTCAGGTCGAAGCGCAGGAAGTGGACCGAGGAGGTCTTCTCGGCGGTCTCCCGCTCCATGTCTTCGTCGGCGATGGCGTAGACGCGTTCCTGGCCGGACACCTGCACCCAGACCCGGTCCTCGATACCGACCATCCCGGCCAGCACCCGTCGGCGCTCGTCCTCGTCCGGAACCTCGATCATGAAGGTCGCCTTCCAATTGCCGCCGTCCGGAATCAGCGGATTGTAGGCATTGAGCTCATCGGCGATGCCCTCCGCCTCGAAGATACGCTCGGCACGAAGCATTTCCTGCACCTGGTACTGCATGGTCAGGCGATCCTCGAAGTACAGGGTCGCATTCGGACCCACGCCGAGTTGGCGATTCTTCTTGTGGTCCATGACCTGCTTGCGGAATTCCGCACGGATTTTCGCGTACTCCTCGAGACTGTAGAGGGTTTCGCGCGTCAGCTTTTCCATATCAACCTCTCCGTGAACTCGGTACCGCGGCACGCACGGGGAATCGGCCATGCGCTCCCGGGACGCGCCGTCATCGACTGTCAGATTCCGTATGCCCTGCGCAGCAGGGTGAGGGGGTGGATCGGCGCCCGGCCGTCTTCCAGGCCGTTCTCGATCTGGTGGCCGGCCATGGGACAGTCGCTGGTGTAGTAATCGGCTGCCGCGTCCTGTACCCGTTTGACCACCGGTTTGGCGATCTTCATGGATATTTCGTGGAACTCGCTCTTAACCGCGTAGGTGCCATCGTGTCCGGAACAGCGCTCGATGGTCTGGATCTCGGTGTCCGGGACCAACTGCAGCAGGTCGCGCGTCTTGTAGCCCAGGTTCTGCACCCGCAGGTGACAGGGCACGTGATAGGCGATCTTGCCGAGCTTTTCCTTGAAGTCGGTACGCAGCTTGCCTTCCTTCTGGCGCAGCATCAGATATTCGAACGGATCGTAGATGTGGTCCCTGACCTTGAGTACGTCGGCGTCGCCGGCGAACAGCAAAGGCAGCTCCTGCTTGAACATCAGCACGCAGGACGGCACCGGCGCCACAATGTCCCAACCTTGGTCTATCAACCGCACCAACTGGGGAATGTTGGCGTCCTTGAGCTTCTCCACCGCCTCCAGGTCGCCCAGCTCCAGCTTGGGCATGCCGCAGCAGCGCTCCTGCTCCGGCAGGGTCACCGGGATGCCGTTGTGCTCGAACACGGCCACCAGATCCTCACCGATATCCGGCTCGTTGTAGTTGCCATAGCAGGTGGAAAACAGGGCAACCTTACCGGTGGTCTCGCCCGCCGCCTCGGCACGCCCGGCGTCTGCGTGATGCCCCTGCAGACGCTTGCGCAGGGGTTGGCTGTGGTAACTGGGCAGCACCGCGCCGGGATGCACTCCCAGCACCTTGTCCAGCAGCTTGCGGGCCGCCCCGTTGCGGTTGGCGGCATTCACCGTCTGGGCCACCACCGGAATGCCGGCCAACCGACCGACGGCATCGGTGGACGTCAGAATGCGATCGCGGCGCTTGGTCTGGCCCTTGCTGTACTTCACCGCCTTGGCGCGCAGCATCAGATGGGGGAAATCCACGTTCCACTCATGGGGCGGGACATAAGGGCACTTGGTCATGAAGCACATGTCGCACAGGTAACAATGGTCGACCACGTCCCAGTAGGTGTTCTTGTCGACCCCGTCCAGTTCCATGGTGTCCGACTCGTCGATGGCATCGAACAGGGTCGGAAACGCGTGGCACAGACTGAAGCAGCGGCGGCATCCGTGACAGATGTCGAAGACCCGTTCCAGCTCGGCGAACAGCGCGCTTTCGTCGTAGAACTCCGCTTTCTTCCACTCAAGCGCATGGCGTTCCGGTGCCTGAAGGCTGCCTTCCCGCGTACCCTCTGTCGGTGCGGACATGGACTGCACTCCCATGTAGTAAATCGATGGGAAGGGGGGCCGGCAACGCCGCCCCCCGTCCTTGGTACAGCTTACTGCAGTGGCTTACTTGTCCAGGCCGTCCAGGGCCTTCTGGAAGCGGTTGGCGTGGGAGCGTTCCGCCTTGGCCAGGGTCTCGAACCAGTCTGCGATTTCGTCGAAGCCTTCCTCGCGGGCCGACTTGGCCATGCCCGGGTACATGTCGGTGTACTCGTGGGTCTCGCCGGCGATGGCGGCCTTCAGGTTGTCCGACGTGCCGCCGATGGGAAGACCGGTGGCCGGATCGCCCACCTGCTCCAGATACTCCAGATGGCCGTGGGCATGACCGGTCTCGCCTTCGGCCGTGGAGCGGAACACCGCCGACACGTCGTTGTAGCCTTCCACGTCGGCCTTGGATGCGAAGTACAGATACCGGCGGTTGGCCTGGGATTCGCCCGCAAAGGCTGCCTTCAGATTATCTTCGGTCTTGCTGCCCTTCAGATCTGCCATGGATGCTTCCTCCGTCTTGCACTTTGGGACGGGCATACGCCCATTTAATTTAGACTCAGTCTAAATTAAGAAAAAATTTAACTCAGTACGGGAAATCTGTCAACGGCCGTTGCAGGTAGCGGACTGATGCCGGAACCGGCTGTGCGAATTGACCCTCCCGCCGCTGCTACGGTAACGTAAGTCCATCCCTCCGGAGTTGCAATACGTGGCCAAGAAACGCAGCACCCCACCGGATTTCGAAAACGCCCTGAAGGAGTTGGAAGGGTTGGTAGAGCAAATGGAAAAGGGCGACCTCAGCCTGGAAGAGTCCCTGCGCCACTTCGAACGCGGCATTCAACTGACCCGCACCTGCCAGCAGGCGCTGCAGGAAGCCGAGCAGAAAGTGGAAATTCTGTTGAGCCAGGATGGCCAGCAAGTGGTGGCGCCGTTTGACAGTGAACAGTCCTGATCTTGCCCTGCATGCGTTCCTGGAGACCTGCCGCGCGCGGGTCAACCAGGCCCTGGACGCCCGCCTGCCGGCGGCCGATACCCATCCGGCGTCCCTGCACGGGGCCATGCGCTACACCGTGCTGGACGGGGGCAAGCGCGTGCGGCCCATGCTTGTGTATGCCAGCGGCCAGGCCATGGGCGCACCGGAAGCGGCCCTGGACGGCCCGGCCTGCGCGGTGGAGTTCATTCACGCCTATTCGCTGGTTCATGACGACCTGCCGGCCATGGACGACGACGACCTGCGCCGGGGCAAGCCCACCTGTCACAAGGTATACGGCGAAGCGACCGCCCTGCTTGCCGGCGATGCCCTGCAGGCGCTGGCCTTTTATACCCTCGCCCACGACAATCCGTCGGCCGCCGAAGACGCCGCTCAGCGGGTGCGCATGATCGAATCCCTCGCATTGGCCGCCGGATCGCGGGGCATGGCCGGCGGCCAGGCCATCGACCTGGATTCGGTCGGCAAATCCCTGGACATCGCCGAGTTGGAAGACATGCATATCCACAAGACCGGCGCCCTCATCCGCGCCAGCGTACTGCTCGGTGCCCTCTGCCGTCGGAACCCGGACGAAGCCCGGCTCGCGGCCCTCGATCACTACGGCAAGTGCATCGGGCTGGCCTTCCAGATCCGCGACGACATCCTGGACGTCGAAGGCGACACCCAGACATTGGGCAAACAAAGCGGCGCCGATCAGGCCCGTGACAAGCCCACCTACCCCGCCCTGCTGGGCGTGGAAGGAGCATCCCAGCGCGCCCGGGAGTTGCACGAGGAAGCCATCGCAAGCCTGTCCGACTTCGACGACCGGGCGGATCCGCTGCGCTGGCTTTCCGCGTATATCGTGCAACGCCCCAGTTGATCCCCGATCCCCGCCGCCTTGCGCGTTACGGCCTGCCGGCCGATAATTGACAGTTTGAGGTAGCCGCTTCTGCGATGACCAGCCCGACCGCCTATCCGTTGTTGGCCCGCGTCGACACGCCCGCCGACCTGCGCACCCTTGCGGAGTCCGACCTGGAGTCTCTGGCCGCAGAACTGCGTGCCTTTCTCGTGGATTCGGTCAGCCGCACCGGCGGCCATCTGGCGGCTGGCCTGGGGACCGTCGAACTCACGATCGCTTTGCATTACGTCTTCAACACACCCGATGACCGGCTGGTGTGGGATGTCGGACATCAGAGCTACCCTCACAAGATTCTCACCGGGCGCCGCGAGCGCATGGACAGCATTCGCCAGCGGGACGGACTGGCCGGCTTCCCCAAGCGCGCCGAGAGCCCCTACGACGCCTTCGGCGTAGGGCATTCCAGCACTTCCATCAGCGCCGCCCTGGGCATGGCCATCGCCGCCGCGCGCCATGGCAGTGACAGACGGGCGGTGGCCATCATCGGCGATGGCGCCATGACCGCCGGCGAGGCGTTCGAGGCCCTCAACCACGCCGGCGATCTGGACGCCAACCTGCTGGTGGTGCTCAACGACAACGAGATGTCCATTTCCCCCAACGTCGGTGCTCTGTCCAGTTACCTGGCCCGCGTGTTGTCCGGACGCATGTATTCCACGGTACGCGAAGGCAGCAAGAAAGTGCTGAAGAACATGCCGCCCATGTGGGAGCTGGCACGCCGCGCCGAAGAGCATGTCAAAGGCATGGTAGTGCCGGGCACCCTGTTCGAGGAAATGGGGTTCAACTACATCGGCCCCATGGACGGCCATGATCTGCCGAACCTGGTGCGCACGCTGCGCAATCTCCGCGCCCTGAAGGGGCCGCGGCTGCTGCACATCGTGACCCGCAAGGGCAAGGGTTACGGGCCCGCCGAGGCCAATCCGTGCGCCTACCACGGCGTCGGCCGCTTCGACCCCAAGACAGGCAAGGGCCAGGCCGGAGGCGGAGGCGGGCCGACCTACACGCAGGTGTTCGGCGACTGGCTGTGCGACATGGCCGAAGCGGACAGCGAGTTGGTGGCCATCACACCGGCCATGCGCGAAGGCTCCGGGCTGGTACGGTTCTCGGAACGTTTTCCCAGGCGCTACTTCGACGTGGGCATTGCCGAGCAGCATAGCCTGACTCTGGCCGCCGGTATGGCCTGCGACGGTCTGCGTCCAGTGGTGGCGATCTATTCCACGTTCCTGCAGCGGGCCTACGATCAGCTGATCCATGACATCGCCCTGCAGAACCTGCCCGTCACCTTTGCCATCGACCGCGGCGGGCTGGTGGGCCCCGACGGGCCGACCCATGCGGGGAGCTTCGACTTGAGCTACCTGCGCTGCATCCCCAACATGGTGGTGATGGCCCCCGCAGACGAGAACGAATGTCGCCAGATGCTGACCACGGCCTACGAACTGCGGGGCCCGGCAGCCGTGCGCTATCCCCGCGGCAAGGGACCGGGCGTCGAGGTCTCCAACCGCCTTGAAAGCCTGCCGGTGGGCAAGGCCCAGGTCCGGCGGGAAGGTCGCGGCGTGGCGCTGCTGGCCTTCGGGAGCATGGTGACACCCGCCCTGGAGGCCGGCGAACAACTGGACGCCACGGTGGTGAACATGCGTTTCATCAAGCCCCTCGACGAAGAGCGCATATTGGCCCTGGCCGACACCCACGACCTGCTGGTGACGGTAGAGGAAAATGCCGTCGCGGGCGGGGCGGGCGGCGCGGTGGGCGAATGCCTGGCCCGCCACGGACGGGCGGTCGCGCTTCTCCATTTGGGTCTGGAGGACCGCTTCCTGGAGCATGGCAGCCGGGAGGAATTGCTTGCCGAAAGCGGCCTGGACAGTGCGGGGATCCTGCGGGCCATCCGGGAACGGCAGGGCGCAATGATTGCCAAAATGCCCGCAGCCGGTTAATATCTTAGCGTTTTAGTCAGGAATTGGCCGTGGCCGGTAGTTATACTCTTAAGGTGTTGACCGATTTTGCTGCCGCTCACACCCTGCGGGACTATCCGGGGGACTGCGCGCGCATGCACGGCCATAACTGGAAAGTGGAGGTCGAGGTGGTGGCCAGCGACCTGGACGCCGCCGGCATGGGCCTGGATTTCAAAGTCATCCGTCAGACCGCCCGGGAGCTGGTGGGCAGATTGGACCACCGCTATCTGAACGAGTTGGAACCGTTTACGCAGATCAACCCGACCGCCGAGAACATCGCCGCCCACCTGTATCGGGGGCTGGCGGACGCCCTGAACGAACCGCGGGTACGGGTAAGCGCCGTGACGTTGTGGGAAACGGATCGCGCCTGCGTGCGTTATACAGAGGAACAGTCATGAACCCGACCGAACCGGCCAAGCGCATAGAGCCTGCCGCCCCCCCCATCGAGGACGTGCAGAGTAGCGCCGACACACGCCACATCCCCATCGACAAGGTGGGGATCAAGGACATCCGTCATCCGGTGCGGGTCCGGGACCGTTCCAGCGGCGAGCAGCACACCATCGCCAATTTCAACATGTACGTGAACCTGCCCCACAACTTCAAGGGCACGCACATGTCCCGGTTCGTGGAAATCCTGAACCGGCACGAAACCGAGATATCGGTGGAGACTTTCAAGGTCATGCTGCACGAAATGGCGGAATTGCTGGAGGCCAAGGCCGGCCATATCGAAATGAGCTTCCCCTATTTCGTCAACAAGCGTGCACCCGTCTCCGGGGTGGAAAGTCTGATGGACTACGAGGTCACGCTGATCGGCGAGCTCTGTGACGGCAAGGCCAAGATGAACACCAAGGTGGTGGTTCCGGTCACCAGCCTGTGTCCCTGCTCCAAGAAGATTTCCGCCTACGGCGCCCACAACCAGCGCTCCCATGTGACGGTGAGCGTGCGCACCCGCGACTTCGTGTGGATCGAGGAACTGATCGATCTGGTGGAGGAAGAGGCCTCCTGCGAACTCTACGGGCTGCTAAAACGGCCCGACGAGAAATACGTCACCGAACGCGCCTACGACAACCCGAAGTTCGTCGAAGACATGGTCCGGGATGTGGCCGCCCGCCTGAATGCGGACGAGCGCATCGCGGCCTACACGGTGGAATCGGAAAACTTCGAGTCCATCCACAACCACTCCGCCTACGCCATGATCGTTCATGACGAAGAGGAAGCGGAGGACTGACAGGCTGAAGGCGGGTCAGTAGCGCTGACGAAGAACCAGGCACTGGCCTTGGTTGCGCATTTCCAGCTGCCCCAGAAACGACATCCCCAGCAGCACCGACGGTGGCTGGTCCCCGTCGATCACCACGGCGGGCACGTTGTGCAGCGTAATCGCGCCGACGGTGACCGTCTTCAGGGTGACGCGGAACGCCGAGGCGATGCCCGAAGCGGTGGTGACCCGCACGGGCGTTCCCACCACGCGGAAGTCGATACCCAGATGGCGCGCCTCGCCGGCATTCATGGCCACCTGGGAGGCGCCCGTGTCCACCAGAAACGACACCGGCAGACCGTCTATGCCGCCCACGGTCGTGAACATCCCCGACGTTCCTCGGTAGATCCGCACTTCAGGCGTATCGCCGCTGTCGGCGGCCGGCGGACGCACGTCCGTACCCAGCCCCACCCGCACTTGTCGTCCGTTCACCTCCAGTACCGCCGCTTCGCTGCTGGCACTGAGCAATTTGATCCCGCCCGCGGTCCGCTCACCGGCCGCCAGCACGGTGCGCACGCCGTTTATCGTCAATACGGCGTGATTATGGAACAACGCCAGCACCTGAATATCGGGCGCTGCACCCCGTGCCGCCAGGGGACAGAGCAGCGTCGTCAGCAATACCAGCGCTTTTACGGGGCAGCGGCACATGCTACAAAGTCGGCACCTGGGCAGCGAAACTGGAGTGCTCCATTATGGAACCGTTATGGATCTTCCGCCATGTGGACTGTGAGGGACCGGGCTACCTTGCCGACGTCCTCGAAACCCACCGCATTCCGTGGCGGCTGATCGCTGTCGATCAGAACGAAACCATACCAGCGTCCATTGAGGGCTGCGCCGGGTTGGTCTTCATGGGAGGCCCCATGAGCGTCAACGATCCGCTGCCCTGGATCGAACCGGAATTGGGGCTGATTCGCGCCGCCGCACAGGCCGGCAAACCGGTACTGGGCCACTGCCTCGGAGGCCAGCTGATCAGCAAGGCGCTGGGGGGGCAGGTGGGACCCAATCGGGTACGGGAAATCGGCTGGCACCCGGTGGACCGCGCCGACACCACGGCAGCCACCGACTGGCTGGGCGCCCTGCCCGCCCGCTTCGAGGCTTTCCACTGGCACGGCGAGACCTTCTCCCTGCCGCCGGGTGCGCAGCCCCTGCTTTTCAACGAAAACTGCGCCCACCAGGCCTTCGCCATGGACAGCATCCTGGCCCTCCAATGTCACGTCGAAATGACCGAAGAACTGGTTCGGGAATGGGTGGCCCGTTACGCCGACGAATTGAGTACGCCCACGCCCAGCCTGCAAAGCCCCGAGCAGATCACCGCCGACCTGCCCAACCGGATCAGCGCGCTCAAGCAACATGCCGACATCCTCTACCGGCGCTGGCTGCGGCCGCTGCTTGGTCGGTAGCGACGCTCAGGAAAAACCAAAAGCGCCACGGAAGACACGGAAAGCACGGAAAAGAAAAATGATCAATGAAGGGCCCGTCATGCCGGTGAACCCATAACGGGCAGTTACACAGAATTATTTACAGGCTCCCCGGAAACGCGGCCGGCCAATCGATCGAGGCTTGTCCTGTGCGGCGCAATGCGCTGCGCTTATTGCGCCCTACCTTCTCGCTGATTCCCTAGACACGTCCCGCCGCCCTTCATTCATTGTTTCCCTTTTCCGTGCTTTCCGTGGTTTCCGTGATTTCCGTGGCGTTTTTATCTTTTTTCATCCGAGGCTGTCACCGGGAGAGGCAGCCGATTTCACAACCACCAGCGCAGCAACGCCCGGAGCACCAGCCAGGCGTAGCCGGCGGCCAAGGCGTCGTCGAGCATGATGCCCAGTCCGCCGCCCACCCTGCGGTCGAACCAGCCCACCGGCCAGGGCTTGAGGATGTCGAACAGCCGGAAGGCGATGAACCCGGCGAGTACCGGAAGCACCCCCATCGGCATGGTCATCATCGTCAGCAGGTAGCCGATGATTTCGTCCCACACGATGCCCGGGTGATCGTGCACGCCGAGATCCCGGGCTGTACGGCCGCACAGCCAGACTCCGACAGCGAAGCCGACAGCCACCACCGCTGCGTACACGGGCATAGGAAAGCGTGCGACGAGCAGGTAAAGGGGCACAGCCAACATTGTTCCGGCAGTGCCGGGGCCCACGGGGCTGAGCCCGCTGCCGAGTCCGAAGGCCAGCAGATGCACAGGACGGCGCAGCAGTGCGCCGAAGGTGGGTCGGGGATACGGAGAGGATGGCACGGGCTCAGCCACGATACACGACACCGTCAACCGAAGTGGCGGTAGCCGGCCGAGCCGGCAACGCGGGGCGAACCATCATCATGGAGGCAGCGCAGACCCGTTTCCTCTTCCACGATTCCCACCTTCAGGTAGCCGCAATCGAGCCCGCCCAAAGCCGCTTGCAGAGCAGCACGCCGGGACGGCGGCACGGTGAAACACAACTCATAGTCGTCACCAGCGGCCAGCGGCAGGTGGTCCCAATCGACCTCCAACCCCGGGCGGTCCTCGAGGGTCTCTCGAAACGCGGTTGAGCGGGGCAGCCGATCGACCCACAGGGTCGCACCCACGCCGCTTCGTTCGAGAATATGGCCCAGATCGGCGAGCAGGCCGTCCGACAGGTCGATGGCGGCACCGGCCAGCCCGCCCAATGCCATACCTGCCTGCACCCGCGGCTGGGGACACTCCAGGCGAGCAACCAGGAAATCCCGGTGCATGGCCGGAACGGCAATATCCTCCTGCAGCAGCCGCAGAGCGAGGCCCGCGTCCCCCAGCGTGCCCGTCACGTAGATTTCGTCGCCGGGCCGCGCCCCGTCCCGCCGCAGGGCCCGACCGGCCGGCACCAGACCATGGGCCTGGACAGTGACGGTCAGGGGGCCGCGGGTAAGGTCTCCGCCCACCAATTGCACCCCGAAGCGCTGCGCGAGGGCAGAGAACCCCCGGGCGAACGCTTCCAGCCAGTCCGTATCGGGTTGCGGCAGCGTGAGGGCCAGGGTGGCCCACGCCGGATCGGCGCCCATGGCCGCCAGATCGCTGAGGTTCACTGCCAGCGCTTTGTGGCCGATTGCAGCGGGGTCTGTGCCGTAGGGGAAGTGCACCCCGTCCACCAGGGTATCCATGGCGACCGCCAGTTCCCTGTCCGGCGGCACCCGCAACAGGGCGGCATCGTCACCGACGCCCAGGACCACGTCGTCGCGGCGGCTGCCGGCACCGGCGAAATAACGTTGGATGATGTCGAATTCCGAAACCGGCATGGCTGTCGCCCGCTTCCCGGTTGGTGCGGCGGCGGCACCGCGGGTCAGTGCCGCGAACCGCCTCCGGGCACCGGCCCCGAACCGTC
>CAZNBB010000019.1:35378-42347 GCA_964571225.1 uncultured Gammaproteobacteria bacterium
GCGGCACCGCGGGTCAGTGCCGCGAACCGCCTCCGGGCACCGGCCCCGAACCGTCTCCGGCGGGGTGTTCCACGCCGCGCAGCACACGCGCGGTCCGGTCCAGGACCCCGTTGATGTAGGTGTGGCCCTGCTCGGCGCCGAACTTGCGCGCCAGTTCCACCGCTTCGTTGATCACCACCCGATAGGGTATGTCCGGGCGATAGGCCAGCTCATAGGTGCTGAGGCGCAGGATCGCCCGTTCCACGGGGTCCACTTCTTCCATGGGCCGATCCACAAAGGCACCCAATTCCTTGTCCAACTCCGCGCAGTGGGCGGTCGACTGCAGGACCAGCTCGCGGAAGTAATCGGCGTCCACCTGCCGGTATTCGTCCCGTTCGTGGAACTGGCGTTCCACCTCGGCCGGATCCATGCCGGTCAGCTGCCACTGATAGAGCGCCTGCAACGCCAGACGCCGGGCGCGCGAACGTTCCCGGGAGGCGGGCCTTTGTCGGTCGGGCCCGGCTGCCATGGCCGTCAGCTCCCCAGGTTTCGCAGCAGACTGACCATCTCGATCGCCGACATCGCGGCTTCCACGCCCTTGTTGCCGGCCTTGGTGCCGGCGCGTTCGATGGCCTGCTCGATGGTATCCACGGTCAGCACGCCGAATGCCACCGGCACGTCGTGGCCCATCATGACGTTGGCCAGACCCTTGGTGCACTCGCCGGCCACATACTCGAAGTGGGGCGTGCCGCCCCGGATCACCGCGCCCAGAGCGATGATCGCGTCGTAACGCTTGGCGGCCGCCAGACGCTGCGCCACCAGCGGCATTTCGAAGGCACCCGGCACCCGCACCACGTGCAGATCGCGGGGATCGGCGCCGTGACGGGTCAGCGTATCCACCGCACCGCTCAACAGACTGTCCACCACGAAACTGTTGAACCGCGCAACCACGAGTGCGAAACGCGCGTCGCGCACCTGCAGGTCTCCCGCAAACTCCGTCAGACTGTTCATGCCGTCATATTCCTGTTGGTCGTTGTATCGCTCCGCCCGTCATCGGCGCGGAATCAATCGCCGGGCACGTACTCTACCACTTCGAGCCCGAAACCGGCGATGGCGTGCACCCGCTTGGGCGCGCTGAGCACCCGCATGCGCCGCACACCCAGATCGGCCAGGATCTGCGCACCGATGCCGTACGTGCGCAGATCCTCCTCGCCCTCCGGCTCGCGTCGGCGGGGCTCGGAGGCGTCCTGCAGACCATAGCGGCGAATCTTGCGCACCAGTTCGCGGGGATCCTCGGTCTTGCGCAGCACCAACACCACGCCTTCGCCCTCCCGGGCCACCCGCGCCAGGGCGTTGCGCAACGGCCAGCCGCAGTCGCCGGTGCGCGCGTCGAGAACGTCGCACAGGGAGTTCTGCATATGCACCCGCACCAGGGTGGGGCGCTCCCGATCGACGGCGCCGCGCACCAGAGCCAGATGCACTTCCCGATCAATGGTGTCCTGGTAGGCCACCAGCCGGAAATCGCCGTGCTCGGTGGGCAGGTCGCATTCGGCCACCCGCTCCACGGTCTGCTCGTGGTTGATGCGGTAGTGGATCAGGTCCGCAATGGTGCCCATCTTCAGGTCATGTTCGGCCGCAAACGCCTCCAGATCGGGACGCCGCGCCATGGAGCCGTCCTCGTTGAGGATTTCCACGATCACCGCCGCCGGCTCCAGGCCGGCCAGGCGGGTCAGATCGCAGCCGGCCTCGGTATGTCCTGCCCGGGTCAACACGCCGCCGGGCTGTGCCATCAGCGGAAAGATATGGCCGGGCTGCACGATGTCGTCGGGCCCGGCGTTGGGCGCCACGGCCGCGCGCACGGTATGGGCACGATCGTAAGCGGAAATGCCGGTGGTCACGCCTTCGGCCGCTTCGATGGATACCGTGAAGTTGGTCGAGTGTTTGGCGTTGTTGTCGCTGACCATCAGCGGCAGTTTGAGCTGACGACAGCGTTCGCGGGTCAGCGTCAGACAGATCAGACCGCGGCCGTAGCGGGCCATGAAGTTGATGTCCTGCGGGCGCACCAGCGAACCGGCCATAATCAGATCGCCTTCGTTCTCGCGATCCTCGTCATCCATCAGGATGACCATTTTGCCCTCGCCGATGTCGGCGATGATCTCTTCAATCGAATTCAGTGCCATGCCTCACCTGCACCGGTGATCCGGTATCCGGCCCCATCGCTACGCCACGAGGCCCTGAACGCCGCCCTGTTCACAATCGTGACCACAGCGCCTAGCCTTTCACGAACCCATGCCGCGCCAGCAGTTCCAGGGTCACGCCACCGCCGCCCGCCTGCGCTGCCTGCTCGCCCAACAACAGCCTTTCCAGGTAGCGGGCGATGATATCCACTTCCAGGTTGACCTGGCGACCGGGGCGGTAATCGCCCAGGGTGGTAGCCTGCAGCGTGTGGGGGACGATATTGAGATCGAAGCGCGCCCCGTCCACCGCATTTACGGTGAGGCTGACCCCGTCCACGCAAATCGACCCCTTCTCGGCGATATAGCGGGCCAGCCCGGCCGGCGCTTCCACCACCAGCTGCTCGGAACGCCCTTGGGGCGCGCGCTCCACCAGAGTGCCCACGCCGTCCACATGCCCGCTGACCAGATGGCCTCCCAGGCGTGTGGTGGGGGTGAGCGCCTTCTCCAGATTGACGGATGTGCCCACCGCGAAACTCCCGAACGTGGTACGCCGCAGGGTCTCGCCGGACACGTCAGCCCAGAAGCCGTCCCCGGGCAGTTCCACCGCCGTCAGGCACACGCCGTTGACGGCGATGCTGTCCCCCAGCGCCACGTCGCCGAGATCGAGCGATCCGGTCTGCACGCGCACCCGCCGGTCCTCGCCGCGCGGCTCCAGCGCGGCAATGCGGCCCACCGCCTCTACGATACCGGTAAACACAACTGTCTTCTCCCGGCCCCGTTCCCGGGGCCCGTCGATCATGGCGGCGACCGGCGACAGGGCGTTGCCGTGATACGCCAGTCTGTGCCCACCGCCCGCAGATCCCGAATCTCCACGTCCAGGCGCTGGTCCATGGCGTCCAGACCGGGCATATGGAACAGACCGCGGGCGCCGTCGCCCATCAGGTGCGGGGCCATATAGACCACCAGTTCATCGATCAGCCCCGCCCGCAGCATGGCACCGCTCAGTACCGCGCCGGTTTCCAGCAGCACCTCATTGATCTGCTCCGCGCCCAGGTATTCCAGAGCACGGGTCAGGTCGACCGCATCCGGCCCGTCGGCCAGCACCACCACACGCGCGCCGGCGCCCTCCAACCGGCGCTGCAGGGCGGGCTCATTGCAAGCTGTGAACACCAGTGTGTCGCCCGCCAGCGAGAGCATGCGCGCCGTCGGCGGCATGCTCAGGTGGGGGTCCAGCACCACCCGCAGGGGCTGACGCGAGCCGCCACCCGCTGCCCGCTCGTCCAGCCGCACGGTCAGGGAAGGGTCGTCCGCCAGTACCGTGCCGATGCCGGTCATGATCGCCGAGCTGCGCGCACGCAGTCGATGCACGTCCTGACGGGCGGCATCTGCGGTGATCCATTTGCTTTCGCCCGACGCCATCGCGGTGCGCCCGTCGAGGCTCATGGCCAGCTTGCAGCGCACGAAGGGGCGGCCGGTGCGCATGCGCCGTATGAATCCCGGATTGAGCGCCTCGGCCTGCTCCTGCAGCACACCGCTTTGTACCGGTATCCCGGCGCTGGCAAGCTCGGCCAACCCCTGCCCGGCCACCCGCGGGTTGGGATCCTCCATGGCGGCCACCACACGCGCTACGCCGGCATCGATCAATGCGCGGCTGCAGGGAGGCGTGCGTCCATGATGGCAGCAGGGCTCCAACGTCACATAGGCGGTGGCGCCACGGGCCCGTTCTCCCGCCCTGCCCAGCGCATGCACCTCTGCATGAGGCTCGCCCGCCCGCTCGTGCCAGCCCTCCCCGACCACTTCACCGTCGCGCACCAGCACGCAGCCGACACGCGGATTGGGGTCCGTGGTGTAAAGACCGTGCTGCGCGAGCCGGACCGCACGCGCCATGTAGCTGTAGTCATCGACCGCTGTCATCACCGCCGTGCCGGTCTTCGCTGGCGGCCGCCTTTCGGGACGACCGGTTGAGGCACCGCACTGGGCGCCTACTGTTCGTTATCCTTGGCGCCGTCGGGCAGCAGAGGCATCTGCTGACGCTTCTGCTCTGCGCTGGGCTCCTTCTCCAGGCGCTCGATCTCCTCGCGGAAGGCGTTGACGTCCTGAAAGCTGCGATACACCGACGCGAACCGCACGTAGGCGACCTGATCGAGGTCCCGGAGTTCGGCCATCACCCACTCGCCGAGCTCCCCCGATGAAACCTCCCGCTCGCCTCCGCTGCGCAAGCGATGGCACAGCCGGCTGATCAGCGCTTCCACGCTCTCGGTTTCCACCGGCCGCTTTTCCAGGGCGCGCACCACTCCCGCCCGCAGCTTGTCCTCGTTGAACGCCTCCCGGGTCCCGTCGCGCTTGACGATGCGGGGCATCACCAGCTCGGCGGTCTCATAGGTGGTGAACCGGTCTCCGCAGCTGACGCACTCGCGGCGACGACGAATCTGGTCGCCCTCGCCGGCGAGCCGCGAGTCGATCACCTTGGTGTCCTGAGCACCGCAGAAAGGGCAACGCATGGTTCGGCCGTGCGGTCAGGCGACGTGCATCGCACAGGGCCCGCGCCGCTGGGGGCTAACGGGCACTGCGCTCATAAACCGGAAAGCGTTTGCACAACGCCAGCACCCGTTCACGCACTTCGGCCATGACCGCTTCGTTTTCCACATCGTCCAGCACATCGCATATCCAGCCCGCCAGTTCGCGGACCTCTGCTTCCTTGAAGCCCCGGGTGGTGGCGGCCGGCGTGCCGATGCGGATACCGCTGGTAACGAACGGGGACTGGGGATCGTTGGGCACGGCATTCTTGTTGACGGTGATGTTGGCGGCACCCAGCGCCGCGTCGGCCGCCTTTCCGGTGATGCCCTTGTCGATCAGGTCCACCAGAAACAGGTGGTCGTCGGTACCGCCCGACACCACCTTGTAGCCGCGGTCCATGATCACCTCCACCATGGCGCGGGCGTTGGCCAGCACCTGGGCCTGGTAGGTCTTGAACTCCGGCGCCAGCGCCTCTTTGAAGGCCACCGCCTTGGCGGCGATAACATGCATCAGGGGGCCGCCCTGGGTGCCCGGGAATACCATGGAGTTGAGCTTCTTCTCGATCTCCGGGTTGGACCGGGCCAGGATCAGGCCGCCACGGGGACCACGCAGGGTCTTGTGGGTCGTGGACGTGGTCACATCCGCGATCTGTACCGGACTGGGGTACAGGCCGGCGGCAATCAGTCCCGCCACGTGGGCCATGTCCACGAACAGGTAGGCGCCCACCTCGTCGGCAATGTCGCGGAAGCGCTGCCAGTCCATCACCCGGGAATAGGCCGAGAAGCCGGCGACGATCATCTTGGGCTTGTGTTCCCGCGCCAGAGCCGCCACCTGATCATAGTCCACCACGCCGGTCTCGGGATCGATACCGTATTGCACGGCATTGAATACCTTGCCGGAGAAATTGACCTTGGCGCCATGGGTCAGGTGCCCGCCGTCGGACAGGCTCATGCCCAGTATGGTGTCGCCCGGCGACAGCAAGGCGAAATACACGGCGGCGTTGGCCTGGGAGCCGGAGTGGGGCTGCACGTTGGCGTAGTCGGCGCCGAACAGTTCCTTGACCCGGTCGATGGCGAGGCGTTCGGCGATATCCACGAACTCGCAGCCGCCGTAGTAGCGCTTGCCGGGATAGCCCTCGGCATACTTGTTGGTCAGTACCGAACCCTGGGCCTCCATGACCCGCGGGCTGGCATAGTTCTCGGAGGCGATCAACTCGATGTGCTCTTCCTGGCGCCGCTCCTCGGCCTGCATGGCGGCCCAGAGTTCGTCGTCGAAGCCATCGATGGTCATGTCTTTGCTGAACATGCGCTTCCTCATGCACTGCTTGTCCCCGCCTGGGCAGGCCGGGATGGTGGGTCAGATTGCGAACGAATCCGGTATCATACCGGAATTGCAGGGGAGATGCATGAGCGTACGCGAAGTACAGCGCCGTGGGGACTGGCACCCGCGGCGCCCCGTGCCACGGGGCGCCTCAGGAGGTCTGCTCCACCAGCACTTCCAGCACCGCCGTCCAGGCTAGGGCCAGATTGGTCCGGTCGTAGCCGCCTCCGCCCATGGCCAACAGACGCCCGTCGCAGCAGGCATCGGCGAGCGCACACAACTGGCGGGCCGCCAGGGCATGAGCGGCGCTGGAATACCGCAAATGGGTGATGGGATCTCCACCCAGGCTGTCAGCGCCACACTGGAAGAGGATGAACTCCGGTGAGCGCTGGCGGATGAAGTCCTCCGCCTGTCTCCAGGCCACCTGGAAGGCCTTGTCGTCGGCATCGGGCGGCATGGGGACGTTGAGCTTGGTGCCGGCGGCCGGCCCCAGCCCGGTCTCCCCCACCGCACCGGTACCCGGATACAGAAAGCGACCGTCCTCGTGCAGATCGGCGATGATCAACTCGGGATCGTCGGCGAAGGCATAGAACACACCGTCGCCATGGTGAGCGTCGATATCCACGTAGGCTACGCGGCGCACGCCGAACCGGCGGCGCAGGGTCTCGATCGCCACCCCGCAGTCATTGAACACACAGAAACCCGCGGCGCCGTCACGCCGTGCATGATGGAGTCCGGCGATGGGGACGAATGCCCGCCGGCAGCGTCCGTCCATGATCCGTTCCACGGCGTCCACGGTGGAACCCACCACCGTGGACGCCGCCTCGAAAACCCCGGGAAATGCCGGTGTATCGCCCTCGTCCAGAAAGCCTTCGCCCGTTGCCGACTGACGCTTCACCTGCTCCACATAGGCGTGGTGATGAAAAAGCTCGATAACCTCCTGCCCGGCGGCGACCGGATCGCATACGCACACCCG
>CAZNBB010000020.1:0-41852 GCA_964571225.1 uncultured Gammaproteobacteria bacterium
GGGAGCTGCTCCTAGTACGAGAGGACCGGAGTGGACGTACCTCTGGTGTTCCGGTTGTCACGCCAGTGGCATTGCCGGGTAGCTATGTACGGACGGGATAACCGCTGAAAGCATCTAAGCGGGAAGCCCCCCTCAAGATGAGATCTCCCTGGGAACTTGATTCCCCTAAAGGGTCGTCGGAGACTACGACGTTGATAGGCTGGGTGTGGAAGCGCAGCAATGTGTGAAGCTAACCAGTACTAATTGCCCGTGAGGCTTGACCATATAACACCCAAGCAGTTTGGGTGCTGGTCGAGCGAATGCAATATATCCAGTGCCGCAACAACTTCCTGATTCGGAGATCAACCGGGGCCAGCGTTCTGACTCTGGCCTCGGTTGATCTCAAACAGTTTGCCTGGCGGTCATAGCGAGTGGGAACCACCCGATCCCATTCCGAACTCGGAAGTGAAACCGCTCAGCGCCGATGATAGTGCGGTGTTTCGCCGTGTGAAAGTAGGTCACTGCCAGGCTTTTATTGGAAAACCCTGCAGCCGTCTGGCTGCAGGGTTTTTTTTCGTTCTGATGCAGGGAGCGGATGCCGGGGCGGCTTGCAGCGAGCGAGTGATGAGCCCGGCGGTCAGGGTTGCTAGTATTTCGGGTGGTTGCATCGCCTGACCGTCGCACGGGCTTGGTCTCCCCAAGGGGTCCGCGGAGCGGTGGGCGTTACATGGCCGCGGCGGGAGTTGCGCCGGCTTTGGAAGTTACGCTTCACGTAGCGCGTGGTGCGGTCGGTTCGGGCTGCCGGGCTTTGGTATCCTTGGGGTCGGCAATGCGGGCCTGTCGGTCTGGTATTGACAACTGAACCCCGTCGGGACTTGTCGGGCCCAACATTCGCGCTGCCGCCTTGTATGCTCGGGGTAGAGTGGGGGTACCCTCAAAGGGTTCCCGCAGCGACAACATTCCGACGGCATCCGCGTCTTCACTACCCGTTGCACGGCCGCGATGGCCCCCGATCCTGGTGAGAGATGACTCCGACCGAATCTATTGTGCAGCGAATCAAGGATCTGCTGGCGGCACCGGGTCACGAGGTGCGGGTCGCGGAGGTCGCCCTTTGGTTGGCGAAATCCCAGTATCCGTCGCTGGACGTGCAGGCCTACCTTGGGCGCCTGGATAGCTGGGCTGCAGAGGTGCGCGCGCGCCTTCCCTCCCAACCCACTGCCGAGCAGATTGTGCTCACGCTGAACGAGTATCTGTTCGAGGAATTGGGTTTCGAAGGGGACATGGACAGCTATTACGATCCTCGCAACAGCTACCTCAACGAGGTGATGGACAGACGCCTCGGTATACCGATCACGCTGTCGATCGTGTACCTGGACGTGGGCTGCAAGGCCGGGCTGCCCCTCGAGGGCGTGTCTTTTCCCGGCCATTTCCTGGTCAAGTTTTCGGTCCAGCAAGGGGAAGTGGTGCTGGATCCGTTCTCTCGAGGGGTGTCCCTGGAAGAGGCGGACCTGGAAGAGCTTCTGACTCGCGCCGAGGTAAGTCTACACGCGGCGCGCTCTTCCCTGACCCAGCTTCTCGCCGGCGCTGACGTCCGGGATGTGCTGGTGCGAATGCTGCGTAACCTCAAGGGTGTCTATCTGCACAAGAAGGACCTCCACAAGACGCTGCATATGATGGATCTGATCGTGGCAGTGCGGCCGGATACGCCGTTTGAGTATCGGGATCGGGGTCGCGTATACCAGGAGTTGGAATGTTTCGGGGCGGCGTTGGCCGACTACCGTCACTATCTGGAATTGTCACCACGAGCGGACGACGCGGAGGAGATCCGCGGCCGCATCATCGAACTGCAGCGTCGAAAGCAGGTATTGCACTGACGCCGGCAGCGGCAGGGATACGGTTTTCGCCGGCGTTGGTGCGATATTGCGGCACCGTGACCCCGCAGCGGTGGCCCTTGTCTTGGCCTCTTGCCGATTCGCCGCCAGGCCCCCGCGCAGTCCCTCTAAGTGTCAGAGTTGCCTTAGTAAATTATGAGCCGCCGCGGCAGAGCGGGCGCCGTGCGTAGCCCAAGTTGACCCCCGACCACAATGCAGTCCCGCAGGACGCCGGGAAACCGGCGAAGACGTCATTAGCCTACCGGCTCACTGGCGGGCGAGTTTCCAAGCGCCATCCGGTTGCCGGCAGGCGGTTCCTCGGATCTGTCGGACGTGCCCGTCGATATAGCCGTCAGTGGTGTACTGGCGGCAGTAGTGGCCGCTTGAATTTTCGTAGGTGCGGGTGGGGGTCACCCGGTAGCGCTCGTCGGTGTCCGGGTTCCGCCACTGTACGGACCGGCCGTCCGGAACGTATTCCAGGGCTTGGCCGGTGCAGTACTTATCCGCCTCATCCATAGATCGGCCCACGGCGTTTCCGATCAGCATTCCTGCCACCGCGCCGGCGATGGTGGCGACGGTACGGCCATCGCCCTTGCCGACCTGCGAACCCAGCACGCCGCCCAACGCCCCCCCGATTACCGTGCCTACGGCGGCCCGGTTGCAATGACCCTGCTGGATATACCGCGATGGGCCGTGTTCGGCACTCCACGGCAGCGGGGCCGCCCCGTCTTCGTCGGGTCGCTCGATCTGACGCTCGTCGCTCCGTCGCTCCCAATGGTCTTCGTCGTCACCCCGATCCCAGCGATCGTCATCCGAGGCGTGGCGGCGGTGGTAGTCGCCGTCCCCATGCCGGACGTGGTAGCCATGGGCGGGAGCCCAGGACGGCGGGTCGGCCGGTGCCGGTGTGCCCACCAGCATCGCGCCTACGCTGAAGGCCAGTGTGCAAGAGTGCAACAGCGCTCGGTGTTTGCTTTTCATTCAGTCTCCTAGCGCGCTACCGCAAGGGCGCTGGCGCACCTTGCCGTATCTGACGGTGTCGGGCGGCCGCGGGATTTCGTCAATGCCAGCCTATACGGGAGCCGGGGTGCCGCCTGTGACAGCGTTCGCGCTTTGCAAAGCCGTCTCCCCTGGTCTATAGGCTTGATATGGCATTGGTTTGCAGGAGGACCGAAAATGGCCAATACCTATCTTGCGCTGCCTCTGTACCGGGCCGAATCCGCGCTCAGCTATTTCCGGCCGACCCAGGAATTTCCCGAGCATGTCACCATGGACAGTCCCGCCATGCTGGTGATGACGGACCTGCGGCAGGTCACGGCCGTCACGGTGGAGGCCAGCGTATCCATCGATTGGGCCCTCAACCGGATGAAGGAGAGTGGCGTGAGGCTGTTGCTGGTCGCCGATTCCCACGACGACGTGCAGGGGCTGATCACCTCCACGGACATCCAGGGCGAAAAGCCCATGCAGTTGCTCAAAGAGTTGGGAGGGCAGCGTTCCGACCTGCGGGTACGGGATATCATGGTCCCTGCCGAGGCGCTGGAGGTAATGCGCCTGGAGGACGTGCTCAAAGCGCGGGTGGGAGACGTGGTGGTAACGCTCAAGCGCGTTGGACGCCGTCACGCGCTGGTGGAAGACATCGAACCGCACACCGGACGCCCGGCAGTGCGGGGCATCTTCTCCATCTCACAGATCGGCAAACAGCTGGGAATCGCCATCGAGACGGTGGAGATCGCCACCACTTTCGCGGAGGTAAGCGCGGCGCTCAACGAGTGATGGGCAGTACTCAGAAATTGGGCTGCGCGACCAGCAGGGCTTCAGGCACGTGATGGTTGATGGCGCAGGGCAGATCGAAACAGATGCCGGGCACCGGCCGCACGATGACCCATAGCACGTTGATCCGCAGGTTGAGGTCCGCGAACACCACATGCTTGGAGTACGATTCCAGCACTTGTTCGATGCGGGCGACGGTGTCCTGGATGATATGGGCGGGTTTGAGGCGAAGCTTCGGGATGACCATCATGAAGTCGCTGAACGGCTTGCCGTTCTCGTCCTGGCGGGGAGCGCGCTTCCACAGCGGCTCATTGGGTTCCATGGGCAGTACGCTGGTGACCCTCCGGCCTTTTCCGTCGCGGCGATCTAACATGGGCGAGCCTCGCTTCAGCTTCCTACTGTCAGGCAGGCAGCGACCGTGCGCTAACCTTCGGTAACTATTCCAGATGCAGTGGCCTTTTTCCAGGCAGATTTGCCGTGGTAATGCTTAACGGTCGCTGCACGCAGGCTATCGGCCGCCTGCGCGGGGCGGTTGAATTTTCAGGCGATTGGGCTAATGGCGCGTTTTATAACAAGGGCTTGTCGGCCGCTTTGCCGCCCGCTGGTGGTTCGGGCTACAGCCGTTCGACCACGGGTCAGGACGACAGCTCAGCGAGCCACGCGAGGATGGCGTGGCGGTCGCGATCCAGTCCCTTGTAGGTCAGGCTGTCGCCGGGCATGGTGGCAAGGGCCGCGCGCAGTTGCCCGATCTGCACCACGCTCAGATCCCGGCAGTCCGTGAGGTAGGCGCGGATGGTGAACACGCAACTGCGCGCCTGCGGCAGGCCCCACAGGGTCTGACGTTCGACGCGCAGATACAGGGCGGGTTGCTGAGCATCGAAGCGGCGTCCCAGCCATTCATCCGCCGCCATCCCGGGCGGAGGGGCGGGATGGTGATTCAGGCGGTCGTCGGTCGCCAGACCCCAGGCGAAGCGCACGTAAGGTCCGCGTTCGATCATGGCGCGCACCAGGGCCTGATGCTGGCGGGCGATGCGTTCGAAACCCGCTACCGGGCGGTGTACTGAAGTGAAGTCGTCTCCGATCCGGTCTTCCGCTGCCCAGTGGTTGGGCAGGCACAGATGCAAGGCGCTGATACGGTCCCCCGTGGGCGTCTGCTCCAGCACCGCCAGGTCTTCCTGAACCTGACATGCCAGCGCATCCAATGTGGACCGATAGGGTGGCTGGGGCGTCTCCTTCCCTTCCGCCGCCGTCAACTCAAGTTCGCGGTCGAATGTCAGCGTCTCGCCGGTCAGGGCGCACTCCAACCGCCAACCGCGCGACAGCGCAGTGAGCCGGAAGTGCTCCGGATGTTCTTCGGCAAGCCGTTGCAGTATCAGCCCGGCCACCCCGTGCAGCACCCCTTCGGCGGGACGGTCGGTGACGAAGTATTTGGAGAGCCGTTCGCCACGGCTGTCCAGCTTCTCCCGGCGGTAGCGCGGGAACTGGCGGTCGAGTTGGAAAACATGTCCGTCGGCCGCGCCGTTGCCGAAGTCGGCGCCCAGGTTGGAAAACCCCGCCTTGATCTCATAGCGCCCGCTGGTCAGCGGAAAGTAACGCGCCGGCGCCGAGCGGGTGACGGCTTCAAGAACCGACCGCGTGGGACCTGCATTGGTGTGCGGATGGGGGTCCATGGGAGATCATGTTCCGACGCCGGCGCAGTCCCGTCAACGCTGCGGCGGGACGTTCCGGAAACGTGAAAAGCGGGTCTGCACCCTGTGGTAAACTTCGCCGATGACGGTACGGGATCGCTTGCTGGAACTGTTGGCTGACGGACGCTTCCATTCGGGACAAGCCCTGGGGGAGGCGCTGGGCGTGAGCCGTGCGGCGGTCTGGAAGCACCTGCGGGCCCTGCAGGCCTTGGGGCTGGATGTGCACGCCGTACGTGGTCGCGGGTATCGCTGCGCGCAGCCCCTGGAACTTCTAGACGCGCAGAGGGTCTGCGCGGCGCTGTCACCCGGAGGCCACGCGCGCCTGTCCGGCCTGGACATCCATACGGACATCGATTCCACCAACACAGATCTGCAGCGCAAGGCAGCGGCGGGCGCCCCCGCAGGCAGCGTATGCCTGGCTGAATACCAGCGTGCCGGGCGCGGCCGCCGGGGGCGGGTATGGGTGTCGCCCTTCGCGAGCAATATCTATCTGTCGCTGTTGTGGCGCTTTGCGTGCAGTCCGGCGGCTCTGAGCGGACTCAGCCTGGCAGCCGGTATCGGGGCGTTGCGGGCGCTGCGGGAACTGGGGCTGGAAGAGGCGGGTCTGAAATGGCCCAACGATATTCTTTGCGGCGGACGCAAGGTCGCCGGGGTGCTGCTGGACATGGCCGGCGAGTCGGGCGGGCCCAGTCATGTGGTGGTGGGCGTGGGAGTGAATGTGCGCATGCCCGCCGGGGCGGCCAACTCCATAGACCAGCCCTGGAGCGATCTGGAGCGATTGGCCGGTACGGCGATTTCGCGCAATGAACTGGCCGGGCGCCTGATCGAGCAGATGTTGGACGTGATGGCCGTCTTCGAGCATGACGGCTTCGAGGCTTTCATGGACGAGTGGCGTCGATACGATCTGGTGGCGGGGCAGGAGGTGCAACTGCTGCTGCCCGACAGCGTGGTATCGGGGCAAGCCCATGGCATCGACCCGTCGGGCGCGTTGCTGGTGCGTACCGGCGGCGAGGCCCGCCGCTTTGCCTCCGGCGAAGTCAGTCTGCGGATGCGACCGTGATTCTGCTGATCGATGCCGGCAACACCTCCCTGAAGTGGGGACTTTTGAACGGCGAAGCTCTGGAACCGGGCGGGCGTATGATCCACGAGCGTCAGGATGTGCGCGAGGTTGCCGCACAGGCCTGGGGCGAGCTTCCCGCCCCGGAGCGGGTGGTGATAGCCAATGTCGGCGGTGACCGGCTGGCGGGCAGCCTGCGGGCCTGGATGAAACGGACGTGGCGCCTGATTCCGGAGTTTCTGGTGGCCGGCGAAAACGCCGCCGGTGTGACCAATGCCTACCACCAGCCCGAGCGGTTGGGCGTCGACCGCTGGGCCGCCCTGGCGGCCGCCCGTCATCATACCGGCGGGCCGGCGTGTATCGTGGATTGTGGTACGGCCATCACCATTGACGTGCTGGGTCCGGATGGCGCCCACCTCGGTGGTCTGATTACCCCGGGCCTGGGGCTGATGCGGCGCAGTCTCAGCACCGGGACCCGCGGCATCGCTGACGTCGGAGAGGCGCCCTTGATGCAGGACGGGCAGGTCTGCCTGCTGGGGCGGGACACCCAGGGCGCGGTGGCCGGCGGTACCCTGTATTCGGCCGTGGCGCTCATTGACCGGGTGTTGGCCGACATGAGGGAAGAGGCTGGCGATCAGTTTGCGGCGCTGCTGACCGGCGGCGATGCGCCTACCGTACTGCCTCTATTGGCGGGCCCGGTTCGCCATCTCCCGGAACTGGTGCTGGAAGGTCTCGCCATTCTGGCGAGGGAGACGTCGTGCGCTTCATAATCTACATGCTGCTATTGGCGAACGTGGCGTTCTACGCGTGGCATGTCTACAACCCGGGGCCTGCGCCGCAGACCGGCTATCACCCCCCCTCCTTTCCCGCCGGCGTGCAGAAGTTGGTGCTGTTGAAGGAACGCCGGGAGCAGAGCGGCGAAGCGCCGACCGGCAACGCCGAATCGAAGCCATCGTCCGTAACCGCTGGCGAGAACCGGCAGAGCGCCGGCACCCCCACCGCGACACCCCAGACGTCGTCCTCCACCGACACCGGTCAGTCGTCCCCGGCAGATCACGCTGCGACTGCCACGGCGGCACCTAACACTGACGCCACTTCGCGCGCTGCTCCCGAAAGCGGGGGTGGCGGGACATCGGGAGGCGCTTCGGCAGTGTCCGGGCCGTCGCCGCAAGGCTCAGCCCAGAAGCCTGCATCGTCGGCGGATGCCGGTGCCGGCGACGCGACTTCCACCGCCAGCTGTTATCGCGTCGGTCCGCTGCCCCACGCCGCGGCTGCGGCCGCCTTGAGTACCCGGCTTGCCCAGCAGGGCCTGAATGCCAAAGTGGACAAGGTTCAGACCAAGCAGCCCGATGGCTACTGGGTGTTTCTGCCGCCGATGTCCCATGACGAGGCCGTCGGCGTTTCCGAAGACCTTTCATCCAAAGGCATAAAGGACTATTTCATCGGCAAGGACAACTACATTTCCCTCGGCATCTTCAATGGCCCCCAGTCCGCCGAACAACGCCGCCAGCAGATCGCCGACATGGGGTATGCCCCGAAGGTCGAGCAGCACTTCACCACCAAAGTGCAGTACTGGCTCGCTGTGCGCGTGGCTGGGGACAAGTCCGTCTCCGATGCGGACTGGGCCCGCGCGCTGTCCGCAACGCCCGATGTGCAACGCCAACCGAGCAGTTGCGACTGAGGGACAGAGATTTCAGCGCCCCTGATCGGCTGCGGCCGACGCAATCAACGTATATAGGGGCAGCGGAACATGTGCATATCCCGGCGGGCGCCACATGGCACCGTGGCGCGGACTCCATCGATTGCCATTGCGGGCCGTATTCCCCTAGAATCGGTCCACCTCTTGGTTTCCATGCTGGCGTAGCTCAGTTGGTAGAGCAGCTGATTTGTAATCAGCCGGTCGCGGGTTCGACTCCTGTCGCCAGCTCCAACTTTCCTCTGCGGATCTCCTTAGTATCCGCCCTCCGAAGGCGTGCACCTGCTCCGGCGGGTCCGGCAATGCGGGTCCGATGGTCCGTAGAACGCAAGTACGTAGTGCGTTGGACGCCATGATTTCAAGGGGAAGCGGCGTCCGTATCCCTGTCTAGCTCAATGCGCGTGCGCGGCAGATGCTGGGGATATTGCCGCTGCAGGAATTCAATCAATTTTTCCCTCACGTGGCAGCGCAGGTTCCACGCCTGGGGCGAGTCCGGCGCACTCATCAGAGCGCGTAGCTCAACGGTGTGTTCATTGGCGTTGGTTACCTGCAGCACCCAGGCTTTGCCGTCCCACATACCCGAGTCCTGAAGTATCCGGTGCAACTCAGCCCGCACGGGGTCGACCGGCAGTTTGTAGTCGGCGTAAATGAAGACGGTGCCGAGAAGATCGGCGGTGGTCCGCGTCCAGTTCTGGAACGGCGTCTCTATGAAATAGGTAATGGGCAGCACCAGCCGGCGCAGATCCCAGATACGGACCACGACGTAAGTGGTCAGGATCTCCTCGATCCAGCCCCATTCACCTTCCACCACGACGACATCATCGATGCGGATGGGCTCGGTCAGAGCCACCTGTATGCCTGCGATCAGGTTGGAGAGCGTGGGTCGGGCCGCGATCCCTATCACCAGGCCAGCAACGCCGGCGGACGCGAACAGGGTTGTGCCCAGACGCGCCACGCCGGGGAATGTCATGAGCATCAGGGCTACGACGATAACGGTCACAACCACCAGCATGACCCGGCGCAGCACGTGGAGTTGGGTCTGGATCTTGCGAGCTGCAAGGTTGTCGCGCTGATCGGTGCGGAAGCGCATGGACACCACAGCCACCACGGCATCGGTTACGCCCATGGAGAGCCATCCCACTGCTCCGATCAGCCCGATGCTGGCTACGTGGCGAACGCCCGCCGTCACCGCTGCCGGCAGTACCACCACCGGCAGTATGCTTACGATGGCGATCAATGGCAGAATGAGTCGTGCCGGCTTTTCCGTATTGTCCAGGATCGCGGTGTTGGTCGGGCTGCGGCGCAGCAGTCGACGCAGAACCCGGAACATCACCGCTTGCACTGCGAGAGCGAGGAGCACCGCGACGGTGAGCGCGATGGTTGCGATGACCCAGGCTGGCAGTTCGGCGAGGATGTGGCGTATCACGGCTTATTCGTGACTGTCCATGGGCAGTGCTGTGCACTGCGCGTGCTTCGGAGAATGAGACTGGCGCCATCGTTCTGGCTGGTGCTTCCGGTCGCCGAACAAGATGGTGGCGCTGGGTTCGGTGTCATAAGATCGTCACTGGCGGGAGGTAGGCGCGGACACTGCGCGCGGCCGCTGGACCCGGCAGGGATAATCGGAGGGTAGACGGCCGGCGGAAAGATTCAAGAACGGGCGCGCCGGGGTCCTTGTCGCGGCGGCGAAGGGGTTCCGGGACGCTATGGGCTACTGGTTGGCAGGATCGATCCTCTTTTTCCTGGCCGTCATGGCGGGTTTGTCTCGCCGATCCCGCAAGACGTCTGCGGTCGGGCAGCCGGTCGGCAGGTTGCGGCCCTGTCCGGAATCGCCCAACTGCGTGTGCAGCGAGGAAACCCACGCTCGGGCATCAGTCCCGCCGTTGGTGTTCGACGTCGACCGCTCCTTGGCTTGGCAGGCCGCCGCAGCCGCCGTGCAGGCTGCCGGTGGCGAAGTGGTCCGGCAGGACCACGCCTATCTGCACGCCACGTTCACGACGACGGTTTTTCGTTTCAAGGATGACCTGGAACTTCGCATGGACGAAGGGCGCGGAGTCATCCATGTGCGTTCCGCATCGCGGGTGGGCTATTCCGACTTCGGCCTGAACCGGCGGCGCGCGAGAGGGCTGCGCAGGTTGTTCGACCAGCAGTTGCATGCCGGGCGCGGTGGGACTTCCAGGCGCCGCGCCGGGTGATGTCCGGCAGACCCCTCGCGGTGCGATGGTGCCCGCCTGACCTCCGGAGATCGCATCGTTATCTTAATCGTAATCAATCATATATGATGGATGGTATGGTCGTGCAGGTGCTGGGTGCCATGGTGCGGAGGCCGTCCGATGATGGCTGCAGAGCCCGGCAAGTCCACCCGTAACGCGGCGTGTTCGCTCCGGGGCGGCGGCATGTGCCCCAGAATGATGCGTTGTCCCGGGTGGAGCGCGTCGCGGTTGTTAGGTGAAAGGTACCGGCCGGCGGCCGCAGTTGGAGTATGATGATTCCCGCGCCCAAGAAGCAGCAGCGGGCGGTCCAAGCGCAAGCGCCTGCAGGACTAAGCTACAGTAAGACTGTGGAAGTTCAAAAGGCATAATAATAATTCAACGAAGAACCCGCCCGCCAAGCAGGGCGGCAGGCGGTTCCGGGAGGGGCGATGTCCAAGCCGATCTTCCTTGTCGTATGGCTGATATGCTGTGTGCTTGTCACCCCGGTGGCCCGAGGCGAGGAGCAGCCTCTGACCTTCGGTGTTTTCCCCTATGTCAGCCCGGGACGGCTCGTGGCCCACCAGCACGGCCTGGCGCAGTTCCTGGCCAGCCGGCTCCACCGGCGGGTGGTGATGGTCACCGCCCCCAACTACCGTACTTTCTTCGAACGAACCCGACGCGGGGACTATGATCTCGCGCTGACGGCGCCCCATTTCGCCCGCGCCGCCGAGCTTCACGACGGCTATCGACCGCTGGCGATTACCGAACACCATATCAGCGGCGTTTTTATAGTCCGTCGTGACGGACCGATCCACCAGATCAAGGACCTCTCGGGGCGTACGGTCACGGACACGGTTCCGGAGACCATCGTGTACCAACTGGCGCTGCAGACCCTCGCCCAGCACGGACTGGTTCCCGGCCGAAACGTCACCATTCTGAGTACCAAGACCTTCAACAATGCTATTTTCGCAGCGCTACGTGGGGACAGCGATGCTGCCGTTACCGGATTCAAACTCTGGCAGCATCTGGCCCCCCGCTACAAAAGCCAGTTGCGTGCCATTGGCCAGACTCGCTCCATACCCGGATTCGTACTGATCGCCAATCCCAAGCTCGCCACGGTCACGGCCACGGCTGCCCAGCAGGCGGCGTTGGCTTTCGCGGGCAGCCCTGCCGGAAAACATTATCTCTTTATCGGATTCAAACGCGTGACTGAACAGACCATGAAGGACTTCGATCCCTATACGAAATTCCTCAAGGGTTGGCAATGAGACTGCCGCTGCCCGGCCCGGTCCGGCGTTCCCTGCGTCTGAAGCTGATTCTCGTGAGTATCGGTGTGGAAGTGCTCATGCTTGCACTGCTGGTCGGCAATTCCCTGCGCCTGCTGAATCACACCATGGACACGGAGGTACGGGAGCGGGCCCAGGAAATTCAACCCCTGTTGCAGGCGGCGCTGAGCGCCAGGCTTTTTCAGCGCGACTATGTATCCACTCGGGAGATCCTGAACCAGATCCTGAGTTCGGACCGCAATGGATTGCGCTATGTGGTGGTGCTCGATGCGGGGGGGCGGGTGTTCGCCTCCTCGACGGGAATGAGTGCCGCCAAGCCGTTGCCTGCGCTGGATACGAGTCTGGCATCGGCTGTGACCGACGGCATTTACGACATGTCTTCTCCCCTGCGCCTGGGGCAGGAGAAGGTGGGCCAGGTCCGCTATGGGCTGTCCCTGGCGTCGTTCGTGGATGCGCGCGATTCGCTGTTTCGCCAAGGGGTGCTGATTGCGGGCACGGAGATTCTGCTGACCACCCTGCTGCTGGGGCTGGCCGGCTATCTGTTGACGCGCCACATCGGCGTCCTGCTGCGCGGCACCCGCGCCGTCTCCGGGGGTGACTACGATGTGCGCCTGCCGGTGACCAGCACCGATGAAGTGGGCCAGTTGACGCAGGACTTCAATCGCATGGCCGCCTCCCTGCGTGAACGGATAGCGGCCCTGCGTACCAGCGAGCAGGCGCTGACCGGCGCCAACGCGCGCCTGGAGGCGATGATCCAGGCCATGGGCGATCCCATGGTGTTCGCCGATACCGATCGAACCATACGTCTGGTAAATCCCGCGTTCACTGCCGTGTTCGGGTACCAGCCCGAAGAGCTGGTGGGTCAAAGCGGCCGACAGCTCTATGCGGACCCGCAGGCGTTCGACAGGCTCGGCAAGGTGCGTTACCACGCCGACGCGCTGGCGGGCAGCGGCATTTTCGAAGTCGATTACCGACGTCGTGACGGAAGCGTGTTCGTGGGCGAGACCCGCGGCACGGCGGTGCGGGACGGACAGGGCAGCGTGCTGGGTTTTCTGGCTATCATCCGCGACATTTCGGATCGAAAAGCGGCGCAAAGGGCGCTCTTCGAAGAGAAGGAACGGGCCCAGGTAACGCTGGCCTCGATCGGCGACGGGGTGATCACCACCGATGCCCAAGGCCGTATCGACTATCTCAACCCTGTGGCCGAACGGCTCACGGGTTGGGCGAGCGGCGAAGCGCGCGGTCGGGCGCTGCCTGAGGTATTCACCGTCGTGGACGAAGTATCCGGAAAGCCGGTATGCAATCCCATAGACCAGTGCCTGCGCAGCGGAACCATCGCCGTGCTGGCCCAGAATACCGTGCTGGTGGCCAAGGGTGGGGAGAGTTTTGCCATACAGGACTCGGCTGCGCCTATTCGCGATGGCAGCGGCCAGGTGATCGGCGGCGTGCTGGTGTTTCACGACGTCAGCAAGGCCCGTCAGATGGCGCGCCAGCTGTCGCACCAGGCCAAGCACGACGCCCTCACCGGCCTGGTGAACCGTTGGGAGTTCGAACAGCAACTGGCCGTAGCGGTACAGAGCGCACGCGAAGAGGACAAGGTCCATGCGCTGCTGTATCTGGATCTGGATCAGTTCAAGGTGGTCAATGATACCTGCGGCCATGTGGCGGGCGATGAGTTGCTGCGCCAGCTTGCCCCCCAGCTCAAACATCACATTCGCAGCGTGGATACCCTGTCGCGGCTTGGGGGTGACGAGTTCGGTGTGCTGTTGCAGGACTGCCCGCTGGACGAAGCGGTTTCCATCGCCAATGAGCTGCGTCAAACAGTGCAGGATTTCCGGTTCATCTGGGAGGACCGGATGTTTGCCATCGGCGTCAGTATCGGCCTGGTGCCGATCACCGTGCTGTCGGCCAACGCCTCGGACCTTTTGAGCGCAGCGGATGTGGGCTGCTACCAGGCCAAGGAACTGGGCCGCAATCAGGTTAGGGTCTACCAGCCCGGCGACGAGGATCTGGCCCGCCGCCACGGCGAGATGCAGTGGATCTCGCGCATCAACGGGGCCCTGGAAGAGGGGCGTTTCAGTCTGCACTGCCAGGCGGCGGTACCGATTGCCGGTACGGGCTCCGCGGGCGGGCGCCACTATCATGAAATCCTCATCCGCATGGTGGACGAAGACGGCGGACTGGTCCCGCCGATGGCGTTCATACCGGCCGCCGAGCGCTACAATCTGATGCCGGCGATAGATCGGTGGGTGGTCACCCACACCTTCCAGCAGATCGCCAGGCAGGGCTGCAACGGCGGATTCGTATGCGCCATCAACGTTTCGGGACACACCCTGGGCGACAACGATTTTCTGGAGTTCGTGGACCGGCAGTTGCGCGAGTCGGGCGTCGACCCGCACTGTGTCGCGTTCGAGGTGACCGAAACCGCCGCCATCACCAACCTGACGCGAGCCATCGAGTTTCTGTCCACCTTCAAAGCCAGAGGATGTCGCTTCTCTCTGGATGATTTCGGCAGCGGCCTGTCGTCGTTCGCCTATTTGAAGAATTTTCCGGTGGACTACCTGAAGATCGACGGTGCCTTCGTCAAGGACATGGTCCATGATCCCATGGATCACGCCCTGGTCTCCGCCATCAACCAGCTCGGTCATGTGATGGGGATCGCCACCATCGCGGAATTCGTGGAAAGCCCGGATATCCTGGAAGCATTGCGTCAGGTCGGTGTCGACTACGCTCAGGGCTTTGCGATTGGGGACGTGGTGCCGCTGGAGGAAATGCTCGTCTCGGTGAACACTGCCCAGGCCGGCCGGCCTGGGCAGTGACAACTGCCCGCCGAGTCGGCAGCCTTCAAAGTCCCACGGTTCCGGCGCCGTGGGCATGGTACCGTCAGCGGGGCGCAGTGCAGACACCTCATTGCGCCGCGACCGTGAAGCACCGAAAGCACAATGCCGGTTCGCGTGCCGCAACGGGAATCGGTTCGCCCGATAGAACTTACCGACAAAAAAGACCCCGCCATGGGCGGGGTCTGAAAACTACTCAGTCGGAGTAGTCGGAGGAGTGTGCCCGCTCCGGTACGAAGCTTGATGGCACGTAATGAAGTATAGGCGTCCCGGCGGTGGGCTGCCATTGATATGGATCAAGATTCCATTGCCGCGAAGCTATTCGACGGGATTCGGATGGCCGCCTCCCCGGGGTGAACAGCGCCAATCCCCGGGCCGGGAGCGTGCGGTGGGGGCCGCGCGTGATACGGGGATCCGGGTTTCGGTTGCCTCGCGCCCCATTGTCGTCCCCTTCCGAGCGGCCCTGGTACGCCATTGACGCCTCGCCACCGGCGGTCACCGCCACGTCCGGCCCCGGTTTGTCGTTCTGTGAGTCCGGTCACGAAAATGTCCGCCTGATTTACAGGTTAGTTCGCAGTCTGCCGACACCATACGCAGCACCATGTGCCCTGCCCGTGTGCGGGCCAAACCACCCAGACTGCGTAGACCGGTGACCGACTGACATGCGAGTAGTGCCAACTGCCAGGGCCGTTGTACGGCCGCAAGCCCCGATTCTCAACGTCCTGCGCAAATGCACGGCAGTGATCGCCGTGGTTGCCGGCCTGCTGATATCGACCGTCCCGGTCCACGCTGCAGCCCCTGCCAAATGGGTGCCGGGGCGGATCGTCGTGCAGCCGCGCGCCGGCGTGTCGCCTCAGGCCCTGGACGATGCGGTAGGCTTCTACGGGGCCAAGGTGAAAGGACAGCTCAAGGCCATCAACGCCCACGTGCTTGCCGTGCCGGCGGGACTGGAACAGGCCGTAGCCCAGGAATTGAACAGCGATGGCGATATCGCCTTTGCCGAGCGCGAACGCCTGGTGGCACCTTCGGCATCCGCTCCCAACGACCCGGATTATTCCAAGGCCTGGCATCTGGCCAAGATGCAGGTCACCAGCGCCTGGGATGTCACCCGGGGCAGCGGCGTGACGGTGGCCGTATTGGATACCGGTATCGACGCCACCCAACCGGACCTGGCCGGCCAGCTGTTGCCGGGACACAACTCCGCGGACGGCAGCAGCAACACTTCCGATGTCTTCGGACACGGTACCGAGGTGGCCGGGGTGATCGCGGCGCTGACCAACAACGGTATCGGTGTGGCCTCCATCGCCCCCGCGGTGCGAATCCTGCCCGTGCGGGTCACCAACGACTCCAAGGGTCTCGCCTCCACTTACGACATCGCCCAGGGCCTGATCTGGGCGGCGGACCACGGCGCCAAGGTCGCCAACATCAGCTACAACGTCACCGGCGATACGCTGGTGCAGAACGCCGCCGCCTACATGCACAGCAAGGGCGGCGTGGTGGTGGTGGCGGCCGGCAACAGCGACGCCGACGTAGGAACCACCGACCAGCCCAACATCATTACGGTGGCCGCCACCACCAGCAGCGACACCAAGGCGAGCTGGTCCAACTACGGCGCGGCCGTGGACGTTTCGGCTCCCGGCGTGGGCATCTGGTCCACCCTGCGGGGCGGCGGTTACGGCGCGGTCAGCGGCACCTCTTTCGCCAGTCCCGCCACGGCGGCGGTGGCGGCCCTGGTCATGTCCGCCAACCCGGCTCTTACCCCTGATCAGGTGCAGTCGGTGTTGGAGAACAGCGCAGTGGATCTCGGCACCCCCGGTCGCGATCCCGACTTCGGGTACGGCCGCGTGGACGCGGCCGCGGCCGTCAGGCTGGCGCTGGCCACCGGCGGCACCGATGCCCAGCCGCCGTCGGTGAGTATCACGACGCCGGGTAACGGCGCCACCGTGAGCACCGTGATTCCGGTGGACGTCACCGCCAGCGACAATGTTTCCGTGAGCAGTGTGGAACTGTATGCGGGCAACACCAAAGTGGGCACCGACAGCGTTGCGCCCTACCAGTTCAGCTGGGATCCGACCACCGCAACCCCCGGCCAGACGGTCACCCTTACCGCCTACGCCCATGATCCGTCCGGCAACGTGGGCTCGGCGAGCATCACGGTGACGGTGAAGGACCAGACGCCGCCGGTGGTGACGCCGCCTCCGGACGAGTTGGTGGAGGCCACCGGCACGCTGACCGCGGTGAACCTGGGTACCGCCACGGCCATGGACAACTTCGACGGCCCGTTGACACCGACCCCCAGCGCCACCGGACCGTTCACGGTGGGAACCCATGTCATCACCTGGACGGCTGTGGATGCCGCCGGCAACGTGGGGACGGCCACCCAGCAGATCGTGGTGACCACCGCTGACATCACGCCGCCGGTGGTGACCCCGCCCCCCGATATCACCGTCGAGGCCACGGGTCCGGACACCAGCGTGGCGCTGGGCACGGGAACAGCCGTGGACAACGTCGACGGCAATCTGGTGCCGACGCCGGACACCACCGGGCCGTTCACGGTGGGCACCCACCGGGTGGTCTGGAGCGCCATCGATGCGGCCGGCAACCGCGGTACCGCGACCCAGACAGTTAAGGTGGTGGATACCACACCGCCGGTGATCACCGTGCCGACCGCGGTGACCGTGCCGGCGACCGGCTATGTCACCCACGTGACCCTGGGCCAGGCCAGCGCCCGGGACAGTGTTTCCGGCACCGTCACCGCGACTGCGGTGAATCCCGGGCCGTTCACCAGCGGGGCTCATACGGTCACCTGGACGGCGACCGACAAGGCCGGCAACACTGCCCATGCCACCCAGACCGTGACCGTGCTGCCGCTGGTCAACCTGGGCATGGACCAGACCGTGGGCGAGGGCAGCACGGTGACCGTCACCGCGTACCTCAGCGGTCCGGCGGCCAGCTATCCGGTGGACATCCCTTATGTGGTCGGCGGCACTGCCAGCAACCCCCGGGATGACGACGCCGTGGCGGGCACGCTGGTCATCGGATCGGGCACGCAGGGCAGTATCACGTTCCATACCGTCAACAACGGCGTCACGGGCCAGCCGCCGCGGACCGTCGTATTCACGCTCAACACGCCCACCAACGCGGTGCTGGGCGGTCACGACAGCCAGACGGTGACCATCACCGAGGCCAAGGTGGCGCCCACCGTCAGCCTGGATGCGACCCAGGGTACCCGTGCGGCCCGTACGATCTATCCGGGCAACGGCACGGTGACCGTCACGGCCCATGTGCACGACGCCAACGACGGTGCCAGTGACAGTTACGACTGGAGCCGGTCCGACAATGCGCTGACCGGCACCGTGGGCAACGGCGGGGCGAGCTTCAGCTTCGATCCCCAGGGGCTGGCCCCCGGCGTCTATCCGGTGCGGCTGACGGTGACCAGCAGCGCCGATGCCGGCCACCCGACAGCGGTGACCCTGCTGCTGCAGGTCAAGTCCACACCGCCGGTGCTCAGCGCCAGTCGTGACAGCAACGGCGACGGCAGCAGCGATGCGGCCGACGGTTACGGCGACAACGATCAGGACGGCATTCCCAACTATCTGGACGGCATCACCGATCCTGCGGTCCTGCAGGGCGGCGACGGGGTCAACACGCGGGACCTGCTGACCACCGAGGCCGGCCTGCATCTGGCGCTGGGCAGTACGGCCCTGACGGCGGGGCACCGGTCCGCGGGAGTCAGTGCCCAGGATGTGCTGAACCATGGCGGCAGGGACGGCGCGTCGGCCCTGGACGGCAGCGATACGTTCAGCTATCCGGGCGGGCTGTTCGACTTCAAGGTGACGGGGCTGGCCGATGCAGGACAGTCGGCGGTGGTGGTCATCCCCCAGAGTGTGCCCATCCCGGCTAACGCCGCGTACCGCAAATATGTAGCCGGACAGGGCTGGAGCGGGTTCGTGGTGGACGGTCACAATGCCATCGCCTCGGCGCCGGGAGGCAACGGCCTGTGCCCGCCGGCCGGCGATCCGAGCTACCAGAGCGGGCTGCGGACGGGCGACAGCTGTGTGGAGTTGACCATCCAGGACGGCGGTCCCAACGACGCCGACGGCGCCGCCAACGGCGTGATCGAAGATCCCAGCGGCGTCGGCGTGGCAAAGCCGGCCGGGGTTACCGACAATGCGGCCGGCGGCGGTTCTGGCGCCAGCAGCGGCGGCGGGGGTGGCGGCGGTTGCGCACTCAATCCGGCGGCGCCCTTCGATCCGTCCCTGCTGCTCATGGCGTTGGTCGCGGGAGTCTACGTGGTGCGTCGACGGGGTCGGTACCAATAGCGATAGCGCCCGGGGTTGCCCTCGGGGCAATCCTGTATATAATGACAGCTACTGTATAGACATCCAGTAGCGAGCGTCGCCGTGGAATCTCTGACCCCCCGCCAGTCCCAGGTTCTCGATCTGATCCGCCAGTTCATGGCCGAGCAGGGCTATCCGCCCACCCGGGCGGAGATCGCCACCGCCCTGGGGTTCCGCTCGGCCAATGCCGCCGAGGAGCATCTGAAGGCCCTGGCCCGCAAGGGTGTCATCGAGCTGTTTCCCGGCGCCTCCCGGGGGATCCGTCTGACCGAGCCGGACGGCCTGCCGGTGGTGGGCCGGGTGGCGGCGGGCAGCCCCATCCTGGCCGAAGAACACATCGAAGACCATTATCCCCTGGACGCCGGCCTGTTCCATCCCCGTGCCCATTACCTGTTGCGGGTGCGCGGCCTGAGCATGCGCGATGCGGGCATTCTGGACGGCGACCTGCTGGCCGTGCACAGCACCCGGGAAGCCCGCAATGGTCAGATCGTGGTGGCCCGTCTGGACGACGAGGTGACGGTGAAGCGCTTCCGGCGCCGGGGCCAGCGGGTGCAGCTGCTGCCCGAGAATCCGGACTTCGAACCCATCGAGGTGGACCTGCGCCACCAGCCTCTGGTGATCGAAGGGCTGGGGGTCGGCATCCTGCGCAACGGCAAATCCCTATGAACCTGGATCATCTGCTGCAGCGCCCCGATCTGTGGCGGGGAGGGCGGATGCCCCCCGCCACCGACAGCCTGCCCACCGGCTACCCGGAGCTGGACGGCCTGTTGCCGGGCGGCGGCTGGCCGCGGGGTGCGTTGACCGAAATTCTCACCTCCCGGGAGGGTGTCGGCGCGCTGGGTCTGGTCATGCCGGCCCTGGCACGCTTGAGCCGGGACCGGCGCTGGCTGGCCTGGGTGTCGCCGCCGTATATCCCCTATGCCCCCGCCCTGGCGTCGGCCGGGGTCGATCTGTCGCGGGTGCTGCTGGTCCATCCCCGGGCCGGCAGTGACGGCCTGTGGGCCGTGGAGCAGACCCTGCGTTCGGGGACCTGCGGGGCGGTGCTGGCCTGGCCGGCCGCCGGCGATTCGCGCACCCTGCGGCGTCTGCAGCTGGCGGCCGAGGCCGGCCGTACCTGGGGGGTGCTGTTCCGTTCCGAGCGCATGGCGGAGCGGCCTTCGCCGGCGGCATTGCGCCTGCAGGTCACGCCGGAGCGTGACGGTACGGCGGTGCGTATTCTCAAGCGGCGCGGCGGCTGGGCTGCCGGGCCCGTGTATCTGGACGCGGACCATGTTGTGGCTCAGTGCGAATCTGCCCTGGTTGCCCCTGGAGGTATTCGTCCGGGGCGGGCGTGACGGCGCGCCGCTGGCGATCAGCAGCGCGGCGGGGCATGGCCCCCAGGTGGTGGCCTGCAACCAGGCGGCCCGGCGCCTGGGGGTGCGGACCGGTATGACGGTGGGGGCCGCCCAGGCCCTGGCGGCGGATTTGCAGGTGCAGCCCCGGGACAGCATCCGCGAACGGCGTGCCCTGGAACGCCTGGCCGCCTGGGCGGGGCAGTTCACCCCCGTCATCAGCCTGGAACCGCCCGCGACCCTGCTGATGGAGGTGGAGGGCAGTCTGAACCTCTTTGGCGGTGCCGGTCGGCTGCAGCGTCGGGTCATGGACGGATTGGCGGCCCTGGGCTATCAGGCCCAGCTGGCATCGGCCCCCACGCCCCTGGCCGCTGTCTGGCTGGCGCGGGCCGGGGAGGGCGTCGGTGTGCAGGGGCAGGGTGCGCTGGTGAAGGCTCTGGTGCGCCTGCCACTGGATGTCCTGGATCTGGAAGCGGCTCAGCTGGCCCGCCTGCAGGGCATGGGGCTGGAAAATCTCGGGGATTGCCTGCGCCTGCCCCGGGACGGATTGGCCCGTCGGCTGGGTCCGGCGCTGGTGGAAGCGTTGGATCGGGCGCTGGGGCGGCAGGCGGACCCACGGACACGCTTCGTGCCGCCCGCCCGTTTCGACAGTCGGCTGATCCTGCCGGCGGAAGTCCTGGAAGTGGATGCCCTGCTGTTTGCCCTGCGGCGCCTGGTTCTGGAGCTGACCGGGCTGTTGCAGGCCCGCCTGGAGGGCGTGCAGAGCCTGCAACTGCGGCTTTTCCATCAGGCGGAGCAGGCAACGGACGTCGCCCTGCAGCTTACCGCACCCAGTCGCGATGCCCGCCACCTGTTGGACCTGCTGCGCGTGCGTCTGGAGCGGGTCGCGCTGCCATTGCCGGTGCGGGAGATCGAGCTGTCGGCGCCGACCCTGACGGCCTTGCCCGGAGAAACCCGGGACTGGGTCGGGGCCGTGACCGGAGGCAATAGCAACGTCAATGCCCTGATCGAGCAACTGCAGGCGCGCCTGGGCGAGAAGGCTGTGCACGGGGTGTGTCAGATTGCCGAGCACCGCCCCGAATATGCCTGGCAGGCCTGCGACCCCGGCACGGTCGGAGCGACCCTGCAGCCCGTGCGGCGGCCGTTGTGGCTGCTGCCCGATCCGGTTGCCCTGCAGGTGCGGGCCGGCCAGCCCTGGCAGGCCGGCCCGCTGCCCCAGGAGCCGGAGTGCGAGCGCATCGAAAGCGGCTGGTGGGACGGCGGCGACATGGCCCGCGACTACTTCATCGCCTCCGATCCCCAGGGAGCCCGCTTCTGGATCTACCGTGAGCTGCGCGGCGCCCGCGCCTGGTTTCTGCAGGGTGTGTTCGGCTGAGTTTTCAGTTCTGGGTAGCGGCTGTGGCCAGCCCCTTCAGGGCGCCCCCGATTTTCTTGATCACGGCGCGACAGCCGGTGATCTCGTGACGGCGCGCCAGATAATGGGGGTCGTTATAGGAAAGCCAGGTACGGCCCTTGGCATCCTCCCAGATGAGTGCCTTCTGGGGCAGATCCAGGGCCACTGTCTGCTTGCATTGCATCAGCGGTGTGCCGAGCTTGGGATTGCCGAAGATGACCAGGGTGGTGGGTCGCAGGCTCAGTCCCACCTTCTCGGCATTGGTCTGGTGGTTGACCACGGCGAACAGCGTCAGCCCCTTTTCCTTGATCAGCTTCTCCAGCTTCGCGGCGGTCTGCGGCACGTCATGGCTGCTGCGCATGGTGATCATGCCCGTATCGGCGAAGGCCGGCACGGCGAGACACAGGGCGAACAGGAACAGCAACGTCTTACGCATGAAACAATCTCCTTTCCTTGGTATGTAAAGGGCGTACTGAAACAACTCCCCGGTGGGGACGCGGCAACCGCCCTATTTGTTCCATGAGATGGCCCGCACGGCATCGCGGACCTCCCGTACCGTGTTCTCCGGGTCGGGTACTTCCACGATCAGGCGGGCGTAGCGCTCGCCGGCCAGTTCGATGACGACGGCGTTGCTGGGATGACGCACATTCCAGAAGGTGTAACGGCGGTGATGGCGGAACACCCCGGCGGTCATCAGGCCGGGGATGTTGATGCCGATCAGGCGCAACCCCTTGCGCACCTTCCGGGCCAGGACGGGGGCGGCCGGGTGGATGTCGCGAATGGCGGCAAACGGAAACTGCAGTCGATGCTTCAGGGTCCACAGACGGCTCCAGCCACGGACCTCCAGAAAGAGGGTCCCATCCGCCAACCTCAATTCGACCATAGCTGCTTGTCCTGTCCGTTGTCGGTCTGTTGCTCTGTGTGACGTGCGCGCCCCCGGGAAGTTCATGGATGAATTTCACCTCAAATAAGTGATACTGTGTTTATATACAGTATCGGTGGTCGCCATGAAAGCTTGTCCCGTGCCCGGCTATGCCGAGCTTCACGTTATTTCCAACTTCACCTTCCTGCGCGGCGCCTCCCATCCGGAGGAACTGGTGCAGCGCGCCCACGAGCTGGGCTACGGGGCGCTGGCGCTGACCGACGAGTGTTCCCTGGCCGGCGTGGTGCGCGCCCATCTGGCCGCCCGGGATTGTGGGCTCAAACTGCTGATCGGCACCGAGCTCACCCTGGAGGACGGCGTACGTCTGGTGTTGCTGGCCATGGACCGGGAAGGCTACGGCAACCTGGCCGAGCTCATCACCGCCGGTCGCCGGCAGGCGCCCAAGGGCGGTTACCGCCTGACCCCCACCCAGGCGGCCGCCCATGGCGAAGGCTGCCTGGCCCTGTTGTTGCCGGGCGATGAGCCGGTCCCGCTCGAAGCCGCCCGGTGGCTCGGTACCGCTTTCCCCGGGCGTAGCTGGATCGCCGTGGAACAGTGTCTCGACGGCAGAGACGGCGTCCGCCTGGCGGCCCTGCGCGGGCTTTCCCGGACCACCGGGCTGCCCCTGCTGGCCGCCGGTGATGTGCATATGCACGCCCGTGGCCGCCGTGCCCTGCAGGACACGCTGACCGCCATTCGTCATGGATTGACCGTGTCCCAGGCCGGCCACCGGCTGCACGCCAACGGCGAGCGTCATCTGCGCCGGCGGGAGAGCCTGGCGCGGCTCTATCCGCCGGAACTGCTCGCAGAAACCCTGCGGGTGGCCGCCCGCTGTACCTTTTCCCTGGAGGAGCTGCGCTACGAGTATCCCGAAGAGCTGGTGCCGCCGGGCGACACGCCTGCCGGCCATCTGCGTCGGCTGACCCATGAGGGCATGACGCGGCGCTGGCCAGACGGCGCGCCGCCGAAGGTATGCGCCATGGTGGAACACGAGCTGGCGTTGGTTGCCGAGCTGCACTACGAACCGTACTTCCTCACAGTCCACGACATCGTGTCCTTTGCCCGCCGTCGCGGCATCCTCTGCCAGGGACGGGGGTCGGCGGCCAACTCGGCAGTGTGCTTCTGTCTGGGTATTACCGAGGTGGACCCGGCCCGCATGGAAATGCTGTTCGAGCGTTTCATCTCCAAGGAACGCAACGAGCCGCCGGACATCGACGTGGACTTCGAGCACGAGCGTCGCGAGGAGGTGATCCAGTACATCTACGGCAAGTACGGCCGGCAGCGCGCTGCGTTGGCGGCGACCGTGATCAGCTACCGCCCCAAGAGCGCCGTGCGTGACGTGGGCAAGGCCCTGGGGCTGTCCCTGGATCAGGTGGACCGGCTGGCCAAGGCCATCCACTGGTGGGACGGGCGCGAAGTGGCTCCCGCCCGGCTGCAGGAGGCAGGGCTGGACCCCGACAATCCCCTGGTGGGGCGGGTCGTCACCCTGGTCCATGCCCTGATCGGCTTTCCCCGTCACCTGTCCCAGCATGTGGGCGGCTTCGTGATCGCCCGCGGCGCCCTGTCCCGGCTGGTGCCCATCGAGAACGCCGCCATGGCCGAGCGCACGGTCATCCAGTGGGACAAGGACGACCTGGACGCCCTGGGGCTGCTCAAGGTGGATGTGCTGGGGCTGGGCATGCTGAGTGCCATCCGCCGCGCCTTCGAGCTGGTGGCCGGCTACAGCGGCCGGCGGCTTACCCTGGCTACCGTGCCGGCCGAGGACCCGGCGGTGTATCGCATGATCCAGCAGGCCGACACCGTGGGGGTGTTCCAGATCGAGTCCCGCGCCCAGATGGCCATGCTGCCGCGGCTCAAACCGGCCTGTTTCTACGACCTGGTGATCGAGACCGCCATCGTTCGCCCCGGCCCCATCCAGGGCGACATGGTGCACCCCTACCTGCGCCGTCGTCAGAAACTGGAGCCGGTGAGCTACCCCTCCGAGGCGGTGCGCGAAGTGCTGGAACGCACCCTGGGTGTGCCCATCTTCCAGGAGCAGGTGATCAAGCTGGCCATGGTGGCCGCCGGCTTCAGTGCCGGCGAGGCCGACCGCCTGCGCCGGGCCATGGCCGCCTGGCGCCGGCGTGGCGGCCTGGAGCCTTTCGAGCGGCGCCTGCTGGAAGGGATGACCGAGCGCGGCTACCCGGAAGTCTTCGCCCGCCAGTTGTTCCAGCAGATCCTGGGCTTCGGCGAGTACGGCTTTCCCGAGTCCCACGCCGCCAGCTTCGCCCTGCTGGTGTACGTGTCCGCCTGGTTGAAATGCCACGAACCGGCCGCCTTCACCTGTGCCCTGCTCAATGCCCAGCCCATGGGCTTCTACGCTCCGTCCCAACTGGTGCAGGATCTGCGCCGCCATCGGGTGGAGGTACGGCCGGTGGATGTGAATGCCAGCGACTGGGACTGCGCGCTGGAAAGGCCTTTTGCGCCCCAGCCCGCCCTGCGCCTGGGCCTGCGGCTGGTCAAGGGCCTGTCCCGGGCCGGCGCCGAGCGGCTGATCACCGCCCGTCTGCGGGCCGCTTTCGAGAATGTGGACGACCTGGCCCGGCGGGCGGGCCTGGCAGGGCAGGACCTGGAGGCCCTGGCGGCGGCTGACGCCCTGGCGGGACTGGCCGGCGACCGTCACCAGGCCCGCTGGGCCTGCGCCGGGGTGGAGCCGTCATTGCCCCTGTTCGATGGTGTCGTCGGGGCCGAGCCGCGTCCGGCCCTGCGGATACCTTCCGAAGGCGAAAACATCGTTGCCGACTACGCCAGCCTGGGACTGACCCTGGGACGTCACCCGTTGGCACTGCTGCGCCCGCGCCTGGCCCGCGAGCGCCTGAGCAGCGCCGAGCAGGTGCGGGCGCTGCCCCATGGCAGCCGGGTCCGCACGGCCGGTCTGGTGACCTGTCGGCAATGTCCCAGCAGTTCCGCCGGGGTCATCTTCGTCACCATGGAAGACGAAACCGGGACCCTGCAGGTCATCGTCTGGCCCAGGCTCGCCGAGCGCCAGCGCCGCCCCCTGGTGGGTGCCAGCCTGCTGGTGGTCAGCGGCGAGGTGCAGCGCGAAGGGCAGGTGCTGCATGTGATCGCCAGCCGTCTGGAGGACCGCAGCGTTTGGCTGGGCCGGCTTGCCAGCCGCTCCCGGGATTTTCATTGAGTATGGCTGAGCCGCCAGGAAGAATAAAGATAAATCCAATATATCAGCACCTTAAAATCATTCTGCATCGAATCTGCGCCCCTGCTCCTGGCTTTCAGGTTGATTTCAGCCAAGGCGAGGAGACTAGGTCCCGTGCAAGCAGTCGCATCCAACATCAGAGGAAGTTGTTCATGAGACGGATCAATTTGAAGAGCGCAGTCTCCGGAATCGTTCTTGCCCTGGCCGCCGCGCCGGCCGCTTTTGCCGACCACAACAGCCCCTGGGGCGAAGGTTGGGCCACCGACGCCATGGGCGTGCATTCGGCACGCTTTGACTCCCTGGACGACGATTCCGTGACCGGCAACGCGTTCCTCGAGGACTCACTGCTGGATGTGGGTGCAGCCTCCATGGGTGCACCGGTGGATGCCGGTGTGGGCGCGGGGGTCGACCTGGGCGGCATGTCGGATCTGGCCCCCATGACCGGGCTGGGCGGCGTGGGTGGTCGGGTGCGCTAAAAGGATTTTTTTCTTCCCCCCAAGTAGTACCCCCCTCTTGCCCCGGTCCCCCCGGGGCTTTTTTTGTCCTTGATTCCAGGGCAGCCTTCACGGCCGTGGCGGTGCTATCCTGGCATTAGACCCACGACTGCAAAGGAGTGCGCCATGGGCTGCACCCGTCCCTCACCACGCCTGTTTCGTCTGTTCCCTGCGTTGCTGGCTCTGTTGGCCGTACCCCCCGCTCCCGGCGCCACCGACCATCATCCAGTCCAGTTCCCGACCGCCGATGGAGGCACCATCGAAGGTTCCCTGTTTCCGGCCGGTAAGGCCCTGGCAGTGGTCATGGCCCATGGCGCCGTCTTCAACAAGGAAAGCTGGTATCCCCAGGCTCGCCGCCTGCAGCAGGCCGGCGTGACCGCCTTGCCGTTCGACTTTCGTGGCTACGGCAAGAGCACTGCCCCGGACGATGCCCACCTGTACCAGGATGTGCTGGGCGCGCTGGCGTTCCTGGAACGAGAGGGCTATGGGCACATTGCGCTGGTGGGCGGCAGCATGGGGGGCGCGGCCGTGCTGAAGGCCCTGGCCGCGGGCGCCGGCGACGATCCCCATGTCACCCGGGTCATGCTGTTGGCGCCGGCGGGCGGCGAGCCGGTGAGCAGCATCCGCATCCAAAAGCTGTTCGTGGTCAGCGAGGGCGACGGGCTGCGATCCACCGTGCAATCCCTGTACGAGCGCTCTGCCGAGCCCAAGCGTCTGGAGATCCTGCCCGGTTCGGCCCATGCCCAGCATATCTTCGCCGGCCCCGAAGCCAAGCACCTCACCGACCTCATGCTGCATTTCCTCGAGCCCTGAACCCCCAAGCCGCCCCATTGATCCGGTTATTGATCCGGGTCATGGCGGGCGTCCGCCCAATCGGGATGATGACACTCTGGAGTGCCGGAATCGGCGATTCCGGCACGGGCGGTAATAGGTTCAGGAGCGAACGATGGACAGCAAAACCCTTCTCGGTACTTTTGCGGCGGCGGTGCTTGCCGGCGGCGCCGGCGGTGTGACAGCCGACGACATGAGCGGCCGCGAGCAGGCGGCACGGGATGCCACCATGGCCTTTCTGCAGCAGTTGGGCGGCACCTTGAAACAGGAGATGAAGGCCGGCGGCCCGTCCAGTGCCATCAAGGTCTGCCGGGAGGTGGCCCCCAGGCTGGCCGGCGACATTTCACGGGAGAACGGCTGGCGGGTCACCCGGGTGGGTACCCGTGTGCGCAATCCGCTGCTGGGCATGCCGGATGCCTGGGAGCAGAAGGTGCTGGATCGTTTCCAGGACCGGGTCGCCAAGGGTGAATCCATGCAGACCCTGAGCTTCTCGGAAGTGGTCAGCGAGCCGGACGGGCGTTATTTCCGGTACATGAAGGCCATCGGTACCCAGCCTCTGTGTCTGACCTGCCATGGGGCGCCGGAGCAGATACCCGCGTCGGTGCGCGAGGTGTTGAGCACCGATTATCCCCTGGACCGGGCCACCGGCTACAAGGCCGGGCAGCTACGCGGGGCGGTCAGCATCAAGCAGCCCCTGGCCATCCCGTTGCGCGCCAGCGACTGAGCCGTGCGCCGTCGGGTGCCGTGTCCATCGACGTACCTGTCCCGCAAGGGGCAGGTACGGTCGCAGCCGGACGCGGCTTGCAGTGTGAACTGAGGAGTCGACATGGCACATATCGTTATTCTGGGGGCCGGCACCGGCGGCATGCCGGCCGCGTACGAGCTGCGCGAAGCCCTGGGCGGCGACCACAAGGTAACCGTCATCAACGCATCGGGCACATTCCAGTTCGTGCCTTCCAATCCCTGGTTGGCAGTGGGCTGGCGCACGCCCGCCGATATCACCTTTCCCATCGCTCCGTCTCTGGAGCGCAAGGGCATTGGTTTCATCGGCCAGGCGGTGACCGCCATCGACGCGGACGCCAAGCGGCTCACGCTCGCGGATGGCCAGTCGGTTGACTACGACTATCTGGTGATAACCACCGGCCCCAAGCTGGCCTTCGACGAAGTGGAAGGCTCCGACCCTGCGGTCGGGCATGTCCAGTCCGTGTGCACGGTCGATCACGCGTTGCACGCCTGGGAGGCCTACAGCCGGTTCCTGGAAAACCCCGGTCCGGTGATCGTGGGCGCCATGCCGGGCGCCAGCTGCTTCGGACCGGCCTACGAGTTCGCCTTCATCCTCGATGCCGACCTGCGCAAGCGCAAGCTGCGCGATCGGGTGCCCATGACCTTCGTCACCAGCGAGCCCTACATCGGCCATCTGGGTCTGGGCGGGGTGGGTGACTCCAAGGGCATGATGGAATCGGAGCTGCGCGAACGGCACATCAAGTGGATCGTCAACGCCAAGACCACCAAGGTGGACGCCGAGCGGATGGCGGTGACCGAGCTGGACGAAGACGGCAACGTCAAGCGCGACCATGACCTGCCGTTCGCCTATTCCATGATGTTGCCCGCCTTCAGGGGCGTGGATGCGGTGGCGGCGGTGGAGGGGCTGTGCAATCCCCGCGGCTTCGTGATGGTGGACGAGCACCAACGCAGCCCCAAATATCCCAACATCTATTCCGCCGGTGTGTGTATTGCCATACCACCGGTGGAGAAGACACCCGTACCCACCGGGGCGCCGAAGACCGGCTACATGATCGAATCCATGGTGACCGCCATCGTGGAGAACATCAAAGCCGAGCTCGCCGGCGGAACGCCGCACGCCAAGGGTACCTGGAATGCCATCTGCCTGGCGGATATGGGCGATACCGGTGCGGCTTTCGTTGCTCTGCCCCAGATTCCGCCCCGCAACGTGAACTGGTTCAAGAAGGGCAAGTGGGTGCACTACGCCAAGGTCGCGTTCGAAAAATATTTCATCCGCAAGATGAAGAAGGGCACTTCCGAGCCGGTCTACGAAAAGTACGTTCTCAAGGCACTGGGAATCGCCCGTCTCAAGGATCGGGGCTGAGTGGCAGGGCAGACCCCACCGGCCTCCGTCGGCACGGCATGGATTCTGCTATAGCTAAAGGGACGCCGCCCCGCGTCGGGTTGTCGTCTCTTTCGCCACGCGCCGACCAGGAGGTCGATTCCCATGTACAAGGTTGTGTTCCTGCGTCATGGCCAGAGCCAGTGGAACCTGGAGAACCGCTTCACCGGCTGGACCGACGTGGACCTTTCTCCCCAGGGTGTGCAGGAAGCTCAGCTGGCGGGCACGCTGCTCAAGGAGAAGGGCTTTCATTTCGACTACGTGTTCACGTCCGTACTCAAGCGCTCCATCCGCACGCTGTGGATAGTGCAGGATGTCACGGATCTGATGTGGGTGCCGGTGGAAAAGGACTGGCGCCTGAACGAGCGCCACTATGGTGCACTGCAGGGGTTGAACAAGCGCGAGACCGCCGAGCGGTTCGGGGCCGATCAGGTTCACCGCTGGCGACGCGGATTCGCCGTGCGCCCGCCGGAGTTGAGCTCCACCGATCCCCGGCATCCGCGCTTCGATCCGCGCTACAACCGTCTGGATGGCATCCATCTGCCCGCCACCGAGTCCCTGAAGGACACCATGGCGAGGGTGCTGGTGTACTGGCATGAAGCCATCGTTCCCCGCATTCGTGAGGGGCGCAGCGTACTGGTGGTGGCCCATGGCAACAGCCTGCGGGCCTTGTCCAAGGAACTGGACAACATTTCGGACGAAGCCATCCCCGATCTCAACATTCCCACCGGCATTCCCCTGGTCTACGAGTTCGATGAAGCGCTCAAGCCCCGTACCCATTATTACCTGGCCGACGAGGAACGGGTACGGCAGGCCATCGAGGAAGTGGCCCACCAGACACCGGCCTGACAGGTCGGTGCCGGCCGACCGGCAACCGGTGCACCCCGGCGCAGTCGGCATGCCCATCGTCGGTCCGCCGTTGCGTTTCCCCTGGCAAGTGCCCCGCAGGCTTTGTAGTCTGGCGTCATGGATGCATTTCCGGGGGGACGGCCGAGCGCCATGCGTCGAAGCGTTGCGGGTGTCGTGAGGCTGCTGGCCGCCTGTCTGCTGGCCGCCTGCGCCGCCAGCGCGCCGGCCTATACGGTGACCGACCGTATGGCCGAGGCCCTGCGCTACCAGTTGACCAGCGCGGCGCGCAGCTGGGGCGGTTCGGCGTTCGATTGGACGGACCTCGATGCCTTCTACAGACAGCGGCAGTATCGGCCTGTGTGGTGCGGGCCCGGCGGGCTCAATCAGCGGGCGCACTTGCTGATCGCCGTCCTGCGGCATGCCGATCGTGAGGGTCTGGACCCCGCTGACTACCACGTCAATGGGGCTGAAGCCCAATGCGGGCGGAGTCGACCGGCGGCTTCGGCGTGGGTGGACATCCTGCTCACCAACAGCTTTTTCGGCTACAGCCGCGATGTGAGCACCGGTCGCCCGCAGCTGCGCAGCACCGATCCGAAATGGTTCATCCAGGCGCCTGCGGCGGAGCCGGTGAAGCTGCTCGAATCGGCGCTTTCCAACCCGGACGGTCTTGCCCGGACCCTGCAGAATCTACCGCCTCCCGAGCCCGGCTATCGGCGCTTGCGTGCCGCCCTGGCCCACTACCGGGCGCTGGCAGCACAGGGTGGCTGGCCCGACCTGCCGCCCGGCCCAAGCCTCAAGGTGGGTGTGCGGGATGCGCGCGTGGCGCTGCTGCGTCAGCGCCTGCGCCTGTCCGGGGACCTGTCCGGCGCCGCCGCCCCGGACCCCGACCTGTTCGATGCGCCGTTGCAGGCGGCCGTGGAGCGTTTTCAGCAGCGTTACGGCCTGGACGCAGACGGCGTCGTTGGACCGTTGACCCGAGCCGCTCTCAACGTGCCGGCGGCCGCACGGGTGGAGCAGATCCGGCTCAATATGGAGCGCTGGCGCTGGCTGCCCCGGGATCTGGGCACCCGCTACGTGATGGTCAACATGGCCGGGTTCGACCTGAAGGTGGTGGACCACGGACAGGCAGTGCTCACCATGCCGGTCATTGTCGGTAAACCGTACCGTTCCACCCCGGCGTTCAGCGGTCGTGTGAGTTATCTGGTGTTCAACCCCGGCTGGACGGTGCCTCGCACCATCGCCGTCGAGGACATGCTGCCCAAGGAACGCCTCGATCCGGACTACCTAAGCCGCGAAGGCGTCGAAGTGTTCAGCGGCTGGAGCGAGGACGCCGAGCGCCTGGATCCTGCGCAGATGGACTGGTCCCGCTATGACAAGGACAATTTTCCGTTCAGATTCTACCAGCCCCCCGGTCCCACCAACCCGCTGGGCCGGGTGAAGTTCATGTTCCCCAACCGATTCGGCGTGTATCTGCACGACACCCCTTCAAGGGGGCTGTTCCAGCGCAGCGTGCGCACGTTCAGCTCCGGCTGCATCCGGGTGGAGAAGCCCTTGGAACTGGCCGCCTATCTGCTGAGCGATGCCGACCGCACCTGGACCGTAGGGGAGGTGCAGGCGCAAATCGATACCGGCGAGACCCGGGCAGTGCACCTGCCGCAGGCGCTGCCCATCTACCTGGTGTACTGGACTGCCTGGGCCGATGCCGACGGTGTGGTGCATTTCCGCGACGACATCTACGGCCGCGACCGGCGCATGCAGGAATGACGGACCCCGGGTGCGAGCCTTGCCGCGGCAGCGGCGGGTTTGTCCCCATAGGCCGGCCTACGTCGCCGCTCCTGGGACGGAGAATTCGATCGTGTTAATATGGAATTTGACGCAATATTGACGGAGGTGATCGTGCAGCGGGATCACGATGACGACAGCTTGAACCACCCCAAGTCTCCCGGCCGGCGCCGTTTTCTCACTGCCGCCGGCACCGGTCTCGCAGCCGGCCTGGTAGCGCCGGCCGCGTTCGCCAAGGTCCATCCCCGGGCCCATGAACGGTCGCTGGCATTTTACAATCTGCACACCGGTGAACGCCTGAAGGCCACCTATTTCGCGGACAATCAATACCAGCGCGGCAGCCTGAAGGAGATCAACCACCTGCTGCGCGATTTCCGTACCGGCCAGGTCCATCCCATCGACGAGCAGTTGCTGGATCTGCTCTATGTGCTACGTCACCGGCTGGATACCCAGCGGCCGTTCCATGTCATTTCCGGCTTCCGATCCCCGAAGACCAATGCCATGCTGCGCGCCCGCAGTCGCGAGGTGGCCAGGCGCAGCCTGCACATGGACGGCATGGCCATCGACATTCGGGTGCCGGGTCGCGATCTCAAGACGCTGCATCGGGCCGCGCTGGGGCTGCGTGCCGGCGGCGTGGGTTACTACCCTCATTCGAATTTCGTGCACGTGGACGTGGGTCGTGTCCGTCACTGGTCGGGCTGAATCCGGCCTTTGAAGCCGCCCGGCCGTGACACGGCCGGGCCGGCGTGCCTTTTCCTCAAACGTTCCAGCACAAGATTCCAGCGGGCCCGCCGTGGGTTCGTCGGAAAGATCGATTCGCTTGTCGGCCACCGGGGCTTGCCGCTACTCTACGGTGGTCACCGGCGTGCGCCGGTTCCCTATGGACAGGTGATTGCCTCCCGTGAATTTCGCCACTCGCGCCCGCTTTCGATGGCTGCTGCTCCTGTTCGCGTTGTTGCCGGCAGCGGCGGTGTGGGCGCAGGCCCCGGACAAGACTCCGGACCAGGCCCAGCAACTCAGTGCGTTCGATCGGACCCTGGATCGCATCGACCATGAGCTGAAGACCAGCCGGCCCGGCGAGGAAACCCTCCACCAGTGGGTCAAGGAGATCACCAACGGCAAGTCGCTGGCGTCCACTTGCGCCACCGACGCCGAGCAACAGCTGAACAAGGTCAAACAGGACGTCACCAGCCTGGGCAAGCCCGTGAAGGGCGAGTCCCGCGACGTCGTGGATCGACGTCGCTCCCTCGACGAAAAGAAGAACACCCTGGAGAAGCGCCAGGCCAGCTGCCGGCTGCTGATGCAGCGTGCCGACGATGCCATGTCCCGGGTGACCAATGCCCAGAAGGAGCGTCTGGCGCGGCACCTGTTTGCCCGCGGCCCCAGCTTCTACAGCGTACTGGTGGACAACTGGCAACAGCCGGCGGTGTGGCTGCGCTCGGCGGAAAAGTTCGTGGTCAGCGACAGCGGCCTGAAGCAGATCAGCGGCGTTCAACGGGTCATCCTGGTGATTGTCCTGTTCGTGGGCCTGGCCGCCGGTGTCACTGTGCGCCACCTGATGTTCAACTGGGTCCAGGAGCATCACTGGCGAGTGAGTTTCGCGGGGCGCTTTCGCCGCAGCCTGATGACCACCCTGGGCCATTACATGCCCCAGCTGCTGTTCAGCATGGCGGCGGCCGCCTTCATGTACTTCACCATGGAGCAGATCGAGCCGTTGCCGTTCCTTGGGGTGCTGGCCTACGGTTTGCCGCCCTACTTTCTGCTCATCACCGGGATCCATCTGTTTCTGGCACCCAGTCCCCCGGGGGAACTGTTCCTGGATGTGCCGCCGGAGTCCGCCAAGGCTTTGGCCCGGCGCCTGCAGGTGCTGGCTACCCTGGTGTTCGTGGGCTACCTGTTGTTCGCCACCCTGTTGACCCAGAGTTTCCCGGAATCGGCGGTGCGCCTGGCGCGCGGTGTGTTCGTCGCGGCGCTGGTGCTCAACATGATGTGGGCGCTGTTTCTATTTGGGCGCATGCCGGGCTCGTTCGTGGGGTCGTTGTGGTTGCGCGTGCCCCTGCACCTGTTGCTGCTGGCGGTGGTCGCTTCCGAGTGGCTGGGTTATCGCAACCTGGCGATCCTGGGGTTCAGGACCGTGCTGGGAACGCTGCTGGCCCTGGGGTTGCTGCGCTTCATCGGCCGGTTGCTGAGCGATTTCTACGACAGTATGGACGAGGGTCGCCAGGCCTGGCAGCGGCGCCTGCGCCAGGCGGTGGGTCTCAAGCCCGGCGATCCGATGCCGGGCCTGGTGGCCGTGCGGGCGACCACCAGCGTGCTGCTGTGGGCCGCTTTCGTGCTGGGCATCCTGCGGGTATGGGGGCTGTCGGAAACTGCCGTCGCCCAGGTGCAGGGCTATCTGGTCAACGGCTTTACGATCGGCTCCCTGCACATCATTCCCGCCCGTATTCTGGCGGCGGCCCTGACGCTGCTGGTGCTGGTGGCAATCACCGGCTGGTTCCGCGCACGTCTGGAACGGCGCTGGCTGGTGAAGACCCATATGGAGCGCGGCGCCCGCGAAGCGCTGGTGGCAGTCACCGGCTACACGGGCATGGCCATTTCCATACTGGTGGCGCTGGGAGTGGCGGGGCTGGAGTACAAGAATCTGGCCATCATCGCCGGTGCCCTGTCTGTGGGTATCGGTTTCGGTCTGCAGAACATCGTCAACAATTTCGTTTCCGGTCTGATCCTGCTGTTCGAGCGGCCCATCCGCACCGGTGACTGGATCGTGGTGGGCAGCACCGAGGGCTACGTCAAACGCATCCGCATCCGCTCCACCCAGATACAGACCTTCGACCGGGCCGACGTGATCGTGCCCAACTCGGAGCTGATCTCGACCCAGGTCACCAACTGGATGCTCTACGACCTGCGCGGGCGGGTGCGGGTGCCGGTGGGCGTGGCCTACGGCAGCGATACCGCGCTGGTCAAGCAACTGCTGCTCGAGGCCGGCGGCGCCCATCCCCAGGTCATCACCGACGGCAGCGCGCCGGAGCCTGTGGTGCTGTTTCTGGAGTTCGGCGACAGCTCGCTGAATTTCGAGCTGCGGATCTACATCCGCGAGATCGACATGCGGCTGGCGGTCGTCAGCGACCTGAATTTCGCCATCGATGCGGCGTTCCGCGAACATGGCGTGGAGATTCCCTTCCCTCAGCGCGACGTGCATGTGCGGGACTGGCCCGCGCCGCCGCGTCCGCCGACGCCTCCCGAGGCGCCCGCCGACGACGCCGGCGCCTGAGCTTCCGGATTCGATTCCGGCCGAACCCGGCGCCCGTGTCCCACGGGGCACCGGCGGTGTCGACTCTTGAAGCCAGGCGTGTTTCCCGTGCGCACTGCACCCTTCGCCCGGTCCCGGCGCGTGAGTCCTAAAGCCTGCCTTCGGCGCCGCCGATAGTCCTCCTGGACGATGACGGTTCAACAGCGACGCAGAGGCGCGGCAGCGCCAGGAGGCGTGATATGGGACCGGTGAAACAGACGTTGGCACGCGGCGCAGGGGCGCGTCGGGCACGGGGCACTCCGCGGTCCGCCGGCGGCGCCTTGCGACAGGCCATCGCCAAACGGCGCCTGGAAGAGATGCGCGAAGCCAAGCAGCTCAGGGACAACCTGTACGATGTGCTGTCGGACGACGACTGAGCGGCCGGCGGCGCCCGAACACCGCTTCGGCCCGCGAGCCTGAGACGAGGTGCGGCGATCGTCCTGCAAGTGTGCCCGGCAACGGTCCGTCCAGCCTTGCGGACCGGTCAATAGATTTCCATACCCTCGGAACCAAAACTAGGGCAGACTGTCATACGCTGGTCTGCGCCGGGCGTGTTGTCCGGAGCGCAGTTGATGGGCGGAGCACTGATGGAGTGCCCGCCTTTTGTTCGTTATGCGTACAAGAAAGGGGTGCGTATGAACAAGTCATTGGCGTTTGTTGCCGGCCTTGCGCTGGCGTGTTCCACGGCTGCAATGGCTGCCGAAAGCGGTATGGGGAAGGCACCGGCGGCCAAGGAGTCGCCGGCTGTGCGTCACGCCCACGCCTTGTTTGCGAAGCTGGACCGCAACAAGGACGGCTACCTGGACAAGAAGGAAGCCGGTCGCGTGCACGCGCTGTCCCGGGACTTCGACCATATCGCCAAGCACGGCAAGGTGGATCGCAGCGCTTTCACCAAGTGGGACGTGGCCTACCGCGAGGCCTATGCCAAGCGCCACCACAAGGCGATGGACAAGAAGAAGATGAAAGCCAAGGAGGAGAAGAAATCCTGAGCACACGGTAAGCGCCAACCCGACGGCGCCCGCCCGGCTCTGCCTGGCGGGCGCTTTTCGTTTCGGGAGCCCATCGCATTGCGCCCGGCGGTGCGGTTCGTCGGTCGAAGACCGTTCATCGCCCGGCGCGGGTCCGCGCGCCGCTGCTGCCGTAGCCGGCCAGTTCCACGTAGCCGTGGCCGTCCACGGCATGTCCTTCCTTGCGGCCGCTGACGCTGACCGCCCCCTCCCAGTAGCGCACCGCCAGGTTCACTTCCTGGTCGGCCAGCAGCGGACGTATGCGCAACTGCAGGTGGGCGGGGCGGACCTGCAGCTCCCAGCGCGCCGGATATACCGTCCCGTCGGGACTGCGCCAGGTATCCAGGACCCGTATGGTGACGTCTTTGTAGTTCAGGTGAGTGACCTTGCCAGCGGCGCTCACCAGGGTGCCGGCGCTGTGAGGGTCGATGGTGCCATCCTTGCGCCGCAGGCGGTAGAACATCAGGTCGGAGCCGTCCGAAAGCTGCAGAGCGAACCAGTCCCAGCCGCTCTGCTGCGGTCCCAGTGCGCTGGTGCTCCATTCCCGGTCCAGCCAGGAATCGCCCGTCACCTGCAGTCGCCTGCCATGCAGATCGATCTGGCCGCGGGTGGTCAGCCGGGGAATGGAGTAGTAGTACGACGCATTGCCGGGCGCCGAGCTCTTGCGGCTCAATCCGTGATCGCCCTGCAGCACGATGGGCGCCGCCGGTGTCAGGGTCAGATCGAGAGCAATGTCCTTGTCACGTGCGTGCAGATGCCAGGGAAAGCCGTCCCGCGAGCCCTCCACCGACCAGTCTCCCACCCATACCCGGAACGGCGCGGCCTGGGCGCCGGCCAGTCCTACGGCGCCCCGGGCCAGGCGTTGAAAGGCATGAAAGCGCCTTCCGGCCACGTCGGTGAGCGCGAGGTCCGCCATGTAGACCTGGTTGGTGGCCCACGGCGACGGGCTCTGCGGTCGATGGGGAGCAAGGGCGAAACGGAACACGGTCAGCTCGTATCCGAAGCGTCGGCCGGCGGCGGTGTGCAGGTTGCCGGTGAAGTACCACCATTCGCTTCGGTAGCGGGGATGGGGACCGTAGTCGGCGGGGAAGTGAAAGGCGCGGACATGTTCGGCGCGGGCGAACCCGGCGGTGTCTTCGCCGCCCAGCAATGCGCCCAGGGTGAAGGCCGGCGTGTCGGACGAGGGGCTGGCTCCCCTGGTGCTCCACGGCCGGTAGTGGAGCGCCGCAGCGGCGGCCAGGGCAACGAGCACCACGATGGCGGCGATGCGCTTCATTCGTCGCGCAGGGCCTGGGCGGGGCTGGTACGGGCCATCTTCCAGGCCGGATACAGGCCGGCCAGCACGGCGGCCGTCACCGCCAGCACCAGCGCTTCGGCGAGGATGCCGCCGGGCACCAACGTCTGCATGCTCCAGCCGAAGGCCCGCCGGTTGATGACGTGGATGAGCAGCAGCGCCAGGGCGAGCCCCACCGGCAAGGCCAACAGGCCCGCGAGCAGTCCCATGAAGCCGGTCTGCAGGGTGACCATGCCACGCAGCTGCCCTGGCGTGAAGCCGGTGGCCCGCAGGATGGCCAGCTCCCGCGCCCGTTCCAGCTGCAGCGCCATCAGCGCACTCAGTATCCCCACGAACGCAACCAGCACCGCCAGCAGACGCAGCACGTTGGTAATGGCGAAGGTGCGGTCGAACACCCTCAGGGAGGCGGCGCGGATGGCGCCGTTGGCCCGCACCATCAGGTGCTGGTCGCTGTGCACGGACTTGCGCAGGGCATCCATCACCCGCGCGACGGGGGTGCCGGGCTGCACATAGATCCCCAGGGAGTTGAAACGCCGGTCGTGCCAGTGCTGCACGAACAGGCGGCGGGCCATGAGGACCACGCCGGGCCCGGACTGGTAGTCGTAGTAGACCCCGCCCACCTTGAACCGTCCGGTGCCGTCGGCGGTGGGCAGGGAAACGCTGTCGCCTGCGGCCACCCGATGGCGGTAGGCGTAGGCCTCCGACACCAGCACCAGGCGGCCGGCGCGGAACGCCGGCCACACCCGGCTCGGGTCGCCGGTTTTCAATGCAAAGCGCGGTGCCCGGCCCGTGGCCAGCTGGACCGCCATGATCCGGGTCGGGCCGTCGCCGGTGGGTACGGTGATTTCACGGCTGCCGGTGACCTGCGCCACACCGGGTATCGCCCGGACCTGGGCGAGTACGCCGGGGGCCAGAGGCGGGGGAGGGCCGGCGCCCGGGGTGCCGGCGGCGGCCAGATAGATATCCGCCTGCAGACGGTCCGTCAACCAGCCGGCGACGGTGGTTCGGAAGCTGGCTACCATCACCCCCACCCCGACCGTGGTGGCCACCGCCAGCATCAGCGCGGCAATGGCGACCCCGGTACGGCTCAGGGAAGCGCTCACGCCCCGCACCGCCAGTCGCCCCTGGATGCCCAGCATGGGCCCTCCCGCAGCGCCGGCCAGCCGCACCAGCAGAGCGACGGCCAGCGGCGTTACCAGGCTCAGACCCAACACCAGCAGGAATAGAACCGCGAACCCCGCCACCAGGCTGCGGGTGGGGAGCAGCAGAAGCAGTCCGGCGACCGCCGCCATGGCCAGTCCGGCCACCGCCAGCGGAATCAGCAGCCTTCGTACCCGGTGTTCCAGCAGCGAACGGCTGAGGGCGGCGCCGGGCGCCGTGCGGCCGGCCTCCAGGGCGGGTCCCAAGGCAGCCAAGATCGTGGCGCCCAGGCCCAGCCCGGCCCCCAGCAGCAGGGGCCCGGCGCTAATCTGCAGTTGGCTGACGGTGAGGACGAAGTAGAGATCGTTGATGGTGCGCGTCACCAGCCGCACCAGCCCGTTTCCCAGCATGATGCCCAGCACCAGACCCAGGGCCGAGCCGGCCGCGCCCACCGCCAGCGCCTCGGCGAGGATACCCGTGAACACCTCCCGGCGGGTGACCCCCAGTACCCGCAGCGTGCCTATCAGGGTGCGTCGTTGCAGCACCGTGAAGGTCATGGTGTTGTAGATGAGGAACATGCCCACCACCAGACCCAGCAGGCTCATGGCGGTGAGGTTGGTGCGAAAGGCGGCGGTCATCTGCATCAGGTCCTGCGCCCGGGCGCCCGCCGGCTGCAGCTGCGCCTCGGGTGGCAACAGCCGGCGGATGCGCGCCCGCGCCCGCTCGCCGGCGGCGCCCGACGGCAGCATCAGGTCGATGCGGGTCAGCCGTCCGATGCTGTCCAGCAACGACTGGGCGGTGGCGATGTCGGTCACCAGCAGGCCGTCCAGGGCCGGTGCCGACTGCGGGTCCACCGACAGCAGCCCCACCAGGCGCACGGGCCGGATACGGCCGGCCACCTGCAGCTTGAAGCGCTGCCCCACGGTGAGCCCCAGCCGTTTCGCGGTGGCCGGTGCCAGCAGCACGCTGCCTGGCTCGGTCAACAGCTTGCGCACCGGTGTGCGCACCTCAGCGGCGCCGAAGTAGTTGCGAAAGTCGGTCTCCGCGAAAGGATCGATGCCCAGCACCTGCAGGGTCTGGTCCCCAGTGCGGCCGAAACCGGCGACGATGGGTGCGCTGGCGGGTATCCGGGCATGCAGCCGCAAGCGGGTGTACAGCCGGTCGCTGAGACCGGCCGGCCCGCCCACGATCTGGTCGGTGGATTTGCCCGCCACCGTTTGTATGGACAGCTGGAAGGCACGGCTGGCGCTGGTGTTGGCGATGTTCACCGCCACCACCACGGCGACGCCCAGGGCAACACCCAGAACAGCCAGTCCCACCTGCCAGGGGTGGCGCCACAGATGGCGCCAGCCGGCACGCTGTGCCAGGGAGATCATGAGTCCGCCGGCGTCCCGGTTTCGGCCACGGCTCCGTCCCGGATGTGCAGAACGCGGTCGGCCAATGTGGCGACGTCCTCCGAATGGGTCACCAGCACCAGGGTACTGCCCCGCTCACTCACCAGCCGGCGCAGCAGATCCAGGATGATCTGCCCGGTATGGGCGTCCAGGTTGCCGGTGGGTTCGTCGGCCAGCACCAGGCTGGGCGCGTGCACCAGCGCACGTACCAATGCTACACGCTGCTGCTCGCCGCCGGAAAGTCGGTCCGGGAAGCTCCCACGCCGGTCCGCCAAGCCTACGGAGGCGAGCAGCTCCAAGGCGCCCTCGTGGCCGTTCAGGCCGTTCAACTCCAGGGGCAGAAGCAGGTTCTCCTCCACCGTGAGGGTGGGGATGAGGTTGAAGAATTGATAGACGAAGCCGATGTGGCGGCGCCGGAACAGCGTGCGCCGGTACTCGTCCAGGGCGGTCAGCTCCACGCCGTCGATGCGGATCTGCCCGGCGTCGGGCCGGTCGATGCCGCTGATCAGGTTCAACAGCGTGGACTTGCCGCAGCCGCTGCGTCCCAACAGCGCTACGCACTCGCCGCGGCCGACCTCCAGGTCCAGGTCTCGCAGCACTTGCCGGGCCTGCTCGCCTTCCCGGTAGGTGCGGTTCAGTCCGCGAATGGTGATCAGTGGATCAGGGTTCGTCATGGTGGTGCCGCTTTGGATCTGCCTGACGCCCCCCGACTATATCCGGGGGCGCAGGCAAACCAAAGGGCACCGGCGGGCTACCGATGTGGCCTGTCGCGGCGATGCCGCCTATCAGTGTGGTGCGACCGCTCGTATCACCACCCGCGCCACCGGGTTGCGCCAGTCGTACAGGGCCGGACTCAGATCGCCGATCCCATGGATCCCGGAGTGGATGTGCACGTAGCCGACTCCGGTGATGCCCTGGGAGACGCCTTCGCCACCGCACACCGGGCCGGGAATATGGGCGCACAGCTCGTCATTGGCCTCGGTGCCGGCGTCGTAGGCGGGGCCGGCCACTGCGCGGGTATGACGCCCTTGCGGCAGCGCCACGTTCTGTACCGACACGAAGCCGTCGTTGGTGGGCACCATCATGGCGGCCAGGGACAGGTGGTCGAACCGGCCGCCGGCCTTGATGTCGATGGTGACGCTCTTGCCGGGCGCCAGCAGCCCGCTGGAGGTCGCCATGGAGCCCACGCTTGCCATGGACGACAGGGCCGACGCCAACGGCGCGGTGTCGCCGCCTTCTGCCAGCGCGGTCAGCTCGGCACTGGCCGGTTGGCCGAGGGTGAACAGCGGATGGCCGCTGCGGTGGCTGACCACCAGGAAGGGCGTGAAGGACTCACCCTCGGTGAGGTTGGTGATGGTGACCTCGTAGGTGCGCTGGTGGTGCCCTTGCCAGGCGTGACCTTCCGAGGCAAACGCCGCGGTGGTCGGCATGGCGCCGACGGCGCCCAGGGTCATGACCGCAATGGCGGTTGCAAAGGGTTTCATGGTTGGTGCCTCCTTGACGGTGAAGAACGAAAGACCGGAACCCGCCGCGGGTCCGGTACCGGCAAGGATGGCAGGGGGGTATAACGCCCCTATAACGCGAGTATCACGGTTTGGTCACGACGGGTGGGGAATGCAAGAGCCACGGAACCCACGGAATCCACGTAAGGCACAAGGCAAAGGCGCCACGGAAAACACGGAAAGCACGGAAATGTTCAATTCGGGATGCGGGTGCAGGCGCGGAGCCCGTGCCGGGGCTTCCGACGTAGGGCGCAATAACCGAAGGGCATCGCGCCGTTCACGTCCCAAAGCAGCAGGAGCCACGGAACCCGCGGAATCCACGGAAGGGTATAGACAAAGACAAAGGCAAAGGCGCCACGGAAAACACGGACGAAGAATCGTTGTGATAGCAGTGTCGCGTCGTTAAGCGCCTCCCTCCAGCCTGTCGGCGCCCCGCATCGGCTGACCGAATACCCCCTTTTCCGTGCTTTCCGTGGCGCATTTTTCTTGAAACACCACAAACGAGCGCAAAACAGGATGGGCAGGCTCGGTTTGCCAGCTTCGATCAAGTGGCGGTGGCCGTCGCGACGGGAAGATGGAAGGCGAAGCAGGTGCCG
>CAZNBB010000021.1:0-3363 GCA_964571225.1 uncultured Gammaproteobacteria bacterium
CAGGGCCGCACCGTGGACTTCCGCAACACCGTGATCGTCATGACCTCCAACCTGGGCAGCCAGATGATCCAGGAGATGGCGGGCGAGGAGAACTACGGCGCCATGAAGTCCGCGGTGATGGAAGTCGTCGGCCAGCATTTCCGGCCCGAGTTCATCAACCGTGTCGATGAAGTGGTGGTGTTCCACCCCCTGGGGCGGGAGCAGATCCGGGCCATCACCGAGATCCAGATCGGCTACCTGCGCCGTCGCCTGCAGGACCGCGACATGGACATCGAGCTCAGCACCGCGGCTTTGGACAAGCTTGGCGAGGCCGGCTTCGATCCGGTGTACGGTGCTCGTCCGCTGAAGCGGGAGATCCAGCAGCAGCTGGAGAACCCCCTGGCCCAGCAGATCCTGTCCGGCCACTTCGGCCCCGGGAACCTGATCGAGGTGGACGTGCGCGATGGCGAGCTGACCTTCGGCAAGCGTGCGCGCGCGGCATCCGCGGCCTGATAACCGTCAGGCACGGATCTTTCTACAGCCCCGCTCCGGCGGGGCTCTTTTGCTCATGCCACCGCGCTTGCGCAGTTTTTGTGGGACCTGCGGCATGACAGAATGAGTTATGGACGACTCGGGACCTATCGTACGGCCGGACTATCAGGGCGGCTCCATCGCCAACCTGATGAGTTCCATCCACGGCGCCCTCGGCAGCGGCCCGCGGGACTATCCTGCCTTGACTGCGCTGCCGTCCGAGACGCTGGCAGGCGCCCGTCACATCGTGCTTATCGCCCTGGACGGGTTGGGGTATCACTACCTTCAGGCCCAGGGTCCCGGCGGCAATCTCAACCGCCACCTGCTGGGCTCCATGACCTCGGTGTTTCCCTCCACCACGGCCGCCGCCATCACCACCTTCCTGACCGGTACCGCGCCCCAGCAGCACGGTCTGACCGGATGGTTCATGTATCTGCGGGAGCTGGGCATGGTAGCCGCCGTGCTGCCGTTCCGCTCCCGTGGAGGCTGGCTCAGCCTCGGTCAGGCCGGCATCGATGCCCGTGAGGTTCTCGGGATCGTCCCGTTCGCGGACAGACTGTCGGTTGGCACCCACATCGTGACCCAACAGCGCATCCTGCACTCGGACTACAGCCGGGCCACGGCCGGCCGCGCCCACCGCCATGGCTACGGCACCCTGGAGGGCTTCTTCGACCGTATCGGCGGACTGCTGGAAGATGTCCGGGAACCGAGCTTCATCTACGGCTACTGGCCCGAATTCGATGCGCTGGCTCACCAGCACGGTGTTGCCAGTCCGTTGGTGGACGAACACTATCGGGAGCTGGATGCCGCTTTCGGGCGCTTTGTGGACAGAGTGCAGGGCGCCGGGGCAACGCTGGTGGTGACCGCCGATCACGGTTTTGTGGACACCACTCCTGCCGATTATGTGGAGCTCGCTGAACACCCCGAGCTTGGCGACTGCCTGGCTTTGCCTTTGTGCGGTGAACCCCGCGCCGCCTACTGCTATGTCCGCTCCGGCAGGGAGGAGCGTTTCGAGCGGTACGTGCAGGAGCACCTGTCCGACTACTGCTGGTTGTACAGGAGTGAGGAACTGTTCCATGCAGGCTACTTCGGGCAGGGCACGCCCCATCCGCGGCTGTTGGAACGCATTGGCGACTACGTGCTGCTGATGAAGGACCAGTATGCCGTCAAGGACACCATTGCGGGCGAAAAGACCTTCCGGCCCATCGGCCTGCACGGAGGCGTCAGCGCCCGGGAGATGCATGTGCCGTTGGTGGTGGTAACCGTCTGAGGCCGTGTTTGCCGACAGCTGAACGGCGCCCGACCGGTCCTATTCCCCCGACTGTGGTTGTTGCAGGTCCGCGCCAGCCGAACAGTGGCCGGTGCCGGCTTGTCGATCGGCCTTACGGGTCTCTCAGCGGCCGGCGCTACCCCCGTCGGCTCCGGCATCCGGACCGGGCAGGACTGCCGCCAACTCCGAAAGCCCGCCTATGGTGGCAGTGGGCTGCAACTCCCAGGGATCGAAGACGGCCTCGGCCGAACGCCGCACCCAGGCTGCATGCATCCCGGCGGACAGGGCGCCGATCACGTCGAAAGGATTGCTGGAGACCAGCCAGGCATCCCCTTCGAGGGCGCCGCTGCGCAGCAGGAAGTGTCGGTAGACGGCGGGGTCGGGCTTGTAGCTCTTGATATCGTCGACGCTGACCACGGCGCGAAAATAGCCGTCGATGCCGGCGTGCCGAAGCAGGCTTTCGACCGCGTCCCTGCGTCCGTTCGAGAAGGCGTACAGGCGGTGGCCCTGTTCGTTCACGGCGGCCAGGCCGTCGGCGACGTCGGCGAAAGCGGGCAGCATCCTGTAGCTGTCCATGAGCGCTTGCCGATCGTCCATGGAAAGGTTCGCGTTCCAAGCGGCGCAGCAGTAGTCCAGAGCCTGGCGAGTGCACTGGTCGAAATCCAGGTAGCTCTGCATCAGTCCCCGGCGGAACGCGTATTCCAGTTGTTTGGCGCGCCACAGCCGGGAGAATTCCCCGGCGGCGGTACCAACGCGGTCGCGAAGAGCGATCTCGACGCCGTTGGTGTCGATCAAGGTGCCGTAAACGTCGAAGGCGATGGTGACTGTCAATAGATCATCCTCCGGTTCGGTAGATGGCTGGTGTCGTCCGCGGTCAGGCGGGACGTTCCGGGATACGTTGCTGCACACAGTGTAGCCCGCATACTGGGCCGGCATCCGGGATGCCGGCCCAGTATGCGGGCTGGTTTGCCGGAGCGGACAGGCAGCACGGGCATGCACGGGCCGCGGTGGGCGAGGGCGATGGCGCTCAGTCGGTGCGGCGGTCGGCTCGGCGCAGGGGTACCTGGAGCTGAAGCGGACGCAGCGGCCGTTTCAGAACCAGCACGCTTGGCCCGTTGGAGTACAAAGGTGCACGGTGGGCTACCCAGCTGTCCGTGCCGACTGTGTCGAACCAGAACACCAGTTTTGGCAGGAAAGGTCCCGCCAGGGACGACAGTAGCGGCCCGAGCTGGAACCGGCAGCGCACGCGCACCAGAGGTGGATGGCCGGCGGCAGCGGGGATCCGGGCGGTTACCCGTGCTTCGGTATCCACCAGGCGGATCTCCTTTCCACATGCCAGCGTCTGGAAGTCCGCCCGCTGTTCGGCCCCGTCCGCCAGTGGTCGGAGGAAAAGGTTCAGCGGTACATTCAGAACCCGGTCCGGGCGGGGTAACCTGATGCTGGAGGTGTGCTGGGTCGCATCCGTGCAGGTGGCGACACCTGTCCGGTGATCGATGATCATGGACGAGACGGGCGTGCCTTCGGCGTTGTGGCTCGTGCTGCTTTCCATTACCACCCGCAGGGCCCTTCCGCGGTGTATGGGC
>CAZNBB010000021.1:3463-41163 GCA_964571225.1 uncultured Gammaproteobacteria bacterium
TCGCCTCCCGGCCCGAAACTGACGCTCGAGCTTCCACTGGATTGGTTGTCATCGGGCCCGTTATGGCAGCAACTGCTGCTTCTGTCGGCCCATGGGTTGTCGAGTCGGCCCCCAACGATAACAGTGGTATATGACGGCGCCATGTCATGGCGGCGCGGCCGCGTATTGCACCCGTGGGCAGCGAATCGGATGCGCGCACCGAGATGCCGCGCGGCTGGGCTGGATTCTCCGGGCGGTTGCTCTGCGTGCCGTGGGTTGGGCTGGGCGAAGCGAAGCCCAACAGATTCCAATCGAACCCACCATCTTCCAGCACCGCGCAGGCGTCCCGCCCATGGTTCTGGAAAACCCACACAGGCCATTCCTGCCGCCGCAGCGTTTCCTGCCGGCGGGCGGCACCGATGGATTCACTTCGGGAATCGTCTACTTTCGCCGCCTCTCTCCCCGACCCACGCCCGACAGCACTCGATCGAGGGTCCGCCACGGCAGGACACGTTTGAGGGTGGCGAACAGATAGGTGGGAAAGGTGACGTAGTAGCGGATCCTGGGCCTGGGGCTCTCCAGCGCATGGATCACCTTCTTCACGACGGCCTCCGCGGGCAAGGTGAACGGCGCGGCGGCGCCCTCCTTGTTGAGGCGCGCGATCAGTGACTCGTAGCGGTCCCGGTGAAAGCTGTTGGCGGCCTCGATGGTCCGTTGATACACCGCGTAGCTGTTGGCGCGAAAGCGGCTTTCTATGGGCCCCGGCTCCACCAGACAAACGTGGATGCCGGTGTTCGCCAGTTCCAGCCTCAAGGTATCGTAGAGGCCCTCCAGGGCGAACTTGCTGGCGTTGTAGGCGCCGCGGTAGGGAAGGGCGATCAGGCCCAGCACGGAGCTGTTCTGGATGATGCGTCCAAAGCCCTGGCGTCGCATGACGGGAATCAGTCGGGTGTTGAGTTCGTGGGTGCCGAACACATTGGTCTCGAACTGGTCCCGCAGCACCGCTCGACTGAGATCCTCCACCGCGCCGGGCTGGCCGTAGCCGGCGTTGTTGAATAGCCCGTACAGGGTGCCCCCGGTGCGTTCCAGGATTTGGCCCACGGCAGCGTGGATGGAAGCGGAGTCCGTCAGGTCAAGCTGCACGCTTTCCAGACCCTCCTCGCAAAGGCGTGCCACGTCGGCCGTCCGGCGCGCAGTGGCGAATACCCGGTAGCCCCGGGCCTTCAGGCGGTGGGCGGCGGCGTAGCCGATGCCGCTGGAACAGCCGGTGATCAGTACGGTTCTGGGATCGGTGGTGGCCATGGGTGATCAAGTGCGCCTTACAGGAGGCTGGTGGTCAATGGTAACGGGATCCGGGCCCTCTGGCTTGTGCGTCTCCCATCGCGGCTCATGGGGCCTGGTCGGTGGCATTATGGGTTTTGCGCCGGTTTCGGCCCGCAGGTCAAGCCAGCAACACCGCTACGATGCCGGTGATGAATATGCCGTCGAAGGTGCCCGCGCCCCCGATGGCGGCGACCGGGGCGCCCAGTTTGCGGATATCCTTCAACCGCATCAGGTCGGCTCCGATGAGTACACCCAGGGTGCCGCTGATGTAGGCCAGGGGTGCGCTGTGAGCGGGGCTGATGAGCGTGGCGGCGAGGGCGGCGCCCAGAGGGGCGATCAGGATGGGCATGCCGACGCCCAACCCCGGCACCGGCCGGCTGAAGGCGTAGCTCAGCGCGGTCACCAGCGCCACCCCGAGCACCACGTGGCTGAGGTCGATGGGGTTGTGGGTGAGCAGGTACAGGGAGAACAGCACCGGAATGAGCCCGCCGCCCACGTTCACCGCCAGCAGGGTCTTGCCGGTGAAGGGGCGGGGAGGCTGGCGCAGCAACCCCCGCAGTGGGGGCGGAATCTGTTCGGGTGAAGATGCGCTGGCATCCATGGTGGCCAGTGGCAGGTTGATCATGCTGCCGAACAGGGAGGCGAACAGCAGCACGAAGCCTTCGCCCGGCGACAGTCCCAGTTTGTCGAACGCCAGGGTGAGCAGTCCCACCTGCACGAACGCCACCAGCATGCCGAGCACGACGATGAACAGCAGCAGATGGAGGGGCGAAAAAGGTGACCGCACGGTTCGTTTCCTGGTCTGCGATTCCCGGCGTCGGTGGTCGCCGTCAGCGGACAGTGGGTCCTACGACGGCCGCAGGGCCTGAGCCAATAGCGGGGCCAGCGCAATGGCATTGCTGGGGTGGCGGATGCTGTCGGTGCTCCACAAGGCGGAAACGCCGGCGCGTCGGAGGTGCTCGATGGCATCGTCCACGAACAGGGCGTGGACGACCACCGCCTGCACATCGGCGGCGCCTTCGGCCAGGACCTGCTCGGCGGCTCTGGCGAGCGTCCGGCCGGTACTGGCAATGTCATCCACCAGCACCACCTGCCGACCGGCCAGGTTTATTTGCGGCAGCGCGACTTCCACGTCCCGGTCCCCCCGGCGATGCTTCTGGGCGACCCCGTAGGCGCACCCGCAGGATTGGGCAACCGCGCGGGCCCATTGTTCCGATTCTCCGTCCGGCCCCAGCACGGTCGGTGTCTGGAACCGCTCGGCAATGAACGTTCCGATCAAAGCGGCCGAGGTCAGCGCGACGGCGCGTGCGGCGGGCACCGCCTGTCGCAGATGGGGCGTACGGTGCAGATGCGGGTCCACGGTGATCACTTCGTCGAACTGGTCCGCCAATTGGCGTCCCACGATCATCTGACTGACCGCTTCGCCGGGGTGGAAGGCCATGTCTTGGCGCATGTAGCACAGATACGGCGCCGCCAGGGCCAGGTTCTGCACGCCCATGGAACGGGCCGTGGCGGCGGCCAGGGCGAGTTCCACCAGTTTGTCGTTGGGACGGTCCAGGGACCGGCAGACCACCACACGGGAGGGCAGTGCCGCGGGTAGCCGCACCCGGCTTTCGCCGTCCGGGAATCGGTGTACATCGGCAATGGCACAGTCCAGTTCCAGGGCTTGCGCCAGCGCCCGGGCCTGTTCGGGGTACTCGGGAAATCCGAGCACCAGTGCGTCGTCGGTGCTGCTCACTAGCCGAACTCCACGTAGGGACCGGGTACCTGGTCCGGCGTGCCGATGGCATAGCCGTTATGGCGGTCACACTGGGCCCGTGCGAACGCCAGTTCGGCCTTCACCTCGGCATGGACACGATAAAGGGGTTCCCCTTTTTCGACCGGCTCGCCCAGCTTCTTGAGCAGGTCCACGCCGGCGCCCTTGCCCATGGGGGCGCCGGCCAGGCGGGCGACCCGGGCCAGCTGATAATTGTCGATGCCGGTGACCACGCCGCTGTTGGGCGCGGTGATCTCGAACTGCAGAGGTCCGGGGACATAGGTATGCGGTTGACGGCCCTGAGCCTCGATGATGGCATCCATCTTGGCAAGCGCCCGCCCGGACTCCAGGATGTCCCGGGCAATGGCAAAGCCCCGCCCGCCCCGCACGTCCGGATCGAACTCGAGAATCCGGCCGGCCAGATGCAGGGCCTTCTGGCGCAGGTCCGCCGGGGCCGCGGGGTCGTTCTGCAGCACCTGCATCACGTCCCGTACCTCCAGAACGGGTCCGATGCCCCGTCCCACCGGCTGGCGCCCGTCGGTGATGACCACTTCCAGGTGCAGTCCGGTCTGGTCGCCCACGAACTCGAACAGCTTGCGCAAAGCCAGGGCCTGGCGCATCTGCCGCACCTTGGCGGTGGGTCCCGCCGGAATGTCGATCAGCAGATGGGTGGAGCCCGCGGCCAGCTTCTTGGACAGGATGGAGGCCACCATCTGACCCTGAGAGTCGATACCCAGGGGCCGTTCCACGGAGATCAGGATATCGTCCACCGGCGCCAGGTGCGCGGTGCCGCCCCAGGCCAGGCAGCCGCGCTCCTTGCGTACCAGCCGGTGCAGGGCCTTGGGGGTCAAATTCACTTCCGCCAACAGCTCCATGGTGTCTGCCGTTCCCGCCGGCGAGGTGATCGCCCGGCTGGAGGTCTTGGGGATGAGCATGCCGTGGGCGGCCACGATGGGCACGATGAGCATGGAGGTCCGATTGCCCGGCACGCCCCCGATGCAGTGCTTGTCCACCACCAGAGGTTCCTCCCAGTCCAGGCGCTCGCCGGATTGCACCATGGCCTGGGTCAGATAGAGGATCTCGTCCCGATCCAGGCCGGTCTGGGCGGAGGCCACCAGGAAGGCGGCCATCTCGGTCTTGGAGTAGCGGGCTTCGTTGATGTCCCGGGTGATGGCGAGAAAATCCTCCCGGCTCAGCCGTTCGCCGCCCATCTTGCGGCGCACGGCGTCCATGGAACCCGGCGGTTCGGCGTGTTCAACGCGAACCAGGCGCCCCTCGGGCACCCCCAGCTGGGCGAAGGCCTGCTCGGACAGGCCCAGTTCCTCGGTCCCCACCAGGTTGGGGTCATCCACCACGTTCAGGACGGCCAGTATCCGGCGGCCGTCGGTGGTGATTTCCACCTTCGACAGGGCCTGGAAGCCTTCGGCCCGGTAGGTGGCGCAGTCCCGGTGCAGGAAAGCCACGTTTTCCCGGTAGGTGTCGATGCCGACCCGGCGCAGCCGCAGTCGTCCGACCGTTCGATGGCCGGGATCGGATTCAGTCATTGTGAGGCGTCCGGCAAGAATTTTTGGCAGTCTATCACTTAGGCGGCGGCCGGCGGACAGACTCTTTCCCGCATGGGCTGCTGGGGCTTCAGCAAATGCCATGGCGGCCCGATAGACCCAACAAGCACAGACTTACCCGTGTGCAGAACCGATTCACGAAGGTAGGAGGCGTCAATGGCCAGCGAGGACGACGGTAACCCCACGAGCGCAGCCAATCGGCGCGAGTATTTTCGCGTCGATGACAGCGTGGTTCTCGACTATCGGGTGATATCCGACCAGGAACTGCCCGTGCTCGCGGAGCAGTTGCGCGGCCGGCCGAGCCGCTTCACGGCGGCGGCGGAATTTGCCGCCAGTTCCCGCCAGATGAACCGGTTGCTCCACAAGATCCGGAGGCTCTCGCCGGATCTTGTGCGCTATCTGGAGGCCGTGGACAGCAAGCTCAATACCCTGGCGCGATTGTTTCTGATGGAGGAGCTCGATCCGCCCCAGCAGTCGGCCCGCAAGGTCAGCCTGAGCGCTGGCGGCATCGGTTTCTGCGCGCGCAAGCCGCTCACTGCGGGCGATTTGGTGGAACTCAGGCTGGTGTTGTTGCCGTCCCAGACCGGCGTGCTTTCCCTGGGGCGCGTGGTCTACTGCGAGCCTTGTTCCGACGGGGACGCCGAGTTCCCCCATTTCGTCGCCATCGAGTTCGATCGGCTGCGCGAGGCGGACCGCGAACTGTTGGTACGGCATCTATTCGGGCGCCAGAACGCTGTGCGGGATCGATCCGCGGAAGACTGAAGAATCCGGTCCCGGAGCGCTTCCCCGCGGTCAGAGTGCGCTGATCCGCGCGGGCGCTTGGCTGGCCTGTTCGCGCTCTTCCTGCTGCAGCCGCCACATCCGTGCATACAGCCCCTCCCGGGCGAGCAGGTCGCGATGGCTGCCACGCTCGACGATTCGGCCTGCTTCCATGACCAGAATCATATCCGCGTCGATCACGGTGGACAGCCGGTGGGCGATCACCAGGGTGGTATGGTCCGCCGCTACCTGACGCAGGGCTTCCAGGATGGATTGCTCGGATTGGGAGTCCAGGCTTGAGGTGGCTTCGTCGAAAATCAGTATGCGCGGATTCTTCAGGATCGCCCGGGCGATGGCCACACGCTGCTTTTCCCCGCCCGACAGTTTCAGCCCCCGTTCGCCCACCACGGTGTCGTAGCCCCGGGGGAGGGTGATGATGAAATCGTGGATATCGGCCAGCCGTGCGGCCTGTTCCACGTCGTCCCGGCCGGCGGCGGGGCGGGCGTAGGCGATGTTGTAGTACAGGGTGTCGTTGAACAGCACGGTGTCCTGGGGGACGATGCCGATGGCCGCCCGCAGGCTGCGCTGGGTGACGTCGCGCACGTCCTGGCCGTTGACCAGCACGCGGCCCGCACCTACGTCGTAGAAGCGAAACAGCAGTCGGGCCAGGGTGGATTTGCCCGCCCCGCTGGGACCGACCACCGCCACCTTGTGTCCGGGCGGCACCGTGAAGTCCACGTCGTGCAGAATGGGGCGCTGGGCTTCATAGGCGAAGGAGACGCCTTCGAACCGGATCTCGCCGCCGTTCACCTGCAGGTCCTGCGCAGCGGGGCGGTCGCGGATTTCCGGTTCGCTTTCCAGCATGTCGAACATGGCCTGCATGTCCGAAAGGGCATGCTTGAGCTGGCTGTACACCATGCCCAGGAACCCCAGCGGGATGAACAGCTGCAGCAGGAAGGCGTTGACCAGCACCAGGTCACCGATGGTCATGGTGCCCTGCACCACGCCGCGCGCGGCCAGCGTCATCATCAGGGTCACACCGACCGCAATGATGGTGCCCTGACCGAAGTTCAGCGCGGACAGGGAGGTCTGGGACTTGATCGCCGCTTCTTCCCAGCCCTGCAGGCTGCGGTCGTAGCGGCCGAGTTCGTGCTGTTCGTTGCCGAAGTACTTGACCGTCTCGTAGTTGATCAGGCTGTCGATGGCCTGGGTGTTGGCGGCCGAATCCATGGCGTTCATGGTGACCCGGTACTTCATGCGCCATTCGGTGACGAAGAAGGTGAACGTCACGTAGCTCACCACCGATACCAGCGCGATCACCACAAACCAGACGCTGTAGCGGGTCAGCAGGATGCCTCCGATCATCAGCATCTCCACGGCGGTGGGGATGATATTGAACACCAGGTAGTTGAGTAGGGAGCTGACGCTGCGGGTGCCGCGCTCGATGTCCCGGGCGATGCCGCCGGTCTTGCGCTCCAGGTGAAAGCGCAGGGACAGCGCGTGCAGATGGGTGAGCACCTTGACCGAGACGCTGCGCATGGAGCCCTGGCGGACCTTGGCGAATATGGAATCGCGCAGCTCGCTGAACAGGGTGTTGGCAAGCTTCAGCGCGCCGTAGCCCAGCAGGAAGGCGAGGGGGAGTGTCAGCTGAGCCTGTTTGCCATGCTTGCCGAGGCTGTCCACGATGTCCTTGAGCAGGATGGGTACGCCCACATTGGCGCCTTTGGCCACGATCAGAAAGCCCAGTGCCAGTATCACCCGACCCTTGTATTGCCACAGGAACGGAAGCAGGGCCCGCAGGGTCCTGAGGTCCCGCGCCCGGGCATTGGGCAGGGTGGTGTGACGCATGTGCATGGGCTGAGCGCTGTCGGTTCGATGCCGCCGGTGGCCGGTCCGCCGACGGCATTATCAAAGACTTTAGGTTGCCGTCCGATATTCTCCCATGAAACCGGCTGCCGCCGGAAACCGCGTGCCGGTGCCAGGGTGTTGCCAAGGGGATTGCCATGAGCCGACCGACAGAGACTGAAATTGCCGCCGCGATGACCGAGGCCCAGCGCCTGCGGGCAGCGGGAGAAGACAGCCGCGGCCTTGCCAGGACGCTGATGTACCTGCACCACCGCAACGCCTACCTGGCGGCGGTGCGGGACGCCGTTGAGCACTACCTGCACTCCGGACTGGCGGAACATGAACATGCCCTGCTGGTAAAAGCCCTGGATCAGGCCGCCGCTCAGGAGGCACGGGAGGGGGACGACGAGCGGGAGGATCTGGGGCTGGGTTGAGGTCCGGGGCTTGATTTACGGAGCGATCGCCCCTATTTTGCTGGCTATACAATCGGTTTATCAGTTGAGGGAAAGCCATCATGCCGATTTATGAGTATGCCTGTTCCAATTGCGGCCATCATCTGGAAGCCATCCAGAAGATGAGCGACGCAGCGTTGGTGGATTGCCCGGAATGCGGCAAGCCCGCATTGCAGAAGCAAATTTCCGCCGCGGGCTTTCGTCTGAAAGGCGGCGGTTGGTACGAGACGGACTTCAAGAGCGGCAACAAGCGCAACGTGGCCGATTCCGACTCCAAGAAATCCGAGCCCAAGGCCGCTTGCGGCACCGGCACCTGTCCGGCCTGCGCCGACTGATACCCGCCTCCCGGGACGTCGGGCAGCGCACTGCCCGACGTCCTTCTTTGCCCATGCCTTAAACCGCCGTTCCTCCCGCAAGTTGCTTCCCCCCGCCCCAACCCGTACCATTTCCGCTTTTCCCGACCCTGCCCCCTGAATTGAAATAGAGAGAACCGGCCGAATGACCGCCATGCGCAGCCAGTATTGCGGAGATCTTAATGAATCCTTTGTCGGTCAAGAGGTTGTCCTCTGCGGCTGGGTGAACCGTCGGCGCGACCACGGTGGCGTGATCTTCGTGGACCTGCGGGACCGGGAGGGTCTGGTGCAGGTGGTCTTCGACCCGGATCGCGCGGAGACCTTCATGGTCGCCGAGCGGGTGCGCAGCGAGTATGTCCTGCAGGTCAAGGGCCGCGTCCGACCCCGTCCGGAAGGCACGGAAAACGCCCATTTGCCCACCGGGCAGGTGGAGGTGCTGGGCGAAGAGTTGACCATCCTGAACGCGGCCGAGACGCCGCCGTTTCAGATCGACGAGGAAGAGGTCAACGAAGAAACCCGTCTGCGCTACCGTTACATCGATCTGCGGCGCCCGGAAATGATCGACCGGCTGCGGCTGCGCTCGCGCATCACCCGGGCGCTGCGCAAATTCCTGGATGACCAGGGGTTCCTGGACATCGAAACCCCCATGCTGACCCGGGCCACGCCCGAAGGTGCCCGCGACTATCTGGTTCCCAGTCGCACCCATCCGGGCGAGTTCTTCGCGTTGCCCCAGTCGCCTCAGCTGTTCAAGCAGTTGCTGATGATTTCAGGGGTCGACCGCTACTACCAGATCGTACGGTGCTTCCGGGACGAGGATCTGCGGGCTGACCGCCAGCCGGAGTTCACCCAGTTGGACATCGAGACCTCCTTCCTGGACGAGCACACCCTCATGGATCTGATGGAAACCATGATGCGGCAGGTGTTCGCCCAGTCCCTGGAGGTGGCCCTGCCGGACCCCTTCCCGCGCATGAGCTACTCCGAGGCCATGGAGCGCTACGGTTCGGACAAGCCGGATCTGCGGATTGACCTGGAACTGGTCGACGTGGGGGACCTGATGGAGCGGGTGGAGTTCAAGGTCTTTTCCGGCCCCGCCACCGATCCCGACGGCCGCGTTGCCGCCCTGCGCCTGCCGGGCGGCAGCGAGCTCAGCCGCAAGGAAATCGACGACTACACCAAGTTCGTCGGCATCTACGGTGCCAAGGGCCTCGCCTACATCAAGGTCAACGATCCCGCCCGCGGCCGCGAGGGTCTGCAGTCACCGATCCTGAAGTTCCTTCCGGACGAAGCGGTCGTCGCCATCATGGAGCGCACCGGCGCCCAGGCCGGCGATCTGGTGTTCTTCGGTGCCGACAAGGCCAGAATCGTGAACGAGTCCCTGGGCGCGCTGCGGGTCAGGCTGGGCCATGACCGGGGTCTGGTGGCCCGCGGCTGGCGGCCCCTCTGGGTGGTGGACTTCCCCATGTTCGAATGGGACGAGAAGGAAAACCGCTGGGTGTCCCTGCATCACCCGTTCACATCCCCCAAGGAAGATCACCTGCACCTGCTGCAGAGCGATCCCGGCGCCTGCCACTCCCGGGCCTACGACATGGTACTGAACGGCACCGAGCTGGGGGGCGGCTCCATGCGTATCTACCGGCCCGATGTGCAGGCCGAGATCTTCCGGCTGCTGGGCATCGGGGACCAGGAAGCCGCCGACAAGTTCGGTTTCCTGCTGGATGCCCTGAAATTCGGCGCGCCGCCCCATGGCGGCATCGCCTTCGGCCTGGACCGTCTGGTGATGTTGATGTCCGGCGCCGAGTCAATCCGCGAGGTGATGGCCTTTCCGAAGACTCAGACCGCCGCCTGCCCGCTCACCCGCGCGCCGTCCGCGGCGAGCGATGCCCAGCTGCGTGAACTCGGACTGCGAGTGCGCAAATCCGTGGAGGCAGGTGGCTGACCGGCCCCCCGGCAGTTGGTGAACGCTGCGCACTACAAGCGTCCCGAATCGGTATTGGTAGTGGTCTACACGCGGCATGGCGATGTGCTCATGCTCCAGCGGGTGCAGCCTCCGGATTTCTGGCAGTCGGTGACCGGCAGTCTGCGGTGGGGGGAGTCGGCCGCTGATGCCGCTTGTCGGGAACTGTCGGAAGAGACGGGCCTGCAGTCCGCGGACCGGTTGGTGGATTGTCAGCGGCGCAATACCTTCCCCATTGTGCCGCCGTGGCGTGACCGCTACGCCCCGGGAGTGGATACCAACACCGAGCATGTCTTCAAGATCGAACTTCCGTGCCGGCCGGCGATCCGCCTGAGTCCCCGCGAGCATAGCGACCTGCGCTGGCTCCCGCGTGCAGCCGCCGCCCGTCTCGCTTCGTCGTATACCAACCGGGAAGCCATTCTGCAGTGCGTTCCGTCCGGTTGAGGACCGACACCGTCAGGCGGTGTGATGGGGTGGCCCGTCTCGGTCGGGTCGATGTTGGGCCGTCATGAAAGACGACCACGCCGGCCGGCAGCCGGGAGCGGTGTCGGTAGTGCTGGTGCACGGTCTGTGGATGACGGGGCTGGAGCTGACCCTGGTGGCACGGCGGCTGCGACGTTGCGGATTCGCGCCCAGCCGGTTTCGCTACCGTTCCCTGGGTCGGCCGGTGTCCGACAACGCCGCCCGCCTGGCCCGTTTTGTGAGGGACCGTGGCGAGGCGACGGTGCATCTGGTGGGCCATAGCCTGGGCGGGTTGGTGATCCTGCGCGCCCTGTCGGAGTATCCGGATCTCCCCACCGGTCGTGTGGTCCTGCTGGGAACGCCGGTGACTGGCAGTGGCGTGGCCAAACGGCTGGCCAGCACGGCGGCCGGCCGGATACTGCTGGGCAAGAGTCTGCAGCAAGCTCTGGACGGCAAGGGGGCGGCCGGTACCGCGGGGCGGCAGGTGGGTGTGATAGCCGGCACCAGCGGGGTGGGCGTCGGGCGCCTGGTGGGCGGGCTCGCGCAGCCCAGCGACGGGACCGTGGCAGTGGCCGAAACCAGCCTGCCGGGCGCCGCGCACTGCACGGTGGCCGCCACCCACATGGGGTTGGTGCTGTCCCGGGACGCGGCGCACCAGGTTTGTACGTTCCTGCGCCTGGGTCGATTTGCCAGCGGCGCCCGGTCCGGTGAATTGCCCGATAGTTAGGTGATCAATGAAATCCCCGGCTGCGATGCGAATGGTGCCGCCAGGGACTGACGACTGAAGGCCCCCGCATTGCGGCCGATAAGCACGCCATCTCTTCCCTGCGGTGCATTCCCTGCACAACGGTGCACTGCCCGGCGCGGCGTTGTGCGCGGCACCCCGTGCAAATCAACCACGACAACGATGGAGTAGGCTGGATGAAGGTGTTTCTTGCTGTATCCCGTACCGTGATCGCCGGCGCAGTCGCTGCGCTGCCCCTGTCTGCGTTCGCCACCAACGGCATGGATATGGAAGGCTATGGACCCATTGCCACCGCCATGGGCGGCGCCTCCATGGCCTATGACAACGGCACGGCCGCCATGATGAACAATCCCGCCACCCTGGGGCTGATGGGGCAGGGGTCGAGGCTCGACCTGGCATTCGGCTTTCTCGGGCCGGACGTGAAGTCATCGGCCGGCGGGCGCACGGCGAAGTCCTCGGCGACGGCTTTCTATATGCCGGCGGCGGGCTGGGTACGCCGCCGCGGAGCCTGGACCTACGGCATCGGCGTCTACGGACAGGGCGGGATGGGGACCCAGTACGGTGCGGGCAGCTGGCTGCCGGATCCCAGCGTGAACGTGCCCCTGGAGAATCGCACCGAGCTCAGCGTCGGCCGCATCATTCTGCCGCTGGCCTTTCATGTGAACAATCGGTTGACGGTCGGTGGCAGCGTGGACGTGGTGTGGGCGGGGCTGGACCTGCGCATGGCACTCTCGCCCCATCAGTTCCAGAGCCTGATGGCGGGTAATTCCATGGGCACCGCCGGTGGCACCCTGGCGCAGAGCTTCGGCGGCTTCATGCAAAGCGGCGCGCAACTCAACTACGCGGCCTTCGATTTTTCCAACAACAACCGTTTCACCGGGCGTGCCAGAAGCTTCGGCTACGCGGGCAAGCTGGGATTGGTGTATCGGGTCAATCGCCGGCTGACCCTCGGGGCGACCTATCATTCGCGGACGCGCCTGGGGGACATGAGCACCGACGGCGCGAAGCTGGTCGCCGACATGAGCCTGGGCGGCACCGCCTACAACCTGCCCGTGCAGGGTTCGATCCGCGTGCGGGATTTCCAGTGGCCGGCAACCTACGGGCTGGGTATGGCCTACCGGTTCAACAATCGCTGGATGATGGCCGCGGACATCAAGTACATTCGCTGGGCCGATACCATGCAGAACTTCAAGATGGCCTTCACCGCCAACCAGTCGGCGGCCAACAATTTCACCCAGTTCGGCCCGGCCGGCGACCTGCGGGGCAAGACTCTGGATGCCTCCTTGCACCAGAACTGGCGCAACCAGACCGTCTACGAGCTGGGCGTGGCCTACCGGGCGACCTCGGCCCTGACCCTTCGGGGCGGGGTCAATGTCGGCAACAATCCGATTCCGGACAATCTGGTCAATCCCCTGTTTCCGGCCATTGTCCGGGATCACTTGACGGCCGGTTTCGGCTACGCGGTCAACGCGAGCCAGTCCCTGGATTTTGCGGTGAGCCGGGCGTTGCCCACTTCCGTGACCAATTCCAATCCGGATATCTTTTCCACTCCGGTGACCATCGACCACTCCCAGTGGAACTGGCAGTTCCTCTACAGCTGGCGTTTCTGACGCTCTCCCGCCACGGCCGACGGCCGTGGCGGGGCGACCGGGTGGACAGCTCCCAAAATTCGGATCCGTGAGGCGTTGCCGGATTCGGCGACCCTGTGGCCCGGGCTGGCAACTCGACGCTCGACAAATCGGACAGAAACCGCCGGGTTGCACAGGCCGTATCCCGCCGCCCGGCGGCGCTGGGGGGTGTAGGAGCCGGTTTCCCGGATAACGGTTCTGCCGCGCCCATCGGGCTGGGTTCCTAGGTCTGTCGAAACGGCAGTGATAAACTGTCGGACGTTTGTACGCGAATACGAGGCAGGAATGGCTGGACACAGTAAATGGGCGAATATTCAACATCGTAAGAACGCCCAGGATGCCAAACGAGGCAAGCTCTTCACCCGGCTGATCCGGGAAATCACCGTCGCGGCCCGCCACGGTGGAGCGGATCCGAGCACCAATCCCCGGCTGCGCTTGGCCATCGACAAGGCCCAGGGCAGTAACATGCCCAAGGACACCATGGAACGGGCCATCAAGCGGGGTGCCGGCGAGCTGGATGGGCAGAGTTTCGAAGAGTTGCGCTACGAGGGTTACGGCCCTGGGGGCGTGGCGGTGATGGTTGACTGCATGACCGACAACCGCAACCGTACGGTGGCCGAGGTACGACACGCATTTACCAAGTGCGGCGGCAACCTGGGCACCGACGGTTCGGTGGCGTTCCTGTTCAGCCAGAATGGCGTGCTGAGCTATCCGGCGGGCAGCGACGAGGACGCCATCATGGAAGCGGCCCTGGAAGCCGGGGCGCAGGATGTGGTCACCAACGACGACGGCTCCGTTGACGTGCTGACCGAAGCGGACGACTTCGTGAGCGTCAAGGAAGCCATGGTCGCCGCCGGCTTCGAGCCCGAGCAGGCCGAGGTCACCATGCGCGCCAGCACGTCCACGTCCCTCGAGTTGGACGACGCGACCAAGATGGTGAAGATGCTGGACATACTCGAGGACCTGGACGATGTCCAGAACGTCTATTCCAATGCCGACATCTCCGAAGAGATTCTGGCCCAGTTGTAACGGCAGGCGGCCCGGGCCGTCGTGCCGGGCGGATGCCTGGTGGGCGGGGCCATGACCCGCATTCTGGGCATCGATCCGGGCTCCCGGGTAACCGGTTACGGGATCGTCGATGCCCATGGGACGGATACCATCCATGTGGCCAGCGGAAGCCTGCAACTGTCCGGCGGGTCCCTGGCCGAGCGTCTCGGAGAGATCTTTCAGGAGCTGAGCGCCATCGTGGCGCACTACCAGCCCCAGGAGATGGCCATTGAGAAGGTCTTCGTGCACCGCAACGTGGACTCGGCCCTCAAATTGGGACAGGCTCGCGGTGCGGCCATCTGCGCCGCCTTCAACGGCGCGCTGACGGTGAGCGAATACAGTCCCAGCGAGATCAAGCTGGCGGTGGTGGGCCGTGGCGGCGCAGCCAAGGCCCAGGTCCAGCATATGGTGCGCGCGCTGCTGAATTTGCCGGCACCGCCCCAGGCCGATGAGGCCGACGCGCTGGCGGTGGCCCTGTGCCACAGCCATACTCGGCGGCTGCTGGCGCGGCTTCCCGCGGCCCACGGCGTGCGTGGAGGAAGAGTGCGATGATCGGCTTTCTGCGCGGCAAATTGCTGGCCAAGAGCCCGCCGCACCTGCTGCTGGATGTGCACGGCGTCGGCTACGAGGTGGAGGCGCCCATGACCACCTTCTACGATCTGCCGGCTGTCGGCGCCGAGGTGACCCTGCATACCCATCTGGTGGTCCGCGAGGATGCCCATACCCTGTATGGCTTCACCCGGGCCGGGGACCGGGCATTGTTCAGGACTCTGTTGCGGGTCAATGGCGTGGGTGCAAAGCTCGCACTGACCATCTTGTCGGGCATGGAGGCCGGCGCTTTCGCTCAGTGCATACAGGCGCACGATACGGCGGCGTTGACGCGCCTGCCCGGCGTGGGCAAGAAGACCGCCGAGCGTCTGCTCATGGAGATGCGCGACCGTCTGCCCGGTGCCGGTTCCGACGGTTCGGCGCCAGCATTTTCGGCGGCGCCTGCAACCAGCGGCGAGCCGGACCCTGTCCAGGAGGCCGTGGGCGCACTGGTCTCTCTGGGCTATAAACCTCAGGAAGCCAGCCGCATGGTACGGGCGGTGGCCGCTTCCGACCTGAGTGCCGAGCAGATGATTCGCCAGGCGCTGCAGGCGACCGTTCGCTGAGTCGGGTGCGGATATGGAATCGGAACGACTGGTGTCCCCTGCCACCACCTCCGAGGAGGAACGTCTGGAACGGGCTATCCGGCCCCAGCGCCTGGCCGACTACGTCGGTCAGGACGCCGTGCGCGAGCAAATGGAAATTTTTATCGGTGCCGCACGGGGGCGTGGCGAAGCGTTGGATCATGTGCTGATCTTCGGACCGCCGGGCCTGGGAAAGACCACTCTCGCCCATATCATCGCCAACGAAATGCAGGCCAACCTGCGTCACACCTCCGGGCCCGTGTTGGAGCGCCCCGGCGATCTGGCGGCTCTGTTGACGAATCTCGAGCCCCACGATGTGCTGTTCGTGGACGAGATTCATCGATTGAGCCCGGTGGTGGAGGAAATCCTCTATCCCGCCATGGAGGACTACCAACTCGACATCGTCATCGGTGAGGGGCCGGCGGCGCGGTCCATCAAACTGGACCTGCCGCCTTTCACGCTGGTGGGGGCGACGACCCGTGCCGGCCTGCTGACGTCTCCGTTGCGGGACCGGTTCGGTATCGTGCAGCGCCTGGAGTTCTACTCCACCGCGGATCTGGCCGCCATTTTGCGGCGTTCGGCCGGCATATTGGGCGTGGCCGCGGATGCCGACGGCGCGGGCGAACTCGCACGCCGTTCCCGTGGCACGCCGCGCATCGCCAACCGTCTGCTGCGGCGGGTGCGGGACTACGCTCAGGTCAAGGCAGAAGGTGAGATCACCAAGGCGGTGGCGCGCAAGGCCATGGACCTGCTCAATGTGGACGAGCATGGATTCGACAACATGGACCGCAGGCTGTTGCTCACTATGATCGAGAAGTTCGACGGCGGACCGGTGGGCCTGGACAGCCTGGCGGCGGCCATCGGCGAGGAACGGGGTACCATCGAAGACGTGCTGGAGCCCTACCTGATCCAGCAGGGCTTCATGATGCGAACCGCCCGCGGCCGGGTCGCGACTCGCAATGCCTATCTCCATTTTGGCATGACCCCGCCGCGCCGGGAGGTGGTGGCGGAAGACCTGCCGCTTTTTGAACCCCCTGAACGGTAGTGGCATTGCGCCGGAGGCGCTTTTGCGTCGCAGCAGGGTTTGTGGCGAAATAGAGCCTCTGGGCGGGGAGCCGCCAGGAATCCGGCTGTGGCCCGAAAGCTTGCACATCCCAAATCCATTCTGCGGCTGACGCTGGTCGGTTTCTTTCTGGTGGCCGTGCCGTTGATCGTGGCCCTGGTCAATGCGGCGGTCTCGGTGAACCGCCTCGCCAACCAGAGCCAGCGCGCCGTGTTCCAGGCGGTCAAGGAGACCCAGGACAGTCGGGCGCTGGTTGAGGATCTGATTGCCATGGAGCGCAATGCGCTCCAGTTTCAGGTTCTCGGCGACCACACGCTGTTCAAGGCTTATGCGGACAAGCACCAGCGGTTCCAGGAGACGGCAACCCGTCTGAGCGCGCTTCCCCTGGAGGCTTCCCAGCGGCGTATGCTGACCGACCTTCAGCACAAGGAAGGTGAGGTCTACTCGGTACTGACCGCCCACGATCGCAAGTCCGAGCAGTTCAATCGTGCGGTCAGCGAATTTCCGGATCTGTCAGCTGCGGCTCGGGAGATATTGGCGGAAAATAGCCGATTGATCGACCGGGAAGTGGCGCGCATGCAGGACCGCGCCCAGTGGACCCAGCGCACGTTGGTATGGCAGGCGGCTGCGCTGGTACCGGCCGCCATCCTGCTGACATTGTTCTTTACGGCATTGATCATGCGGCCCATCCGCCAGATGGACCGCGCCATACGGCGGCTGGGGGACGGCGAGTTCGGCGCTCCCATTGCGGTTACCGGCCCCAGGGACCTGGAGCAGCTCGGCGAGCGCCTGGAGTGGTTGCGGCGCCAGCTTCTGGAACTGGAGGAGGAGAAGGCGAAATTTCTGCGGCACATGTCTCATGAATTGAAGACGCCGTTGACTACCCTGCGAGAGGGCAGCGAGTTGCTCGGCGAGCAGGTGGTCGGCGAGCTCAACAGCCAGCAGCAGGAAGTGGCGGAGTTGCTGCGCAGCAACGCGCTGCAACTGCAACGGTTGATCGAGGATCTGCTGGATTTCAGCTTGGCTACCGGCCCCCGGTCGGCGTTGCGTCCCCAGACCTTGCGATTTGACGAGCTGGTACGGGGAGTGGTATCCGATCACCGTCTTGCCCTGCTGTCCAACCGGGTGCGACTCGATGCCCGTCTGGAGCCGTTGAAGGTGAGTGCCGATCCGGACCGGCTGCGCGTGGTAGTGGACAATCTGCTGTCGAATGCACTCAAGTACAGTCCGGAGGGCGGCGTGCTGACCGTTTCGCTTGCTACCGGAGAGGATGATACCGTGGTATTGGAAGTAACCGATTCGGGCCCGGGAATACCGGTGCAGGAGCGCCAACGCGTGTTCGACGCGTTCTTTCAGGGGTCCATACCGTGTGCCGGCCATGTCAAAGGTACGGGCTTGGGCTTGTCCATCGCCCGGGAATATGTGCAGGCCCACGGTGGGGAAATCGAAGTCGTCGAACATCAGGGAGGCGGTGCCCGTCTGCGGGTGACCTTGCCGATGGGCTTGCGTCCGGTGCAGGTGGCATGACTGTCGCACGGGGTTTCCTGTGCGGTCTGCTGGCCCTGCTGCTGGCGGGGTGTGCGCCTTGGCATGTGCTGGACCGTCCCCAGCGGACCGCCGTCGCGAGCCAGTACGATACGCAGTGGCTGGCCCAGCTTCAGCAAGTCTACGACCTGCATAATGCCGATCTGCTGCAGGCATTGAAACGCCGGCAGGCGGCGGTCGCCGCCCATCCTTCGGCGGCAAACCAGCTACGGTTGGCGCTGCTGCTGGCGTTCGCCGAGCCCCGGGTGCGCGATGACGTCGAGGCGCTGGATCTGTCGCGCCAGGCTGCGGCAAAGGCGACGCATCGGGAGACCTATATCCTCGCGCACCATGTGGAGTCCGTGGTTCGCGAACGCATCGCGGCGCGCAAGCGGCGGGATCGTCTCAAGCAGCAGGCGACTGCCGAGAAGGAACGTGCCGATGCGCTGCAAAAGAAGCTGAATGCATTGAAATCCATCGAGGAAAGCCTCAATCGGAGGAACAAGGACCAGGGTACGGGTGTGTCGCCATGAGTAGTGAATCCAGCCATCGTGTACTGCTGGTTGACGACGACGCCGGGCTGCTGCGCTTGCTGTCCATGCGTCTGTCGGCCGCCGGCTACGCCGTGAACGCCGTGGAAAGCGCTGAAGAAGCCCTAGGCCAACTTTCCATGTTCCGTCCCCATGTGGTCATTACCGACCTGCGCATGGACGGTATGGACGGGATGGGGCTGTTCGATGCCATCCAGCAGCGCCGGCCGACGCTGCCGGTGATCATGCTGACCGCCCATGGGACGATTCCGGACGCGGTAACCGCCACCAGTCGCGGCGTGTTCAGCTTTCTCACCAAACCCTTCGACAGCAAGGAGCTGTTGGAGCATGTGGAACGGGCGGTCAAGCTCGGCGGAGAAGCGCCGGGCCCGGCCACGCGCCAGGACGAAGCCTGGTGCAAGGACATCGTTACCCGCAGCCCGTTGATGCAGGACCTGCTCAGTCAGGCGAAGCTGGTGGCCGAAAGCGATGCCAGCGTGTTCATTCATGGCGACAGCGGCACCGGCAAGGAGCTTCTCGCGCTGGCCATCCACATGGCGAGTACCCGCTACGACAAGCCGTTTGTGCCGGTCAACTGCACCGCCATTCCCGAACCCTTGTTGGAATCCGAACTGTTCGGGCACACACGAGGCGCTTTCACCGGTGCGACCCGGGACCACAAGGGGCTTTTCCAGGCTGCCAAGGGCGGCACGCTTTTCCTGGATGAAATCGGGGACATGCCGCTGACTTTCCAGGCCAAGCTGCTGCGGGCGCTGCAGGAGCGGACGGTGCGGCCGGTCGGAGCCACCGAATCGGTCCCGGTGGACGTGCGGGTGCTGTCGGCGAGCCACCGGGATCTGGAGGCCGCCATGGAACTGGGCAACTTCCGGGAGGACCTGTATTACCGGCTCAACGTAGTGGCCCTCGAGGTGCCGTCGTTGGCGGAGCGTCGGGAGGACATTCCGTTGCTGGCAGGACACTTTCTGGAACGACTCAAGCATTCGGGCAAGAAGCGGGTGACCGGCTTTTCGCCCGACGCCATGGAGTTGCTAGTGAGTGCGCCCTGGCCCGGCAACGTGCGGCAGTTGTATAACGTGGTCGAGCAGACCGTGGCGCTTTCCACGACCCCGGTTATTCCGGCCACCCTCGTGCAGCGGGCGCTGCGCAACAAGGAAGGCGAGATTCTGTCGTTCGCGGAGGCGCGCGGCCGCTTCGAACGGGAGTATCTGACCCAGTTGTTGCAGATTACCGACGGGAACGTGACCCAGGCAGCCCGCCTCGCGGGCCGCAACCGCACTGAATTCTACAAGCTGCTGCGCCGCCACCACCTCAGTCCCGCCTTGTTCAAGGAACCTCGAGCCTGAGCTGTTGTCTTCAAACGGCGACGGCAAAGCCTCAAAGAACTCAACTAGTTACTATTTCGCTGTTGGTATGTGTCGCCAAAAGGCGACGCCGAAGGGGGTGGTTGGACCCTCAACCGGACCTTGCTTGCATGCGCAACATGCTGTTTTTATGAGGACTACTCTTCATGGCACGGTGCTTGCCTGACATTTGGCAACTGCCGGCGCGGAGTGATCCTCCGCAACAAACGGCCAACTGCAAGCGGAGGGTGGACCTCCGCGGCAGCTCCATGGCCCGGTGGAGCCGGCGACAATTTGTTCCCCTCCCCCCGAGGGAACCAAAGCGTGGCCCCTGCATGCCACGCTTTTTTTTGCCCGGTGTCTTTTCCGGTCCAGGTGCGGCTGCCACCGATCCCCCTGTGCGGGTTGATCGTGCCTGCTCGCCGCGGGACCGCGCGGGGTTGGACTCTGGAAGCGGGAGCGGAGCATCCGTTAAGCTATGCACAATCATTCCACGTGGGACCGCACGCGCGCCGTCGGCGAACCGGCAACCGGTTCTTCCGGTGGCAGAGACGCGAGATCATTGAGTGTGACAGACTTTCATTGGCCCGTTCGTGTTTACTATGAAGACACGGACACTGCGGGCGTTGTGTATTATGCCAACTACCTCAAGTTCATGGAGCGTGCGCGTACCGAGTTCCTGCGCAGTTACGGCTTTGAGCAGGACGAACTGGCCCGTAGCGAAGGCGTTCTGTTTGCGGTACGCTCTGCCAACGTCGAGTTCCTGGAACCGGCACGGTTTAATGACTCTCTGATAGTCACGGCGCGGGTCGCGGAGCGGCGGCGCGTCAGTCTGAGCTTCGAGCAGTCCGTGTATCGCGCCGATACACCGGAAAACCCCCTGTGTACCGGAAGCGTGCGTATCGTCTGTCTGGACAGCGGGGTATTGCGGCCCCGGCCGATTCCCGAGCGCATTCTGAAGGAGATTCCCGATGTCGGCTGATCTGTCGCTGGTGCACCTGGTCGCGGGCGCCAGCCCGGTGGTGCAACTGGTGATGCTGCTGTTGCTGATCGCCTCGATCATTTCCTGGACGATGATCTTCAACAAGTGGACGAACCTGAAGACCGCTCGCACGGACGCGGATGCGTTCGAGCGGCGTTTCTGGTCCGGTGCCGATCTGGGAGTGTTGTATAAGGAAGTGTCTGGGGCCCGGGGCACCGTGCACGGACTGGCAAGCATCTTCGAAGCCGGTTTCCGCGAGTTCGCCCGGCTTCGCAAACAGGAGGGCGTCGGGCCCATTACGGTGGTGGAGGGTGCCCAGCGCAGCATGCGCGTGGCGCTGTCCCGTGAGATCGACGCGCTGGAGACGCACCTGTCGTTTCTGGCCACGGTCGGTTCCATCAGTCCGTACGTGGGCCTGTTCGGAACCGTGTGGGGAATCATGAGTGCGTTTCGGGCCCTTGGGAATGTCCATCAGGCGACTTTGGGAATGGTGGCGCCGGGTATCGCCGAGGCTTTGATTGCGACGGCCATGGGCCTGTTCGCCGCCATTCCGGCAGTCATCGGCTACAACCGCTATTCCAATGATGTGGAACGGCTCATCAACCATTACGACAATTTCCTCGAGGAGTTCGTCTCGATCCTGCAGCGCCAGGCCCATGTGCCCGGCACTGAACGTTGATCGCGGTGTCTTCAAGATTGTGAGTGAACTGGACTGGGACTGACTGCAATGGCACGGCAGCGTATTCGCAGGCGGCCAATGTCGGACATAAACGTAGTGCCCTACATCGACGTGATGCTGGTCATGTTGGTTATTTTCATGATCACCGCCCCGCTGTTGACCCAGGGCGTACAGGTCAAACTGCCCCAGGCATCCGCCAAGCCCATACCCTCCAAGCAGCAGGAGCCGCTGTTGGTGACGGTGGGACCCGATGGCAAGTTCTACCTGAATGTCGGCGACCATCCCCGCAGCCCGGTGGACGCCGACACCCTGGTGCAGCGTGCGGCGGCGGTGCTGCGGCTGCACCCGGACACCCAGGTGCTGGTCAAAGGAGACCGCAGCGTGCCCTATGGCGATGTGGTTACGGCCATGGCCCTGTTGCAGCGAGCCGGTGCGTCGGGGGTAGGGTTGGTCACCGAAAGTCCGCGCAAGGACCATTGATCCCACATGTGGCAGGTACTGCGCGAACATCCCCGGTCTCTGTTGTATGCGCTGCTCGTCCATCTGGTGCTGTTGGCGCTGCTGGTTGTGGGCGTGGACTGGCGGCCCAAGGCTTCGGCCACCGCCGGGCAGGCGGCGCCGGTGCAGGCAGTTGTCGTTGACCAGGCCAAGGTCGATGCCGAGATGCGCCAGCTCAAGCGGGCCCAGTCGGAAAAGCAGACCCAGGCCGAGGAGCGGCTGAAGAAACTCCACGCGCAGGCGGAAAAGGCGCGTCAGGACCGGCTGCGTGAACAGCGACGCCTCGCCGAGTTGGAACACAAGCGCCAGCAGCAGGCGGAGCAGCAGAAGCAGGCGGCCGAGCAGGCCGCCGCAAAGCTGAAGGCCCAACAGGCTGCGGAAGCGGCCCGGCTGAAGAAGCTTAAGGACGATCAGGCGGCGCTGGAGGCGAAGAACAAAGCCGAGCAACAGCGCCTTGCGAAGTTGGAGGCCCAGCGTAAGGCGGCCGAGGAGGCCAAGCGCAAGGCCGCAGCGGAAGCCAAACGCAAAGCTGAGCAGGAGGCCAAGCGCAAAGCCGAGGCGGAAGCCAAGCGCAAGGCGGCGGAAGAGGCCAAGCGCAAAGCGGCGGCGGAGGCCAAACGCAAGGCTGAGGCGGAAGCGAAGCGCAAAGCTGCGGAGGAAGCCAGGCGCAAGGCCCGCGAGGAAGCGCAGCGGAAGGCCGAGGCAGCTCTTCAGCAACAGTTGGCCGCCGAACAGAAGCGACTGGCTGCCCAGCACCAACAGGCAGTTCAGAGTGAGGTGAATCAATACATCGCGGCGATTCGGCAGAAGGTGAGACGCAACTGGATACGTCCGCCCGGCACGCCTGACGGACTGTCCTGCGTGGTCAGCGTCAGTCTTATTCCGGGAGGCGACGTGGCCGATGCCACGATCGTCAAGAGCAGCGGAAACCCGGGTTTCGATCGCTCAGCGGTGGCCGCCGTCTACCGGGCCGCACCGCTGCCCATGCCGTCGGACCCCGATGCAATGAATCAAATGCGGAACTTCAATTTCGAGTTTACGCCCGAGTCATGAGAGGAACGCCTGTGCGTCTAGCATTCTACGCATGTCTATTGATGACCGGCCTGTTGCTGGGATCGCGGGGCGCCGATGCCGCGCTCACTATCCAGATCACCGGAGGCACCGAGGGGGCTCAGCCCATTGCGGTCGTTCCGTTCGGCTGGGCCGGGCCCGGGAAGCTTCCCACGGACGTGGGAAAGGTCGTCGCCGACGACCTGCGTCGCAGCGGCCGCTTCGCGCCGTTGGCCGACAAGGATCTTGTCGCTCATCCCCATACCGGTGATGAGGTGAACTTCCAGAATTGGCGCGTGCTGCGGGTCGACAATCTGGTGGTCGGCAAGGTGCAGGCCACGGGGCCGGACAGCTACAACGTCCAGTTCCAGCTCTTCGACGTGTTTCAGGGTCGCCAGATCATCGGCTACAGCATTCCGGCCAATGGTTCGGATCTCAGAGGCGTGGCCCATCACATCAGCGATCTGATCTATAAGAGCCTGACCGGCGAGCGTGGTGCATTCAACACCCGCATCGCCTACGTGACGACCGACCGCAAAAGTAAGAACGATACAGTGTATGAGCTGCAGGTTGCCGACTCGGATGGTTTCCATCCGCAGACCATTCTGCGTTCGTCGCAACCGATCATGTCGCCGGCCTGGTCTCCGGACGGCAAGCAACTGGCGTATGTATCCTTCGAGCACCATCGGTCCCAGATATTTATCCAGAACGTCGCATCCGGTGCGCGGCACGTGGTGGCTTCGTACCCGGGCATCGACGGCGCACCGGCCTGGTCTCCGGACGGAAAGCGCCTGGCCATGACGCTGTCAAAGGACGGTAGTCCGGACATCTACATCCTTGATCTGTCTACCGGTCACCTCAGGCGTTTGACCGACGACCCCTCGATCGATACGGAGGCCGCGTGGATGCCCGACGGCAAGAGTCTGGTATTCACCTCCGATCGTGGCGGCGGTCCCCAGATCTACCAAATCTCCGCTGACGGTGGGCAGGCCAAGCGTCTGACCTTCGACGGCAACTACAATGCCGGCGCAAGCGTTTCGCCCGATGGCAGCGATATTGCCATGGTGCATGGATCGGGAGGAAGCTATCAGATAGCTGTGCTGGATCTGAAGACCGGGTTGTTGCAGACGGTCAGCAAAGGGCCGCTGGACGAATCTCCCAGCTTTGCGCCCAACGGCAGCATGATCCTTTACGCAGCGGAACACGGCAATCGCGGCGTACTGGCGACGGTCTCCGAGGGAGGCCGCGCCGGCCAGCGGTTGGTGGCTCAGCAGGGCGATGTCAGTGAGCCCGCGTGGGGTCCTTTCCGTACTCAATAGCCAAGACGGCCTGTTTGGCCCCTATTAAATTTTCAGCGGAGGATCGATACATGAAACGTTTGTTTGGCTTTTTGAGTCTGGCCGTGTTGACGTTGACCCTGAGTGCATGCGGAACCATGGGCGGCAAGCCGGGGCATGAGGCGGCCGTGGTGGATCAGAGCACATCGGCCCAGGGTGCGGGTGCCGGTGGTGGCGCGGGTGCCCAGGCCAGCGGGGCGGGTACCGAGGGCGGCTTTCAGGGCAGCCCCATCAACAATCCCGCCAGTCCGTTGTACAAGAAGACGGTGTATTTCGCTTTCGACAGCAGCGTGGTCAATGCGGAAGGTCAGAAGCTGGTGGCGGCCCATGCCAAATACCTCGCGGCCCATCCCGATTTGCACGTCAGGCTGCAAGGCTATACCGACGAGCGTGGTTCGCCTGAATACAACATCGCTTTGGGCTGGCGGCGTGCTCAGTCGGTCCGTCAACTGATGGTCGTACAGGGTGTGAAACCGGACCAGATTTCCATGATCAGTTACGGCGAGGAGCACCCGGCTGTTCTCGGTCACGATGAATCGGCCTGGCGGTACAATCGTCGGGTGGAAATCGTCTACACGGGGCAGCAGTGACATGCGACGCTCCACTTCCATTGCGGTATTCGCGCTGCTGACGGGCGCGCTGGCGGTCGCCGGTTCCGCGCAAGGGGCCGATGACCAGTCCTCCTCCGCGGGGGGCGACAGCGGCACCCTGGTTCAGATAGTGACCCAGCTGGATCAGTTGCAGGCCGACATGCGTCAGCTGCGCGGCCAGTTGCAGGTGCAGGAGCACCAGTTGCAGCAGTTGCAGAGTCGGCAGCGTGAGCTGTACGTGGATCTGGATCGGCGCCTGCGTCGTCTGGAAGTGGCCAGCGGGCAAGGGCAGAGCGGCGCGGGCGCCACGGGCCAGAGTCCCGCAGCGGGGTCAGGCGCTCCGTCTTCGGTGTCGATGTCCGCCGCCGGCCAGACCGCCGGTTCGCCCTCACCGCAGGGCGGGAACCAGGGAACGGAAGGCAGTGCCGCGGGTGCTGCCGGCGCAAGCCAGGCTTCGGCCGCGGCCCGGACGGCCTACCAGAAGGCATTGAACATTCTCAAGGACGGCCAGTACGACCAGGCGGCACAGTCCTTCGAGGCATTCCTGAAGGCTCACCCGGACAGCCAATATTCCGACAACGCCCAGTATTGGCTGGCGGAGACCTACTACGTCACCCGCAATTTTTCCAAGGCGTTGGCGGAATTCCAGAAAGTGCTGACCAAATACCCCCACAGCTCGAAGGTGCCCGATGCCCAGCTGAAGATCGGCTACATCAACTACGAGCAGCAGAACTGGGGTGCCGCCCGCCAGGCATTGAACGCCGTCGTCAAGGAAGCGCCCGGATCCACGGCGGCGCAGTTGGCTCAGGACAGACTGGCTCGCATGAAGCGCGAGGGGCATTAAACAGGCTGGCGCTGCGCGTCGCGGTGTCCCTGTAGTAAAATTGTCCGATGGCCAATGAAAACCGCGAAACGCCCCGGTCCACATGGCCGGGGCGCGTTCGCGTCACCGAGATTTTCCACTCCTTGCAGGGCGAATCACGTACCGTCGGTTGGCCGACGGTGTTCGTGCGCCTGACAGGTTGTCCGTTGCGCTGCGACTATTGCGATACGGCCTATGCGTTTCACGGCGGCGCATATATGTCCTTCGCGGAGATTCTCGGCGAGGTGGAGCGCCACACTCCCCGGTTCGTTACGGTGACGGGTGGCGAGCCCCTTGCCCAGAAGGACTGCCCGGCTCTGTTGAGCCATCTTTGCGACCGGGGCTACGAGGTTTCCTTGGAGACCAGTGGCTCACTGGACGTTTCGGTTGTGGATCCCCGGGTTGTGAAGGTGATGGACCTGAAGACGCCCGGATCAGGCGAATGCGGGCGCAATCGACTCGAAAATCTCGACCATCTGAGCGGGCGTGACCAACTGAAGTTCGTGATCTGTGACCGAGGGGACTACGAATGGGCCCGTGTGCAGCTCCGCGAACAAGACCTCGCTTCGCGCTGCGAAGTCCTGTTTTCGCCTTGTCACGGCTCACTTGCTCCGGTCCAGTTGGCGGATTGGATACTGGCCGACGGGCTGCCGGTGCGGTTCCAGATTCAGCTGCACAAGCTGTTGTGGGGCGATGCGCCGGGCCGGTAGGCCGCACGCAACGGGGGGACTGGATTGAACGACGATGCCCGCAAAGCCGTGGTGCTGCTGTCAGGGGGGCTGGACTCGGCCACCACGCTGGCTCTGGCCCGCTCCGAGGGCTTTGACTGCTACGCGCTCAGCCTCGACTACGGTCAGCGCCATCACGCCGAACTGACTGCGGCCCGGCGGGTGGCTCAGGCGCTGGGCGCGGTCGAACACAAGACTATTCCCCTGGACCTTACAGCGATCGGCGGCTCGGCGCTCACCGATGCGCGGATTGCCGTACCGGAGCGGCCCAGCGACGGTATCCCGGTGACCTATGTGCCGGCGCGCAACACGGTTTTTCTCGCTCTGGCTCTAGGGTGGGCGGAAGTGCTGGGGGCGTGGCGCCTGTTCATCGGGGTCAACGCCGTCGACTACTCCGGCTATCCAGATTGCCGTCCGGAATATATCGATGCCTTCGAACGTCTAAGTAACCTGGCTACCCGTGCGGGGGTGGAAGGCGGGCAATTTCATATTCATGCCCCGCTCATCCACATGAGCAAAGAGGAAATTATCCGGGAGGGCACGCGTCTGGGAGTGGATTACGGGTTGACCGTATCCTGCTATCGAGCGGACGAGCAGGGACGGGCCTGCGGCGTCTGCGATTCGTGCCGGCTGCGGGCGGCCGGTTTCGCCAAGGCCGGCATCGTGGACCCAACGGTCTACTGCTAGCCGCAACTGGCGGCCCAAGGCTCCGTGCGGCACGCGGGCAACCGTGTTGCGCCGGAATGGCGCAAAAAACGGCCATAAGCTAAGCTTTGGGCTGCACAAGGGCGCGTACCCCACCCGGACGACGGCTTTTCCGATTCCCTGAAACACAGTCAATGAGCGGTAACGGCTATGCATCTAACGAGCACGCAAGAAGTTCTCCTCTACGGGTTCGGCATCGCAGCTGTAATGGGCGCGGTGGTGAACAAGACCAACTTTTGCACCATGGGCGCAGTGTCCGACTGGGTGAACATGGGCGATACGGGCCGTATCCGCTCCTGGGTGTTCGCCATCGCACTGGCCATCATCGGTGTGACGCTGCTGGGCATCTTCGGGGTCGTGAACATGAGCAGCACGGCCAGTGGTACCGCCTCCTTTCCGCCCTATCGCACCCCGATGTTCGCCTGGCCCAGGTATCTGGTGGGGGGGCTGCTGTTCGGCATCGGCATGACGCTCGGCAGCGGTTGCGGGAACAAGACCATGGTGCGTATCGGGGGCGGCAACATCAAGTCGCTGCTGGTGTTTCTGATGCTGGCTTTCGGCGCTTACCTGATGATGTACACCAACTTCATGGGCCGGGTCTTCCTGCCCTGGATGGAGCCTGCGTTCGTGAGCCTTTCCAGTCATTCCATCAGCGACCAGTCCCTGGGCGCCATGATCGGCGGCATGCTGGGAATCAAGTCGGTGGCCACCGTCAACTATGTGGTGGGCGGGATACTTGCCGTGGCTCTGTTGGGTTGGGCGTTCAAGTCGGTCGATTTCCGCTCTCGATTTGACAACATCCTTGGTGGAGGCGTCGTCGGTCTTGCCGTGGTCGGTGCCTGGTTCGTGACCGCCGGCCCCTTGGGACAGCGTTGGATGTCGGATGCAGAGTTCATGGATCAGCCGCCCATCCATGTGGGCGCTCAGTCGTACACTTTTGTCTCCCCCAGCGGTGATTTCTTCCACTGGATAGGCGGCGGTTTCAGCGGTTCGCTCCTGAGCTTCGGCATGATGGCTGCGGCCGGAGTGGTCGTGGGTTCGCTGGTGTACGCGTTGGTCACCCGCCAATTCCGTGTCGAGTGGTTCGCGTCCTGGAAGGATGTCGTCCGCCACGCCGTCGGCGGGTTCCTGATGGGGATAGGTGGCGTGCTGGGGATGGGCTGCACCATCGGCCAGGGCATTACCGGCTTTTCCACCCTCGCGGTAGGATCGATCCTGGCATTCATGTCGATCATTCTGGGCGCTGCTATTACCATGAAGGTCGAATACTACAAACTGGTATATGAAGGCGAGGCGAGCTTCGGTGCTGCCCTGGTAACGGCGCTTGCCGACCTGCGGCTGCTGCCCAATGCCCTGCGACGCCTGGAGGCGGTCTGAACGCCCGGCGGGCTTGCCAATCGCGCCGGGTCCGGTATGATCTCGGGTTTGTTCGCGAGGGCCGTTAGCTCAGTTGGTAGAGCATCCGGCTTTTAACCGGCTGGTCGAAGGTTCGAGTCCTTCACGGCCCACCATCACCGCCGCCGCCGGCGGCGCATCCGGGATGGAAAGCGGGCTGGCGCACGCTGCCCAAACACCCGGATGCTGTTGATCCCTCGCCTGCTCGCCCGTGAACGCCCCTGGCCGGGGGCTCGTTCACGGGGCCGGGTGTCCTTGTCCTGAGCTTCTGCGCGAAAAGCTCGCTCTCTCCCTGCGGTACGGTTTGCCGGCTGGCAGGTGGTGGGCGGGTTTCGGTTATTTACCGAGTCTGACCTTTCCCCGACGTCTTTCAATGGCGCACCCTGCCCGTCGCTCAGGGCGAGACAACGATATCCCCGCTCGACTTCCACTGGTAGCCGGACCTGATGGACTCCAAAAGGGATCGGCGCGCTCCACGGTCGGTAGGGGGTGAGAGCGTAACGAGCCGCGCAAGGCAGGTGACGGCGATAGCATTGAACGTTGGGGCGCGGAAGCGGATGGCTGGAAGGATCGAAGAGACGCCCCAGCCGCCGGGATCGTCGGTCTCGGCGGCTGGGGAAAAGGCTTAGAGAGCCTCGTAGCCGGGGTTGTTGGTCACGTTCTTGAGTTTCGGCTGGTTGAGGTCCTTGACCCGCACCGTCTTTTCCGAGCGCAGGTATTCGGCGACCACATCCCACACTGGGCGTCCATGGAGGGGTTGGTGGACGTTGGCCCAACCGGCTACCGAGTACTTCTTATTGGGACGGACCGGCTTGCCGTCCAGTTCCATGTTGCTGATCCTGTGTCCGATGGACTTGGTGGGGTCCATGGTGTACTTGAGGCCGCCCACGCGTACCATGTCGCCGCCCTGCTGGTAGTAAGGGTCCTTGTTGAACAGGTTGTCGGCGACGTCTTCCATGATGTTCTTGATCTGGGCACCCGTCAGGTTGTTCAAGGTGACAGTGGGGTAGGTAATGGCCGTCTGGGTCATGAGATCGTCCATGGTGATGGGTTGGCCGGGCATCACACTGACGCCCCACCGGAAGCCCGGCGAGAAAGCCACCTGTGCGCCCATGACATCCATCAACCCGTCGCAGATGACCTGATCGAACGTCCCGTTGAAGTTGCCGCGGCGATAGAGCAGATCGTCGGTGACAGCGAGCTTTTCGTCGAGCTTGTCCTTGTAGGGGCTCCGGACCTTCTCGATATGCGCGGCCATCGCCGGATCGGGTTCCAGCAGGTTGGAGAATACAGGCAGCAGCTTGTAGCGGTAGCCACGCACTTTGCCGTGCTTCACGTCCAGGTCGAGCACGGCAAGGAATTTGCCGTTGGAGCCGGCGTTGGTCACCAGCGTCTTGCCGCCGGCGTTCTTCACAACCACCGGCGCGGGTATCGCGTCGTGGGTATGGCCGCCCATGATGGCATCGATTCCACGCACGCGGGTGGCCAGCTTAAGGTCCACGTCCATGCCGTTGTGGGAGAGCAGGATGACCACCTGGGCGCCTTCCCCCCGGGCCTTGTCCACCATCTTCTGCATGTGTTCGTCATGGATGCCGAAAGTCCATTTCGGGATCATGTACCCGGGATTGGCAATGGGGGTGTAGGGGAAGGCCTGGCCGATGATGGCGGTGGGCACCCCGTTCAGCTCTTTGATAACGTAGGGATCGAAGATCTGATCCCCCCAGTCCTTGTCGAAAATATTCTGGGCAACGAAATCGATTTTGCCTTTGAAGTCATTGTCGACAACATGTTTGACGCGCTCTGCACCGTAGGTCATTTCCCAGTGCGGCGTCATGGCGTCCACGCCCAAAAGGAGTTGGGCGTCCACCATGTCCTGCCCCTTGGTCCACAGGGCGGTGGCCGACCCCTGCCAGGTGTCGCCGCCGTCGAGCAGTACGCTGCCGGGACGCTGGGCACGCAGGTGTTTGACTAGGGTCGCGAGATGGGCAAATCCGCCGAGCGTGCCCAGATGCTCCGCCGCTTCCACGAAGTTGAGGTATGTGAAGGCATGGGCCTCGGCGCTTCCCGGTTTGATACCGTAGAACTTGAGGAAATGCTCGCCCACCAGATGTGGCGGGTGTCCCTTCATGTTCCCGATGCCGATGTTGATGTTGGGTTCCCGGAAGTACACCGGCTGCAGCTGGGCGTGACAGTCGGTGTAGTGCAACACGGATACATTGCCGAAGGCGGGCAATTCGTAAAGGTGGGTCGGCGCCTTGAACGGCTTCACGCCCGCGGGCGTTTTCTGGATTGCCGTCCCGGCTTCGACGCCCGGCAAATACATGCCCATCGCGCTGGCGGCGGCCAGCATCTGCAGAAATTCTCGGCGGGAAATACTCATCGAACTACCTCCAGGCCATAAGGCAAGCCAGTCATTGGCTGGGTTTTGCGCGTCCACGGAGTCTCCAGCTTCCATAATGCAGCCGCGGCGCAAACTATAGACGTCGAATCAGGCTGGAATATTCCGGAGAAAACTCGGGGCCAGCCGAGGCTCGCGAATAGCGCCGGCCGTGGGCTGTGGCCGTTGATGTTTCTACCAAAAAAAGACCCGGCCGGGATGCCCTGGCCGGGTCTGTCGTGACCCTACGGCAAGAATTACTCGCGGTAGCTAGGTGCGTTCACCGGCTGGCCGGTGCTCATATAGGTCACGAAGTACTCCAGGTCTCGATACTGGACGCTTTGCTCCTTGAAGGGCTTGAATCGGACCTGCTTGTTGCAGCCGGCAAAGCGCTTTTCCAGCGTTCCCAGGTGTCCCCACTTTGCCCGGTATACGGGGAAACCGGTCGGGTGGCCCAGCGTCGGGCTGAGAATGTTCGCCCGGGCGCGATCGCCGGCGTGATACACGTGGCAGTCCGCGCAGGACATGTTGAGCTGGCCCCGCTTGGCGTAGAAGAACTCTTTGCCGCGTTCATAGGCGGCCACGGCGGCGGGGGTGCTGGGGGTCTTGACCGCCAGTTTCTTGCCCCGGGACGTGTAGGCCATATAGGCGGACACTTCCGCTATCGGGCCCGTGCCCCACTTGTACGCCTTTTCGCCGTTCTTCACCCGGCATTCGTTGATGGCCATTTCCAGTGTCACCACCTCGCCGCGCTTGGCGTCGAAGTAGGGATAGTTCTGGCGAATGCCGATGCCGCCGTGAGGAAAGCAACTCGCGTAGGACTTGCCGTTCTTGAACGCGGTGTGGAACAGCTTTTTGCCCGCCTCCAACTGATAGTCGTAGGGGGGGAACTCCATCACGGCTTCCCACTGTTCCCGCTTGTCCTTGGGGCCGACCGAATAGGCGCCGTTGGCGAAATCCGCGAACGGAACATGGGGGAAGCGGTGCTTGAAGTAGGCACGGAAGCGCTGCAGGTCTTGATGGGGCGTCCCCGTTGCCATGAGGTCGGGTTGTGCACTGGCATAGGGCATCCCCCCCAGGATCCCCAACGCGGCGACGAGACTCAGAAGCTTTTTCATTAAATTTCCTCCCTCGGATCTTATGTAGCCACGCCCCGCCGCTGGGCGGGGCGCGGCAGATGACTAACCGATCTTCGTCTCGATGGAGTCGCTCTCGCCTTTGTTGTCCACCCAATGCAGGGACAGGCTGTCGCCCTTCTTTGCCCCCTTGAACTTGAACGAAAGATACGGGTTCTTGGAAATGGCCGTACCCCACAGGGCGTCCAGAACGTCGCTGCCGTTGTGCTTGCAGGTGACTTCCTGGATGAAATGCGCCGGAATGAGCTTGCCGGTCTTCTTGTTCTTGCGGTTGCCGGTTTCCATGGGATGGCTGATCAGTGCTTTGACCGTCGTCACATCGCCGCTCAGTCGCGCCCGGATTCTAATGGTGTTGGATGGCATTGCCGTGTGTCCTCTCTGCAAAATCTGTTGTTACGGTACGCGGTGCTTCGGTTAGCCGCCGCACCCGCCGATGGTGACTTTGACTTCCTTGCTGGCGCTGTAGAGCTTGTCGCCTGCCTTCACCACGGCGATGACCTTGGACGTCTTGCCCATCTTGATGCGGGTCGACACGAACCCTTCAGTGGTGGGGCCAAGGTCCCACTTGGACGTCAGCGGCGTGGGGTTCTTTTCCACGATGATGCTGACCGAAGTGGGGTTCGAAATATTGCTGTCCACCGACACCGGTACGACGGCGCCGTTCTCGGCGATGTCCGGAGCCCGCAGCTTGATCTGATCGCTGCCGCTCATCTGGTCGGTGTTGAAAAGCGCCTTGAGTGCGTCGTCGACGGTCTTGGCCTGGAATGCACCCTGCGGCCAGGCGGCCAGCACTGTGCGCGGGGTGAGCAGGCCTGCGCCGACGGCGACCGTCACGGCACCAACAGTCAAGGTACCCTTCAAGAAGGTTCTGCGTTTCATGCTAGTCACGTTCAGTTCTCCTGCTCTGCTGATCCGTTGGTCACAGCGTGTATACGTATTCAACAACCTTATCGATCTGCTCCGGAGTCAGAATATGATTCCGGCCAAAAGGGGGCATGATCGTGTTCGGGTTGCTCTTGGTCGCGTCGTAGATTTGTGCGCGGAGCTTCGCCTTGTCAGGGAAGCGCTGCTTCATGGCCACCAGAGGTGGGCCAATGTTCCCGGCCATCTTGCCGTCGTCCATGTGGTGACAGGCCAGGCAGTTGCCGAGCTTGCGGTTGAAGGCGATTTCCTTGCCCTGCTCGATGACTGATGCCGATGCCTCGCCGGCAGACGCTGTGCCCACTGGCGCAAGCGCCAGGCTGCCCAACAAAGTAGCGACTGAAGCGGCGGTGGTTATGATGCTTGCAGGTTGCCGCATCCTTTCCTCCTCATCATGTTGACGTGGTGTGGTTTCGCGTTTTACCGCCAAGGTTAGTAATGATTGCGGGCTTTCGTATGGTGTCGTTTCGCAACCGCAAAAAACACTAGCTCAGAGGACCCCCTTCGAGTGTGGGCTTACTATAGAACGCAGCATTTTAAGAGTCAAAAACTCCTTAGGAATACGCATATTACCAAACTCTAAAATAGTAAAGTTCCAGTTCGTGGGCTGCGATCCGGGTGCCCGTCCGGCGGGTCCAACTGTCGACAGTGTTTACGCCCGACAGCATTCTTTGCAGACGTGGATGGCCCGCGATTTATTCCTTGCCGTGGCCCGTCACGATCGACGTCCCGGGTGACTGCGCGGTGTTGGCAGACGGCCTTACTTGTCGCCCGAATGTTTGGAGGCTTTTTTTGCCTCTGCTTCGAATTCCTTAAGGCGTGCCTTGATGCGGGTGGCGTCGTAGGGTTGCAGGTCGGCGCTGTGCAATGCCAGGCGAAGCTGCTCGATGGCACTGTTCGTCTCGCCTTCCAGGTGGTAGTACTGGGCCATGGCTTCGTGGCTGCGCGCGATGTGTCCGGATTTGCGATGGGCCTGCGCCAGCAGGCGGTAGATATCGGCCGAAGGCCGGTCCGATGCGGAGCTGAGCGTCTGCAGGAGCTTTTCGGCATCGCTCGTATGCCCGCTGTTCAGCAGGGCCTGTGCGTAATAGGTGCTGATGGTTTCGTTGCCCGGGTAGATTGTCAGGGCCGATCGGTATTCTTCCAGGGCCTGCGAGGGGGCGCCGGCCTGCATGTCGGCGTCGGCCAGCGCAATCCGATAGGCGATGCGGTCCGGGTCTGCTTTGTGCAGGCGTTTAAGAAGTGCTTGGGCCTGTTGCGCCTGGCCAGCGGCCGTCAGGGCCAGGGCGTAGCCATAGCGCTGTGCGGTGTTGAGCTTGCCCGCGGGTCCTTGTTCGACCCGTCTGTAGTCGCGCAACAGCGCCTGGGGGTCGCTCGCCGTGATGACTTTGAGTCTTTCCTTCATAAGGTGGAAGGTAAGCCGATCCTTGATGCCGCCCTTGGGGTATTGATCGGCCCGGGCCTCCGAGTCGGCGATTCGGGCGGTCGTGACGGGGTGGTCCAGCAGGAAGGCCGGCACCTGGTCCCCGTACAACTGACTCTGTTTGAGCATGCGCTGGAAGAATTCCGGCATCCCGTGAGGGTCGTAACCGGCCCGTTCCAACGTCTGCATGCCGATGTTGTCGGCTTCGCGCTCGTCGTGGCGCGTGAAGTTGATCTGATACTGGGCACTGCCCGCCTGTGTGGCCACCAGCGCCGCCTCGCCCAACTGGCCGTTGTGCGACCCGACCCCCAGCAGCACCGCGGCCAGCACCGCTGCGGCCGTGGGAAGGCTCAGTTTGCTCGCCGCTTCGTAGGCCCGTGCCATGTGGTGCTGGGTGACGTGGGAAATTTCATGGGCGAGTACCGCTGCCAGCTCGTCTTCGCTGCGGGCGGCGAAGATCAGTCCGGTATGTACACCGATGAATCCGCCCGGCGCCGCGAAGGCGTTGATGGTCGGGTCCTGGATGATGAAGAAGGTGAACGGAAACGGTTGCGGGTCCGCCGCCAGCACCAGCTTGTGTCCGAGGGCGTTCAGATAGTCGTCCACCTCCGGGTCGCGTACCAGACTGGCATCCTGGCGAATTTGCTGCATGAAGGCGTTGCCCAGCTGATATTCCTGCTGGGGGCTCAGGTTTGCCGAATAGGAGCTGGCGATGTCCGGCAGTTTGATCCGGGTTTCCTGGGCGACGGTTGGCCCGGAAATGGTCATCATGGCGCTCAGTAAGGCGACCATAGAATACCGGGTGACGTTCATACTTCAGAGCCTAACAGATCTGGGTCCGCAGGGGGCGCGTCGGGAAGGGGGGCTTCGGGAGGGGTCCGGCCGGGATCTAGGTCTGCTGATCGGTTGGTTGATAACGGACGCTGGCGTGGTGGCGGGCGACCACGCTAGCCGACGCCCGCCACCGCATTCGCGTCATTTGCCCATATGGGGCGAAGAGGCATAGGACTGCATCATCGAGCGGTCCTTCCAGTTGGCCTCCGCCAGCGTCGCCTCGGGCAGGAAGAAGCGATCCTCCTGGCGCACCGGAATCGTCTTGACGATCTTCATTACATCCCCATAGGCGAGCCGGCGCAAAACCCCCTCCTTGTCGGTCATGCGGGTCACCATGAAGTCATCATACAACCGGTACACATAAATGTTCATGGGCCGCAGTCTGCCGTTTTCGTCACGCCAAGTGATGGAATAGCGGGTGTCAGGCTCGAAATCGGTCTTTTCCACGTGTTCTCCTCGCTGGCTTCAACTGACGCCTTGACAGGCCCCAAAGGCTCGGGGCACCTACGATATCATGGGTTCGGGGTGGCGGCGAATGGTCCCGGCAGGTCGTCTGCGACGGTAAAACCCTACCCTTTGGCCCTTGACATCTCGCACGCCGAACATAATATTACGCCAAGCAGTATATACGAATACACTAATATTCGAATGGTTATGGTGAATCCACGTCAAGTCGCGGAGCATCTATGTTTGGCATTAATGAAATCGACAGTCAGGAACTCGCGCAACGGTTGAGTGACGCCTCCGGCAAGCTGCGCCTGGTGGATGTGCGCACCCCGGGTGAGGTCAATCAGGGTGTCATTCCCGGTGCCCAGAGCACGCCTCTTCACCTGCTGCCACTGAAGGCCGATGAGCTGTCCGACGACGTCGATATCATCTTCTACTGCCGCACCGGGGCGCGTTCCGCCCAGGCCTGCGCTTTCCTGGCCAGCCGCGGCCATACGCGGGTGTGGAATCTGCGCGGCGGTATCGTCGATTGGGCGCGTCGCGGACTTCCGATTCATCCGCCGGCGGACGAGGCCCTCGCCGGTTAGCGAGCGGGCGCTGGCCTCATAAGCGTCATGTTGAATTCTAATGAATGTTGCATTCTAATAGAGGGCTTACACCCAATATTGTCCCTGAATACGCACCACACGAGAGAGGAGTGTTGAGCGATGGCGAATTTTGACGATGAACTGGATGCGTCCGGTCTGAACTGCCCGCTGCCGATTCTGCGCGCCAAGAAGGCCCTGGGTGCCCTGACGAGCGGCAAGGTACTGCATATCATTGCCACTGATCCGGGTTCCGTTAAGGACTTCGAAGCATTCTCCAAGCAGACCGGCAATGAGTTGCTGGAATCCAAGGAAGAGGGCGGCAAGTTCCACTTCCTGATCAAGAAGGCTTAAGACGGGCCGCTTGATCTGTTCAGTTGATATCGGTAAGCGATGTACGCCTTGGCCCGTAAATGCACCGACTCCTGTCCGCGGGGTCGCTTCTCCAATCCCTGGTGTCGGACCGTCAGGCCGAGCGCGGTTTTCTCAGTATTTCTATGTAATTCGTAAGGTTAGCCTACCTGGTAAGCCATCTCGCGCTTGCCAGGTAGGTCTGTTTTCGCGATAATTGTTGAGTAGTTCAGTAAGGTATTACCGCGAATTCTGCGCTCGTCCCGAGCAAGAAGTGGTTGCGGTCCCAGGCACCGCACTGAAAATCGGCAAAGAGGTCATCTACATGGCGACATACGCGGAAATGCAGCAGATCTACGACGATATCCGCGGCGACTTCCGTTACGACCACGAGCTGAACGGATGCTTGAACTGCGGCATCTGCACGGCGACCTGTCCTTCCGCCCAGTTCTATGACTACAGCCCGCGTGAGATTGTACAGCTGCTTTGGACCGAGAACGTCGAGCAGATCTACGACGCGATGCAGGAAAAGATCTGGGCCTGCGCCCAGTGCATGACCTGCGCCGCACGTTGCCCCTTCAAGAATTCTCCCGGCGGCCTCGTGATGATCATGCGTGAGGTGGCCATCAAGCACGGCATGCAGTCCGCCAAGGACGTGTTGCGACCTTTCGGGCGGGTGATGCTCAAACTCATCACCACCGGCAACCAGTTGTCGCCGGATATGATCCAGCCGGACCACTTCCCGGACTGGGGCCCCAATATTCAGAAAGTTGAAGGCGACCTCAAGATTCTGCGCAAGGCCATCCCGGTCAAGACCCTGCAGACGACGGACACGGCCTGGGAAGTGTCCCTCAAGACTTCCGTCGAGATGTACACCATCTGGGAGATGACCGGGGTGCTTAAATCCCTCGAACTCATGGACGAGAACCTGTTCGACGTCATCGAAGACTTCATCGACGAGAAGAAGGAAGACTACGAAGACTGGCTCGAAGAGCAGGAAGAGGAAGACGACGACTGATCAGGCTTTGCATATCTGCAGAGCCCGCATACCGAATGTTTAAGGAGGTATGAACGATGAACCCCACAGACAACACCCCCGGCAACCACAACATGACCGGTGAGGGTGCCGGCAAGGGCACCATGAAGCCCGGCTTCCACAACACCGACGGTCAGGGCATCGCCGGTCACGGGTCGTTTTTCCAGGAAACCAACCTGTCGCGCGACGAGGCGGTGAAGGCCACCGAGTGGGTACGCAAGCATGTGGATCGGCGCACCGTCGACCTCGG
>CAZNBB010000021.1:41173-41432 GCA_964571225.1 uncultured Gammaproteobacteria bacterium
ACATGTGGGAGCTGGAAAAAGATGGCGAAATCATCGTTCATCGCATCACGGATGAGCACAAGCCGATCGAGGTGAAGACCCTGTTCGGTTGGAACAAGCGCGTTCCCACCACCCAGCTCTGGCACCACAAGTCCTGCGGCCAGTGCGGCAACATTCCGGGCTACCCGACCTCGCTGCTGTGGTTCATGAACGAGTTCGGCTACGTGCCGGGTACCGACTACCTGGACGAAACCGACCAGACCTCCTGCACCGCGTGGAA
>CAZNBB010000022.1:0-40961 GCA_964571225.1 uncultured Gammaproteobacteria bacterium
CCTCGGCGCGCCGGGCACTGTCCAGAGCCGAGCGGATGAGCGCCTCGTGCATGATTTCCGTGGGCTCGCTGGGCTCGCTCTGTCTGGCGTTGTCGTCCATCAGGCGGGCCAGCAGATCCTGGTCCAGGCTGCCCCAGTTGACGCCGATGCGCACCGGTTTGTCGTATTGGCAGGCAATCTCCACCATGGTGGCGAACTGCTCGTCGCGCTTGCGCCCGCGGCCCACATTGCCGGGATTGATACGGTATTTGTCCAGCGCGGCGGCACAGTCGGGATACTTGGTCAGCAGCTTGTGGCCGTTGAAGTGGAAGTCGCCCACCAGGGGTACCGCCACGCCCATGGCGTCCAGGCGCTCGCGCACATCGGGTACGGCGCGGGCGGCTTCCTCGCTGTTGACGGTGATGCGCACCAGCTCGGATCCGGCCTTGGCCAGTTGGGCGACCTGTACCGCGGTGGCCACCGCGTCGGCGGTGTCGGTGTTGGTCATGGACTGCACCACCACCGGGGCGTCGCCTCCGACGGTGACGGCGCCGACGGCGACAGCGGTACTGGTGCGGCGCATACGGGCGGGGGAAATGCTCATGATGCCAGGGTGTCCTGAGTCGTGTTGAAGAGGTACAGCTTCGGCCGGCCCTTGCCGATAGCCAGGGCATCCGCCAATTTGCCGTTCATACAAAACCTTAAATTTGCCGCGTGAAGTGCCGACAACGTCCTTGGGTGCATAACCATAGCAAAAACTCGAGCGGCCTCCGATCGGGCCCGGCCGGCTCGCTCATCGGCCACCCGTGGAGCGCGCGGTCATGACCCGTGGTGCGGATGCCACATTCTATCTCAATCTGCTGCGTGCCTATTTGGACAGCGCAAACGATGCCATATTCGTCCTTTGCGACGAAATGAAATTTCTGCTCTGCAACCGGCTGACCGAACTCTGGCTGGGGGCGCGGGAGACCGCCCTGACGGCCCACAACGAACGCATTCCCATCACCGAGTTCTTCGGCAACAGCGATGCCGTGGCCCTGTTTTCCACCGAATTCCGACGCGCTTTGTCCGGTAGCGCCCGGCGTTTCGAGTGCTTCCTGCGCCCCCACGGCGAACGTGCCCGCTGGGTGGAGGTGAACCTCAACCGGGTGGACGTGGAGGCCGGCCAGATGGTCATGGCCGTGGCCCGCGACATAACCGAGCAGAAGGCTCAGCGGGCGGTGCTGGAACACCAGCTGGCCCACGACCCGCTCACCGACCTGCCCAATCGCGAAGAGCTGCGGCGGATGCTGGTTTCCATGACCGGCTCGCAACGGGACACGCCATTCGCTCTTTGTGTGCTCGATATCAATAATTTCAAGGATATCAACGACAGTCTGGGCTACCGGGCGGGCGATACCCTGCTGCGGGACGTGGCCGAGCGGCTGCACGCGGACCTGCCGCTGGTGCATCGCACGGCGCGCCTGGGCGGCAACTCGTTTGCGGTGGTGCTGCCGGATGTGGGCCCGGCCCAGGCGGCGGACGCGGCCCTGCGGGTGGGAACGGCCCTGCAATGCCCTTTCTGGGTGGACAGTCCGGCGGCGGCGGGCTCCGACGCCGGGGGGCTGGTTCTGCACCTGGAAGCCAGCGTCGGGTACGCCGTCTACCCCCTGCACGGCCACGACCCGGAGTCCCTGCTGCGCCGCGCCGAGTTGGCCATGTTTGTGGCCAAGGAGCGTCACAGTGGGGTCTGCGGGTACGAACCGAGCATGGAGCTGGGGTCGGTGGATCAACTGACCCTGCTCAGCGATCTGCACGCCGGTATCGACCGCGACGAACTGGTTCTTCACTATCAGCCCCAGGTGTGGCTGGGTCAGGGTGGTATGCGGGGCGTGGAAGCCCTGGTGCGCTGGCAGCATCCCCGGGCGGGACTGCTCCATCCGGGGCGTTTCATTCCGCTGGCGGAACGCTCCGGCCTGATCGATCGCATCACTTTTGCGGTGCTGCGCCAGGGGCTTCGCCAGCTGCAGCGCTGGCTGGACGGGGGGCTGGATCTCACCCTGTCGGTGAACCTGTCGGCACGCAACCTGGGATTGGCCGATCTCGCCGCCAGGGTCGGGGCGCTGCTGGACGAATACCCCGACGCCCGGGAGCGGCTGGTGCTGGAGATCACCGAAAGCGCCGTCATGGCCGATGCCGTCCGGGCCGTGCGCCAGGTGGAGGCTTTGCGGGGTCTGGGGCTGCAGGTGGCCATCGACGACTTCGGCGTCGGCTATACGTCCCTGGGGGCATTGAAGAATCTGCCGGTGAACGAGATCAAGATCGATCGCTCCTTCGTGATGGGCATGGAGCACAGCAACAGCGATGCCATGATCGTCAGCACCACGGTGGATCTGGGCCGCAACTTCGGCTTTGCGGTGGTGGCCGAAGGGGTGGAGAACGCCAATACCCTGCAGTTGCTGCGCAGTCTGGGGTGTGGTCTTGCCCAGGGCTATTACATCTGTCGGCCGGTGTCGGCGTCCGAACTGGAACCCTGGCTGCGGGCCGAGTCCGTCACGCAGTAGCGGTCCGCACCGGCCGGTGTTGCCGCTGTCGTTGACAGTGGGGTTGCACGGATCTATATTGAAACTTAGTTGGACAACTAACTTGGTTCCTTATGGCCCGTCGCACCGACAAACGTGAACGCCTGGTGGCAGCCGCCAAGACGCTGATCCATCAGCAGGGTTTCAACCACACCACGTTGGCGGACATCGCCGAGCAGGCCGGTGTCCCGTTGGGCAACGTCTACTACTATTTCCGCACCAAGGAAGATCTGGCGGCGGCCGTGATCGACGAGCGAGCCGACGAATTTCGACGGTTGTTCGACGCCTGGGACCGCGAGCACAGCGACCCCCGGGCGCGGCTGCTGGCCTATATCGATCTGGTGGGACGCATTCGCCAGACCCTGGCCACCGCCGGTTGCCCGGTCGGCGGATTGTGCGAAGAACTGGACCGGCTGCAGTCCGCCCTGTCGGGAAAGGCCAACGAGATTCTGAAGCTGCATCTGGAGTGGGCGACCGAGCAGTTTCGACAGCTCGGCAAGGGCGAGCAGTCGGCCGACCTGGCCCTGCACTTCGTGTCCGGTGTGCAGGGCATGAGCCTGCTGGCCCATGCCTTCGGCGACCCGGGCATCGTGGACCGGGAAGTGCGGAGTCTGCAGGGCTGGTTGCAGGCGGTATAGCTGTTTGAGGTTCTTTTTCGTCCGGCAAGTTAGTTAGATAGCTAACTTTTCCCGTGGTTAGACCGGATCCCATACGGGAACACACGATCCATTGAGGAGAAACCGATGACACAGCCTAACCAGGAACTCGACGCCCGCGGGCTCAATTGTCCGCTGCCCATTCTGCGGGCCAAGAAGGCGATCAACGCCCTCGATGGGGGACAGGTGCTGAAGGTGATCGCCACCGACCCGGGTGCAGTGAAGGATTTCGAGGCCTTCTGCCGCCAGACCGGCAACACCCTGCTGTCCAGCGACACGGCCGGCAGCGAGTTCACCTTCCTTATCCGGAAAGCCTGACCAACGCCCCCAAGGGCCCAGCGGAGGAAACCAGCATGGAGACATTCCGGGCGTTCCGGATCCACAAGGACGGCGGCGGCCTGCGCACGTCCCTGGATACGGTGGCATTGGACGACCTGTCAGCCGGCGAGGTGGTGATCAGGACGGCCTACTCCAGCGTCAACTACAAGGACGCTCTGGCGGCCACCGGACGAATGCCTATTGCGCGGCATTTTCCCCTGGTGGGCGGCATCGACGTGACCGGTACCGTGGTGCACTCGGCCGATCCACGGGTTCGCGAAGGGCAGACGGTGGTGGCCACCGGAGGAGGGATGAGCGAAACCCGCGACGGCGGCTATGCCGCCTATGCGCGGGTGCCCATCGAGGCCACGGTGGTGTTGCCGGACAGTCTGAGCCTGTTCGAGGCGGCCGCCATCGGCACCGCCGGATTCACGGCGGGGTTGGCGGTGGACCGGATGGAGAACAACGGCCAGCGACCCGAGCAGGGACCGGTGCTGGTCACCGGCGCCACCGGCGGCGTGGGCAGCTTTGCGGTGGACTTACTGAGCGGGCGGGGTTACGAAGTGGCCGCCCTGACCGGCAAGTCGTCCGCCGAGGATTACCTGGCCAGGCTGGGTGCCGACCGCATCGTCGACCGCCACCGTCTGGAAATGGGCGACCGGCCCCTGGAGCACGCCACCTGGGGCGGTGCAGTGGACAGCGTGGGCGGCGAGTTGTTGGCCTGGATTACTCGTACCGTACGTCCCTGGGGCAGCATCGCCAGCATCGGGCTGGCCGGCGGCACGGACCTGCACACCACGGTGCTGCCGTTTATCCTGCGCGGCGTCAGCCTGCTGGGGATCGAGTCCCCCCACTGTCCGCGGGCGCTTCGCGAGCGGGTGTGGAAGCGGCTGGCCAGCGACCTGCGTCCGCGGCACCTGGACGCCATTGCGACCCGCACCGTCACCCTCAACGACCTGACCGAGGTGTTCGATGCCATGCTGGAGGGCGCGTTGACCGGCCGCGTGGTCGTGCAACTGGACGCGGATGGTTGACGCCGGTCAGTCCGATGGCGCCGCGGTGCCGGCCACCGGCCGCGCCGGGTCGCGGATCCATTCGCTCCAGGAGCCCGCGTAAAGCCGCGCGCCTTCCCAGCCGGCTATTTCCAGGGCCAGCAAGGTGTGACAGGCGGTGACCCCCGAGCCGCACATGGTGACGACCTCGCCTGCCGGAGCGGTTCCCAATGCCCCCGCGTACAGGGCCTGCAGTTCCGCCGCGGAGCGGAAGCAGCCATGGGCGTCCAGGTTGCGGCTGTAGGGAACGTTGACGGCGCCGGGGACATGGCCGGCCACCGGGTCGATGGGCTCATGCTCGCCCCGGAACCGTTCCGTGCCCCGGGCATCCACCAAGCGACACTTGCCGGCCGCCAGAGCGGCGCTCAGCGCTTCGGTGTCGACGGTGCCGTCAGGGTTGGCCCGGCCGGCAAAAGTGCGCGGCGCCCGCGCCGCAACCCGGTCGGTGACGGGGTGTCCGTCCCGTTGCCACTGATCCAAACCCCCGTCCAGCAGCGCGGCCTTTTCATGTCCCAGCCAGTGCAACAACCACCACAGGCGGGCGGCGATGGCGCCGCCGGCGTCGTCGTAGGCCACCACCTGGGTGCGCTCGTCCACACCCCAGTTGCCGAGCCGACGCGCCAACTGCGCGGGATCGGGCAGGGGATGGCGGCCGCTGTCGGCGGTGACCGGCCCGGATAGATCCCGGTCCAGATCGGCGTAACAGGCGCCCGGAATATGGCCGCGGTCGTAGGCGCGCCGCCCGGCCGCCGTATCCGTCAGCTGGAACCGGCAATCGAAGACGGCCCAGTCGGGATCGTCCAGGTGCCGGGCGAGGGCGGTGGCTGTCACGAGGGTGCTGTAGCTCATGGGGTCCGGGTTGCCGCTGCGGTGTGGTGGGCAGAATAATAGCGCCGGTACGCGGGGCCTGTTAACAGGGCCCGGCTTGGCACGGGGGCGGGGATGATCCATCTGGGCATTGACCTGGGAGGTACCAAGACAGAGCTGATCGCCCTCGATGAGGTCGGGCGTGAGCGCCTGCGTCGGCGGGTGGCCACCCCCGGCGGTGACTATTCCGCCACCCTGGACGCGGTGGCCGCCCTGGTAGCGGAGGCGGAGGCGGAATTGGGGGCGGCCGACAGCGTGGGCATCGGCACGCCCGGTGCCCTGTCCCGGGTGACGGGGCGTCTGAAGAATTCCAACTCCGTGTGCCTGAACGGCCAGCCACTGCTGGAGGACCTGCAGGGACGTCTGGGCCGGCCCCTGCGCATGGCTAACGACGCCAACTGCTTTGCCCTTTCGGAGGCCACCGACGGCGCGGCGGCCGGCCAGGCCGTGGTATTCGGGGTCATCCTGGGCACCGGTACCGGCGGCGGTATCGTGGTGGACGGCCGGGTGCTACTGGGTGCCAACGCCATCGCCGGCGAATGGGGTCACAACCCGTTGCCGTGGCCCGCGGACAGCGAGCGTCCCGGTCCGGCCTGCTACTGCGGCAGATCCGGATGCATCGAGACCTTTCTTTCCGGGCCGGGTATGGCCCGCGATCACCAGCGCACTGCCGGCGCGGCTTTGGCACCTGACGTCATCGTGCGGCGGGCGGCGGCCGGTGACCAGGAGTGCGAGGCCACCCTGCGTCGCTACGAGGATCGGCTGGCCCGAGCCCTGGCCCACGTCATCAACATTCTCGACCCCGACGCCATCGTGCTGGGCGGCGGCATGTCCAATATCGCCCGCCTGTATGACAACGTGCGGGCGCTGTGGAGCCGGTACGTGTTCTCCGACCGGGTGGACACGCCGTTGCTGGCGCCCCGCTACGGCGATTCCAGCGGCGTGCGCGGTGCCGCCTGGCTGTGGACCGGTGAGACCCGGACCTCGCCCTAATGCATGGCCAGCCAGTACACGAACACGTTGAGCGCCGTGAGCGGCACGCCCAGGCGTGCGAATTCAAGAAACGAGACCACGATACCGGCGCGTCTTTCGGCCTGCTGGATGATGATGATGTTACTGGCGGCACCCAGCAGGAGCAGGTTGCCGGCAATGGTGCTGCCCGCGGCCAGGGCCATGAGCGCCGGTTCGCCGGCCTGATGCTGGGTGAGCACCGGCAGATACAGTGCCACCATGGGCACGTTGGATATCACCTGGCTCACCAGGGTGCTGACCGCCAGCACCGCCGGCGGCCAGCCGGGGTTCAGATGCAGGCGGGAAAGCTGTGCCTGGATGAAACCGGTGTCCCACACCGCCGCCATCAGCACGAACAACGCCGCGAAGAACGCCAGGGTGCGCCAGTCGATGCCGCGCACCAGCTCCAGCCGGCGTGGGCTGAACGCCAGCAGCGGCGCGGCTGCCACCAGCGCCAGCACGCTCAGGGGCGGGCTTGCCGTCGGCAGCAGGCGTACGGTAACCGCCTTCAGCACGATCAGTGCCGCCAGCAGCACGACGCACAGACCGGCCAGACGCGCCAGGGCCGCATCGGCCACCGGAGGGTCGGCGTGCACCAGGCGGGTGGCGTGAAACTCCCGGCGAAACCCGATGCGAAGTACCCCGTAGGCGACCGCCAGATTGACCACGGTGGGAAGCAGCAGGTGGCTGGCGAATGTCACAAACGGTGCGGCAAGTCCGCCGTGGATTGCGATCAGCAGGTTCTGAGGATTGCCCACCGGGCTCGGAACGCTGCCGATGGTCACCGCGAACGCGAGAGTCAGCAACAACAGCTTCGGATCGATGCGGTGGTGGCGGGCCAAAGCCAGTACCAGAGGCGTGGCGACGACGGCCAGTGTGTCGTTCATCAACAGGGCCGAGGCGACGGCGGCGCCCACCAGCAGGCGCCACACCAGTCCATGGGTGGAGCGGGCACTGCGAAAGAGGCGGTATGACAGCCTGCCCAGCCAGCCGCTGGCTTCCAGGGCGTGTCCGATCAGGAACACGCCGAACAGAAACATCAACACTTTCCAGTCGATTGCCCGGGCCGCCGCCGGCAGGCTGATCCAGCCGCCGGCCACCACCACCAGGGCGCCCGCCGTCATGCTCTGCCAGATGGCGAGCCGCAGCGGCCCCACGTCGCGCAGTGCGATCAGCAGCAGAACCGCCAGCAGGACGATGATGGGTGCGGGCATGATCGATGAAGGGACGAGTGACGGGGTGGGGGCACTATACTTTCGCCCGCGGCTCTGCGAAAATACTTGAGTGTATTACTAGGTTATTTTCGGGTTAATGGGCCGGCATGTACGCCGCGCAGGCTCGGCCGTCGACACAAGGAGTGAATCGCACAGGATGACAGACTCACCGAGTTTCGTCCGGCTGCCCGAAGTGTTTTCCATGCATCGGGGCGGCGAGCTGCACCAGGCCCGCATCGCCTACGAGACATGGGGTCGGCTCAGCCCCCGGCGGGACAACGCCCTGCTGTTGTTCACCGGCCTTTCCCCCAGCGCCCATGCCGCCTCCAACGCGGGCGACCCGACTCCGGGTTGGTGGGAGTACATGATCGGGCCCGGGCGCCCCATCGATACCGATCGCCACTACGTGATCTGCGTGAACTCCCTGGGCAGCTGCTTCGGTTCCACCGGTCCCGCGTCGGAGGATCCCCGCACCGGCGAACGCTACGGCCTGGACTTCCCGGAACTGGCGGTGGAGGACATCGCGCGGGCGGCCCACGAGGTGGTCGGGGCCCTGGGGATCGAGCGCCTGGATGGCGTGATCGGTGCCTCCCTGGGGGGCATGAGCGCGCTGGCCTACAGCGTGCTGTACGCCGGGGGCGTGGAGCGTCTGGCGGTGCTGTGCTCCGCCCCGCGGGCGGCGCCTTTCGCCATCGCCATCCGTTCCCTGCAGCGGGAGATCATCCGTTCCGATCCCGCCTGGAAGGGCGGGCGCTACGCGCCGGACCAGCAGCCCCTGACGGGGATGCGCATGGCCCGCAAGCTGGGCCTGATGTCATACCGCTCGGCGGACGAATGGGAACAGCGCTTCGGTCGGGAACGGGTGGACGCAGCGCTCCCGTTCCGGGAGCCGTTCGGCGTGGAATTTCAGGTGGAATCCTATCTGGACGCCAACGCCCGCAAGTTCATCGGTCATTTCGACGCCAATGCCTATCTTTACCTCTCGCGGGCCATGGATTGGTTCGATCTGGGCGAGCACGGCGGTTCTCTGGAGCACGCGCTGGGCCGCATCGGGGCCGAACGCTGCCTGGTGGTGAGTGTGGAAAGCGATTTTCTGTTTCCCCTCCACCAACAGCAGGAACTGGCGGACCTGCTGCGCCGTGCCGGGCGCGACGTGCAGTTCGCGGTGTTGCCCTCCATCCAGGGCCACGATTCCTTTCTGGTGGACAAAGAGCGATTTGCAGCCGTGGTGGGGGAATTTTTCGGCGACGGCACGGCGCAGTGCGGGCGCGGCGGCCAGGCGGCCACCGGCTGACCGGCTCCACCCCACGGGGAGCCTTGTTGTACCGGCCACCGGGGCGGTCTAAAATCGCCTCCCTTGCAGAGCGACCGCTGGCAGCAGGGGTGATCACCAGGTGGACGGGAACAACGCGGAAGGCCGCGAGCGGGCCCACGAGCTGATCAGGGCAGGCAGGCTGCTCTACGGCAGAGGCTGGGTTCCGGCCACCAGCGGCAACTTCTCCGCGCGCCTCAGCGACGGGCGAATCGCCATTACCGTTTCCGGGCGCCACAAGGGGGAACTGGAAGAAGCCGACATCATGACGGTGGACTCCGAAGGGCTTGCCACCGAGGCAGGGCGCCGACCGTCGGCCGAAACCCTGCTGCACGCCGGTCTCTACAAGCGCTTTGCGGACGCGGGCGCCGTGCTGCATCCCCATTCCGTGAATGCAACGCTGATCTCCCGGTTGTTTCCCGAGCAGGTGCAGCTGGCCGGTTATGAGCTGCTCAAGGCCTTCAGCGGCATCACCACCCACGAGACCTGTCTGGTGGTGCCCGTTTTCCCCAACGATCAGGATGTGCAGCGGCTGGCCGATCAGGTGGACGCCTACCTGGATCGGCATACGCCGGTGTACGGCTACCTGATCGCCGGCCACGGGCTGTATGTGTGGGGAACCACCGTCTCGGAGGCGCTGCGTCACGCCGAGGCTTTCGATTTTCTGTTCGAATGTGAATTGCGCATGCAAGGATTGGAGAAACGATGAGTGCATTGACCATCTACGAGGAGCACGGCGCGCAGCCCGTTTCGACGGTGACCGATTTCGAATCCATTGCCCGCGAGCTGAAAGGCATCGGGGTGCGCTTCGAGCGCTGGACGGCGGACCGCGACCTCGATGAGCTCGCCACCCAGGACGAAGTGATCGACGCCTACAATGAGCAGGTGGACCGGTTGATGCAGGAGTACGGCTTCGAGACCGTCGACGTGGTCAGTGTGCGTCCGGATCACCCGGACCGGGAATCGCTGCGCAAGAAGTTTCTGGACGAGCATACCCACGCGGACTACGAAGTGCGCTTTTTCGTGGACGGGCAGGGACTGTTCTACCTGCGCTCCGATCAAAAGGTCTACGCGGTGCTGTGCGAGAAGGGCGACCTGATCAGCGTGCCGGCCCATACCCGGCACTGGTTCGATATGGGAGAGCAGCCCAACTTCAAGTGCATCCGGCTGTTCACCACGGCGGACGGCTGGGTCGCCGACTTCACCGGCAGCGACATCGCGCGTCAGCTTCCGGACTTCGATCAGTACATGGCCAGCTACGGATGATCCGGGCGGTCCTCACCGACATCGAAGGCACCACCTCGTCCCTGTCCTTCGTCAAGGACGTGCTGTTTCCCTACGCCCGCCGGCACATGGCGGCTTTCGTGCGCGACCATGGTGACGACCCCGCGGTGCGCAGTGCGTTGGACAGCGCCAACGAGGCGGCCGGCGGTGGGCTGGATGATACCCAGCTCGCCGCCCAGCTCATTCGCTGGATAGACGAGGACCGCAAAGTCACCCCACTTAAGACCCTGCAGGGCCTGCTTTGGCGGGACGGTTATCGCCAGGAGGCGTTAAAGGGCCATGTCTACGAGGATGCGGTGCGTAATCTGCGCCTGTGGGAAGCCAGCGGACTGCGTTTATACGTGTACTCCTCGGGGTCGGTGATGGCCCAGACCCTGCTGTTCGGTCATACGGAATACGGCGATCTGAATCCGTTGTTCTCCGGTTATTTCGACACCCACGTGGGCGCCAAGCGCGAGCCCGAGTCGTATCGCGCCATTGCCGCGGAAATCGGCTTGGAACCGGTCGAAATCCTGTTCCTGTCGGATGTGGAGCAGGAACTCGACGCCGCCTACAGTGCGGGGATGCAAACCGTCTGGCTGGTGCGGGACGCCGACCCGGATCCCTATGCCGGGCACACCCAGGTACGTGACTTCGACGCTATTGAGCTGTAGTGCACCAGGAGAGGCAGTAATGAATCGAGACAAGCTGTACGGGGGCATCGACAAGGACGAGTTTGGTGGAATGACCGATATCGGCAAACTGATCCGCGATGCCTGGGTATTCGGTCTGCTGCCCGAAACCGAGACCTGCGCGGGCTGGAACCACGACCGTCTCGAGCAGCTCTACGCCCAGGTCCACGCCGCGTGGGCGCCCTACGGCCACCTGGTGAGCAACCTGCCCGCCGATCTGCGCGAGCGCCACACCCGCATCTATGATGCAGCCATCCGCCGCGCCCGGGAGCTCGGCTGGTCGGTGGAACTGGGCGACGACGACTGATCTGCCGCACGCGGGCAGCCGTCTGCCTCAGGCGGCCGGTCCCTGCCCCTCCAGCAGGTCGTGGAACTCGGCCGGAATCGCTCCGCCTTCGATAAGGTCGGCCAGCAGTCGGCTGCCCACCACCACCGGCGCAAACACCAGATCGGCCCGCGCCAGCTTCAACCGGCGGATGGAGCGCGCCGAGCTCGCCACCGCCAGTACCCGCACCGATTCGTTCAGGTCCTTGGCCGCCAGCGCGATGAAGGCGTTGTCGCCGTCGTCGTTGCGGGCCGCGATCACCATGCGCGCCGTGTCGATACCGGCTTCCATGAGCACCTTGTCTTCGCTGGACTCGCCGGTGACCACCGGCTTGTCGGGCATGGGCGGCTCGGCGCCCGCCGCCACCACCTGTACGAACGGGATGCCCCGCTCGGTGAGCTCACGGGCGGTGTTGTAGGCGATGGGGCCTTCGCCCACCAGAATGACATGATCATGGGGTTTCATGGTTCGTCCCTTGGGGGTGAAAATGCGGGCCAGCTCGCCGGAAATGACCGGGCCCAGGCTGGATGCGATAGCGGTGGCGAAGATGCTCAACCCCGCCACCAGCAAAGAGACCACGAACATGCGGGCTTCGCCGCTGACCGGCACGATGTCCCCGTACCCCACCGTCGACAGGCTCACCACGGTGAAATACAGGCCGCTTTCCAGGTCCGTGATCCGGGGACGGAAGCCGCTGCCCAGCAGGTAGGATCCGATGCTGCCGTAGGCCAGGATCGCCAGGATGCTGACCGTGGAAATCACGTAATTGGCGAGTACCGTGCGGCGCGTGAAATGGCTGCGCAGGGCCAGCATGGCCAGCAGCATCACTCCCGGCACCAGCAGGCTCGGCCCCCACTGATGACGTACGGCGTTGACGCCAACGGTGACGATCAGCAGCAGAACGCCGAATGCCCAGGCGGTGTGCAGGCGCCAGACCAGGCCTATGCCCACCACCACCAGGGTGATGCCCAGGATGATCTGGGTGGTGCTGCCCAAAGCCGACAGCGCCTGGCCGACGCCATTGAGGGTGGAGACGGTGTTCAGCGCCGTGAGGTGATAGCGCAGCCCGCCGAGGATATTGAGGGCGCCGCTCAGCACCAGGGCGGCCGCCAGCGGCCATTGGGGCCACAGCGCCCATACGGTACGGGACCATCGTCGCCACCGTGCCCCGGACGAGGACCGGGGTTCGCCACTGCTCACCGCATGCTCTCCCGTGGACCGCATCGTCAACGGCGTCCCTGAGGTCGCCGCCTGCGCGGTTCAAAATCGTTGTTGATACCCCTGCCGGGTCGGCCCGCCGGCTCCTAACTGCGACTAAGACGCGAGCGCGGCGGGCGGCGACGCCTTTGGGCCCGAAACCCCTCTTGCCCTTCTGACAAGTGCGGTTAAGGCGATGGCGCCGCCTGTCGTTGTTCGGTCCGGCACGCCCGGTTAGCCGCTGGCTGCCGGCGGCGACTTCAGGAGTTGAAACCTGTTGGACAGTGTTTTGTCAAATGGGTGCCAGCCTGATGTTGAATTTCCATGCCCTTGGCCGCGTGGTGCCGGTCGCTTGTGCCGTGGCCGGCGGCTGTGGGGATCGCCGCCCTGATCTTGCCATCGCGTCCAGGCGGGGACCGGACCGCCGGAGGAGCGCCCTCATGCATTGGATCACTCATTGGTACGCCCAATTCCAGGTCAAGTTGGATGTGCTGTTGCCGGGTCTGGCACTGCTGATCGGTGGGGCGCTGGTCATCTTCGTCGCCACCCGGTTGCTGGAGCGGGCACTGCAGCGCAGCCGCTTGCCCCTGTCCATGGATACCACCATTCTCATCCGTCGGGGCACCGCGTCCGCATTGTGGATCGTGCTGATCCTGCTGGTGCTGCGTCACTGGGGTGTCAACGTCAGCGGTATCTGGACCATGCTCGCCAGTGTGCTGGCGGTGATCGGCGTGGGCATGCTGGCCGTATGGACCATGGTCAGCAACATCACGGCCGCCTTCTTCATCTGGATCTGGCGCCCCTATCACCTGGGGGAAAACCTCGAGATCCTGCCGGATGGCCTCAAGGGGCGGGCCGTGGACCGCAGCCTGATGTTCACCGAGATCGAAGAGGAGGACGGCAGTACCCTGATGGTGCCGAACAACCTCATTTTCCAGCGGGTGATACGGCGCAGCCCGGGGGCACGTAAGCCACCGGCGCCCGCCGAGTCGCGCGACGGCGACCGCGAACCGCGGGATCAGGATGGGAATGCAGGGGCGTTGCAGGCTGATAAGCTTTAGGTCCTGAGCGTGCTGACAGAGCCTGGCGGGTTTCGTCGGCGCAAACCGGCGGCATCGGTGCCAGCGCCGCAGACCGCCATTACCGCTGGATTCCGTTCAAGGGGGAGGTGTCATGGATCAGATCGTACCTCTGCTCCAGAAAGTGAACTGGCAGAGCATCCTTTTCTCGGCCTTGCGCATCGTGGTGATCCTCATCGTGGCGCGGCTGGCCATTGCGGGGCTGATGATCGCTCTGCGCCGGCTGGAGAACCACCTGGTAAGTCGCGGTCAGGCCGAAGGGGAAGTGCCCTCGGAGTCCTCCAAGCGGGCCGGCACCCTGGTGAAGCTGCTGCGCCAGGGGGTCATCATTCTGGTGTGGCTGATCACCGCGCTGGTGGTGCTCGGGCAGATGGGCGTACAGATCGGACCGTTGATCGCCGGTGCCGGCATCGCCGGGGTGGCGGTGGGGTTCGGTGCCCAGAACCTGGTTCGCGACGTGATCTCCGGTTTCTTCCTGATTCTGGAGAATCAGGTACGGGTCGGCGATGTGGCCGTGGTCAACGGCACCGGCGGATTGGTGGAGCAGGTCAATTTCCGCACCCTCGTGCTGCGGGACCTGTCGGGCACGGTGCATGTGTTTCCCAATGGCGTCATCTCCACCTTGTCCAACATGACCCGGGACTGGTCCGGCTATGTGCTGGATGTGGGTGTGGCCTACAAGGAGGATGTGGACCAGGTGATGGCCCTCATGAGCAAAGTCGGCGCCGATCTGCGTGCCGACAGCAAGTTCGGGCCCAGCATCCTGGAGGACGTGGAGGTCTTCGGTCTGGATCGTTTCGGCGATTCGGCGGTGATGATCAAAGGCCGCATCAAGACCAAGCCCATCAAGCAGTGGGAAGTGGGCCGTGAGTACAACCGGCGGCTCAAGCAGGCTTTCGACGACGCCGGCATCGAGATTCCGTTCCCCCATCGGTCCATCTACTTCGGGGAGGCCAGCAAACCATTCGCGGCCGAACTGCTGCAGGCGGCATCGGGGACCTCAGCCGGTGGACAGCAGTCGGACCGGTGACAGCGTTGGCACCGCGTGCCTGCAGACCGGGCAGGTTACCTGTCACGATGCTGCGGGCCATCCCACGGCGTGCGAGGGCAGCGGTCAGGACGCCGCCTATGGTGCCGGCCGCCCCTGGCCCCAGCCCCGTTTCGAATCCGACGGCCAGCTGGTCTGCGATCGCCTGACCGGGCTGGTCTGGCCCCGTCAGGCAGCGCTGTCGGAGTTCCCGTTGACCTGGGTGGAGGCCCTGGGGTTCGTGGCGGGGTTGAACCGGACGGGGATGTTCGGCCAGCAGGACTGGCGCCTGCCCAATCGGCGTGAGCTGCGCAGCCTGATCGACCATCAGGCGGCCCGTCCCGCCCTGCCCACCGGTCATCCCTTCCAGGACGTGTTTCAAGGCTGGTACTGGACCTCCACCACTGCAGTCATCAGCCCCCGCCACGCGTGGTATGTGGACATGGGTGGCGGGCGCATGTTCTACGGGGGCAAGGACCAGTCCTTCATGGTATGGCCCGTGCGCGGCGCTTGCGAGCTGCCGTTCACCGGTCAACTGGGCTGCTATGACGACGCCGGGCGCGAGGTCCGTTGTGCCGGTTCGGGGCAGGATGCTGGCAGTCGTGCGGGGTGGTCTTGGCCGCAGCCGCGTTTTCAGTGCCGGGACGAGGGAGTGCTGGACCGACTCACGGGCCTATGCTGGTACGCCCGTGCGGACCTACAAAACGCTGCTGTGGACTGGGCGGACGCATTGACGGCCGTGGACAGCCTGAATCGTTCCGGCAGGCGCCGCTGGCGTCTGCCCAATATCAACGAGCTGGAGTCCCTGGTGGATTGCAGTCGCCACTCGCCGGCACTGCCCGTCGGGCATCCGTTCCGCCGTGTCCGGGATACCTACTGGTCATCCACCACCAGCCTCTACGAGCCGGATTGGGCATGGGCCCTTTATTTGGACAAGGGCGCAGTGGGGGTGGGGCAGAAGCGGCAGGGGCGCTTCTTCGTGTGGCCGGTGGCGGGTTAGGGAGGCCCTGGGACGCCTCTGCACAGGCCGATCGAGTAGAGGATCACAAGGCGCAAAGGGGCGCAGAAGCGGGGTTTACAAAAGGTCTGTCGCTTCGCGACCCCCACGGGCACCTTTGCAACGCCGGGAACGCCGCTTCAGCGGTCCGTGAAGAGCAGAGCTGTCCTAGAAGCTCACAAAGAAGGGCAGTGCCATGAAGGCGACCCCCAGCCCCACCGTCAGCAGTGCGCCGGAAACGAAGAAGGTATACAGGCACAGCCCGGCTCCGGCCAGCATCGAACCGAAGCGCTGCTGGCGTTTGCCGTAGGTGAAATAGGCCACCCCGATGGAGCTGAACAGCAGGGAGAGAAGAAGGCTGCTGGTGTTCATGGTTGCCTCGACCTGGGGGCGACGAAGGCCGCCCGTTCCGTAAAGGTATGTCTGCAACCTATAGCGTTCGGTTCCCCGGAACCTGAAAGTCCGGGGGCATCGGTCCGTCGCCCGGCAAGGGAGCGGGCCCGTCGAGGTAATGGGCTCCGGCCGGTCCCAGGCGCCGCCGTCAGGCGGTGCGTTCCAGATACACCGTCACTTCCTCGCGGTCGTGATAGAGCTGTTTGCAGGCCAGGCGGTAGCGTACACCAGCGGTCTGCAGTTCGGCCGCGATGGCGTCGAGGCAGCGGCGCACCTCCTGGTAACGCTGTTTCATGGGCAGTTTGAGGTTGAAGATGGTGTGCCGGCACCAGCCCAGCCCGATCCAGCGGGCCGCGAGCCGGGCGATGCGCATGGGTTGCTCCACCATGTCGCACACCATCCAGTCCACCGGGGAGGGTGGTTGGAAGCCGAAACCGTCGGCACGGCGATGCTCCACCAAGCCGGACTCCAACAGGGCGGGCGCCATGGCGCCGTTGTCCACGGCGATGACCCGCAGGTGACGGCGCACCAGCTGCCAGGTCCAGCCTCCCGGGGCGGCGCCCAGGTCCACCGCCCGCATGCCCGGTTGCAGTAGCCGATCCCGTTCACGCGCAGGCAGCAGTTGCAGCAGGGCCTCGTCCAGTTTCAGGGTGGCTCGGCTGGGGGCGGCCCGCGGCAGCCTCAAGTGCGCGATGCCCATGGGCCATGGGGAGCTGTTGACTACCGGCACGTAGCCCATGTACGCGTCCGTTCCGTCCAGCAGGCACACATGGATGCGGATAGCGGTGTCGGCGGCCAGCAGGCCGGCCTTGCTCAAGGCACCCTTCAGAGGCCCGCGCAGGGCTTTGCACAAACGGGACAGAGCCTTGCCCTCGTTGGTGTCCGGGTGCTCCACGAACAGGTCGCCGGCGGGTTCCGGCAGCCCCTTGAGTCCCTCGACCATGGCGGTGACCCGGTCGTCGCCGGGCAGGGCGCTATTGCGCTCCAGCACCACGAACCACTGGCGGGCGAATATCAGGGTATCGAACCGCAGAGTTTCCACCAGCCGGCGTGCATCGTCCGGGCCGCCCGCTTCGTACACCACGAAGCCGCTGTGCGGTTGCGCGCGGCAGAACCCTGCCGCGCCGGTTTCCCCGCCGCGCTGCTGGATTTCGGCGGCACATTCCTTCTCGAATCCCGCGCGGCAGTGCAGAAAAAGGCCGCTCATGGCCCGGTCGGCACCGGGCCATTCCGACCGCACGCGGGCAGCGGGGTGATCACGGGCGGACTCAGCCGCAGTTCCGCCAGCACGCCGCCGTCCGCGTCAGTCAGGCTCAAGCGCGCCCCCTCGCGGGGCAACAGGGAGCGCACCAGCGTCAGACCCGTGCCCAGCCCCTTACCCTGCGCGAGGTCCAGTCCCGCCGGCAGCGTGCCGCGGGGATTGTATATCCTCACGCGGGCGGCAGTGCCCACCGCATCCAGCCGCAGCTGAACAGCGGCATCCTGGTCGTGGTGCCCCCCGTGGCGAATGGCATTCAGGAGCAACTCGTTGAGAATGAGTGCGACCGGAACGGCTTCATGCTCGCTGATACGAACGGGGCAGACGATGTCCATTTCCACGATCGGGCGGACCGTCGCCTCCAGCAACGTGCGCGCGCTGTCGGCGATGGCTTCCATCAGTTCGCAAAGCAGCACCTGCTCCGAATCATTGCGGCCCAACAGGCCGTGTACGGCGGCGATGGATTGCACCTGGCCGATGGCCTGGGCGATGGGCGCGGCGAGCGCCGGCCGCGCGGTGGCATGGCTGCGCAGCAGCCCGGTGATGCCCTGCAGGTGGTTCTTGATGCGGTGGTGCACCTCGTTGACCAGGGTTGTTCGCAAGGCTCGTTCGCGCTGCAGTCGCTGCGCCTCTTCCTGCCTGCGTGCCGTGATGTCGGTGACCACTGCAAAACTGCCGACAAACGCGCCTTCGTCGTCGAACAGCGGACGGGGCGCGACGATGGCGTGAATCGGGCGACCGCTCTTGTGCAGGAAGCTGGTTTCGTAGTGCTCGGAGAAACCACGCCGCCGTTTGGCGGCCTGCTGATGGAATATACGCCTGCTGGCGCGGTCGTGGATATCGTCGGCGCGCCGGCCGAGGAGTTCTTCCGCGCGGTACCCCAGCATCTGGCAGAACCGTTCGTTGGCGTAGCTGATCCGGTCCTGCGCGTCCTTGACGGTGAGTCCGTCGCTCATGGTCTCCACCAGCAGGCGATAGCGGGCATCGTTCTGGCGCAGCGCGTGGTCCGCCAAACGGCGCTGCGTAATGTCCTGGATCATGTGCAGGGTGCACCGCTCGGCGCCGTTCTCGCTCTCAACGATCCACGCCGTGAGGTGGCCCCAGACCGTGCTGCCGTCGCGGCGCAAGTAGCGCTTTTCCATCTGCAGCGACGACGAGCGGCCGTCCAACAGCGCTTCGACCAGTGGCCGCTCCCGGTCCCAGTCGCCGGGGTAGGTGATGTCGGCCAACTCGAGGCCGGTGATGTCGGCGGGACCGTAATCCAGCATGTCTCTGAAGGGCCTGTTGGTGTCCACGATACGTTGGTCTGGGGAGATCACTGCGATGCCCACCGGCCCGTCTTCGAAAGCCCTGCCATACAACAGTTTGTGTTTCGCCATCTTACGTCTCCATGGCCTCGGTGCGCATTGCGTCAAGCGGTGCAGCTGCCCTCGCCGGCGGCGCGGTCGCCAGGGAGACGGGCCGCGACGTCATGTCGCCCGCTCCGCCTCCGCCGCTATCTTCTCACGGCTGCCTGGGGCCGCAACCGGCGTGGCTATGGCGCCGAGTCGGCGCAAAGGGACTGCCCGGTATGTGCCGTCCGGGCCACGCTCAAGGGAGACGGCAAACGGCCGATCTAACTCAAAGCGTCAAGAGCTGGTTAGAATAGGCCTGCCGGCACCCGGTTCAGCCGCCACGGCAGGCGTTGCCGACCCGAAAGGGTCGCCGGGGTCGATGAATTGCTGTGCGCGTTGGCGCAGATTGCGGGGGATTGACGATGAGTGGAGGTACCGTGTTTCTGGTGGTGGTCGGCGTACTGCTGGCGTTGGCGATAGGCTACGGCGTGGTGCTCTACAACCGCCTGGTCGCCCTCAAGCACAACGTATCCCAGGCCTGGGCCAACATCGACGTGCTGCTAAAGCAGCGCCATGACGAGTTGCCCAAGCTGGTGGAGGTGTGCAAGCAGTACATGGAGTACGAACAGGAAACCCTGGCTCGTGTCATGGAGGCCCGTGCCCGGGTGGCATCGGCGCGGGAGCGCCAGGACGTGGGCGCTTTGGGCTCGGCGGAAAGTCAGCTCAGGCTGGGGTTGGGGCAGCTGTTTGCGGTGGCCGAGGCCTATCCCGATCTCAAGGCCAACAGCAATTTCCAGCACCTGTCCGATCGCGTGACGGCGCTGGAAAACAGCATCGCGGACCGCCGCGAGTACTACAACGCCAGCGTCAATCTGAACAACATCCGCATCGAACAGTTTCCCGATGTCTTCATCGCCCGTCGCTACGGCTTCAAGCCCTTTGGGCTGCTTGAGTTTTCCGAGCAGGAGAAGGCGGACGTGAATCTCAAGGAGCTGTTTGCCGGCTGATCGGACATCGCCCTGGGGAGCCTTTGCACAGGTTGCGGAAGCGGCCTGCGCGAAGTTCCCCAGGCTGCGTCCTCGCAAGTTGACATGATAATGGTCGGGAGTCTCACCGGTTTCGTGCGCGGGCTCGATCCCATGGAGTTCGCACTGTTGCTTGCCGCCCTCGGCGCTGTTGCCCTGGTGGCGTTCGTGTTCATCTGGCGCAATCTGCGCCGTGCCCGCATTATCGAGGACACGCCCACCGCGCGGGTGCGCTCAGCCGCCCAGGGCTACGTGGAACTGGAAGGGCGTGCCCGCCTGCTGGACGGCCCGCCGGTGCGGGCCCCGCTGACAGGCATGGAGTGCCTGTGGTGGCGTTTCAAGGTGGAGCGGCGCGAAAGCGCCGTGGACAGCCGTGGGCGTCGGTTCACCTCCTGGAACACCCTGCACTCCGGCGAAAGCGATGACCTGTTTCTCTTCGATGACGGCACCGGCACCTGCGTGATCGACCCCGACGGCGCCGATGTGGTGCCGGGCGTTCGCCAGGTGTGGTACGGCAGCAGCGAGTGGCCGCGTCTGGGCCCCCGTACCGGTACCGGGCTGCTGGGCGCCATCGGCGGAAACTACCGCTACACGGAAGAGCGTCTCATGCCCGGGCGCTTGTATGCCCTGGGCTGGTTCCGGACCCTGAGCAATGCCGATCTCTCCCTGGGCGAAGAGGTGTCCGCGCTGCTGCGCCAGTGGAAGCTGGACGGACGCCGTCTGCTGCGGCGCTTCGACGCCAATGGGGACGGGAGCATCGATGCGGGGGAATGGGAAGCCGCCCGTCAGGCAGCCCTGCAACAGATCCAGGCCGAGCGCCGGGAAGAAGCCCGCGAGCCCGCCACCAATACCCTGGCGAGACCCGAGGACAGCCGCTATCCGTTCATTCTGGCCGCGACGCCCCAGGAGGCGCTGACCCGCCGCTTCCGCCTGCGGGCGGCAGGGGCGCTGGCCGCCCAGGGGGTGGCGCTTGTGCTGCTGCTATGGGCCATCGCCGTGCGCCACGGCTGAGACTCACCGGCCCCCCGCGGGTTCACTTCTGATAGGTTCCCACCAGTTGGGCCTCGTCGATGACGTGGCCTTTCATGGCCTTCTGCAGTTCGGTGGAGGTCGGATGACCCAGGTCGGCCAGCCTGGCATCCAGCGCGTAGAGCTTGCAGAAATAGCGATGCCGTCCGATGGGCGGACAGGGGCCGCCGTAGCCCGTGCGTTTCCAACTGTTGGTGCCCTCGCGGGTGCCGGCCGGCAGTTCGCTGGGGGTTACCGCCTCCGGCAGTCCGTTGGCGTCGGGGGGAATGTCGTAGAGCACCCAATGCACCCAGGTCATCTTGGGTGCCTTCGGATCCGGTGCGTCGGGGTCGTCCACGATCAGAGCCAGGGCCTTGGTGCCGGCCGGTACCCCGGACCATTGCAGGGGTAGGGACACATCCGCCCCCTCGCAGGTGTAACGGGTCGGGATCGGGCTGTGATCATCGAAGGCGCTGGACGTCAGAGTCAGCGTCATGGCTTTACCTCCCTGATGGGCTTCGCCGCCGCTGCTGACCCCCGGTACCAGCAGCGTCGGCACTGCGAGCAACATGACAAGATGTCTCAATGGAATTGGCATCGGGAGCCTCCCCCCGCGAATGTGGCATACGATGGTTGTGCTTTCCTTCAAGGCCGGCTGCCTACGGCTTGGTATCGGCGCCTGCATCAAGCATAGCAACGGGCGATTTCCATGCTTGGCCCTGCGGTGGCGGTCGCCCCGGGAGACTCATTCGCTGCGCAGGGCCTCCACCGGCTCCAATGCGGCCGCACGGCGTGCGGGCAGCACGCCGGCCGCCAGTCCGATGACCATGGACAGGCCCACCGCCAGGGCGGCATAGGAGACCGGCGTGTGCACCGGCAGCGCCGGTACGGCCAGGTGCAGCAGCTGGGCGCCGCCCACCCCCACCACCAGCCCGGCGACGCCCCCGAAGGTGGCCAGGCCGATGGCCTCGCCCAGAAACAGGGTCAGCACCTGGCCGCGGTTGGCCCCCAGGGCGCGGAGCAGTCCGATCTCCGAGGTCCGTTCCGTGACCGCGATGGTCATGATGGTGAGAATGCCGACGCCGCCCACCAGCAGTGAAATGCCGCCCAGCAGTCCCACCGCCAGTGTCAGCACGTTCAGTACCGAGCCCAGCACGTCCAGCATCTGCTGCTGGGTGGTGATGGTGAAGTCGTCGCTGCCGTGGCGTGCGGTCAGTACCCGGCGGATGCCGGCCACCACCTCGTTAACCGGGGCCCCTTCGGTGTACAGCACGTCCACCTCCATGAGGCTGTCGCGGTTGAACAGCTCCAGGGCCCGGGCGGCGGGAATGTACACGGTGTCGTCCAGATCGAAGCCCAGCACGGTGCCCTTGGGCTCCATTGTGCCGATCACCACGAAGCGGTCGCCTCCCACCCGGATGCGGGCGCCCAACGGGTTGGCTTCGCCGAACAGCTCCCGGCGCAGGGTGCTGCCCAGCACCGCGAAGGCCCGCGGGGCATCCGGGTTGTCCCGGGGCAGGAAGCGCCCGCTGCCCACCCGGAAGGTGAAGGCGCGGGGGAACTGTGGCCCCACGCCGTAGACGGTGGTGCGCCGGCTGCGTCCGGCGCCGTCCACCTGGGCGTTGCCCTGCAGCACCGGCACCACCGCCCGCACATAAGGCACCCGTCCCAGGGCCTCGGCGTCGGCGATGGTCAGCGGCCGTACGGTGCCGAACATGCCCACCGACGCGCCGTGGGTGGTGGCCTTGCCGGGGTTGATGCCGATCAGGTTGGTGCCGAACTGCGTGAACTCGGCCAGCACATAGCGATGGATGCCGGCGCCGATGGAAGTGAGCAGCACCACCGCGGCAATGCCCACCGCGATGCCCGATCCGGTGAGCAGGCTGCGGCCCCGCTGGGCGCTGATGGAGCGGGTGGTCAGCCGGATGAGGTCGCGGGTGAGCATCAGTGGCGTGCCAGCGCTTGTACGGGGTCCAGACGGGCGGCGCGCCGGGCCGGCAGCACGCCGAACAGCAGCCCGGTGCCCACCGCCACGCCCAACCCCGCCGCCACCGCCCACAGGGGCGCGCGGGCGGGCAGCACCGGATACAGGTGGGACAGCAGCAGGCTGCCGGCTTCGCCCACCAGCACCCCCAGCAGTGCCCCCAGCAGGGACAGCATGGCGGCCTCGGCGAGAAACAGCAGCAGGATCTGGCGGGCCGGCGCTCCCAGGGCCTTCAGCAGACCGATCTCGGCGGTGCGCTGGGAGACGGCCACCAGCATGACGTTCATCACCAGGATGCCGGCCACCGCCAGGCTGATGCCGCCGATGCCGGCCACCGTCAGGGTCAGGGCCCGGAAGATGTTGTCGAAGGTGGCCAGCACCGCGTCCTGGGTGACCACCGTGACGTCCTCCTCGCCCTGGTGGCGCGCTTTGAGGGTGCGTACCACGAACTGCTTGGCGCGGCCGATGGCTTCCCGGCCGTTGGCCTCCACCAGAATGCGGAACATGCTGGGGGCGTTGAACAGCATCTGGGCGGAGGCCACCGGCACCACCACCAATTCCTCCATGTCCACGCCGATGGAGCGGCCCTCGGAGGCCAGGATACCGATCACCCGGAAACGCCGGTCGCCGATGCGCACCCATTCGCCCAGGGCCCGGTGGGCGCCGAACAGCTCGTCGCGCACCTTGGTGCCCAGTACGCACACCGGCGTGGCCCGCCGGGGATCGCCCGTCGGCAGGAACCGGCCCTGGGCCAGGGTCAGATGACGGACCGGCTCCAGCTCGGCGGTGGAGCCCATGATCGGCACGTCCCGTTCCCGCCCGCCCCAGGACACCGCCGCCGAGCCCACCACGATGGGTGCCACCCGCCGCACCAGGCGGCTGCGCTGCAGGGCCAGGGCGTCGTCCAGGGTCAGGTCCCGGGGGGTGGCCGGCATGCCCATGGGCAGCCCGCCACCGGTGGTTTCGGAGCGTCCCGGCAGCACGATGAGCAGGTTGGTGCCCAGGGAGGCGAACTGGCCGGTGACATACTGGCGGGCGCCGTCCCCCAGGGCGGTGAGCAGCACCACTGCCGCCACGCCGATGGCCATGGCCAGCATCATGAGCAGACTGCGGGTGCGGTAACCGCGCACCGCGCCGAAGGCGAACGCCAGAGCGTCCTCAGCCTTCATGGTGACCACCGCCGCGCTCGTCTCCCACGATGCGCCCGTCCACCATATGCAGGCGGCGGTGGGCGCGGCCGCCCAGTTCCGGGTCGTGGGTGACGATGATCAGGGTGATGCCGTTCTCGTGCAGAGCCTCCAGCACCTCGATGATGTCCAGGCCGGAGGCCCGGTCCAGGTTGCCGGTGGGCTCGTCGGTGAGCAGCAGGGTCGGCTCCAGGATGGTGGCGCGGGCGATCGCCACCCGCTGACGCTGGCCGCCCGAGAGCTGATCGGGCCGATGCCGCGCCCGGTCGGACAGGCCCACCGCCTCCAGCACCTTGTCTACGCGCCGGCGGCGCTCGCCCGGTTCCACGCCTTCCAGTACCAGGGGCAGTTCCACGTTCTCCGCGGCGGTCATGCGGGGAATGAGGTGGAAGAACTGGAACACGAAGCCGATCTGGTTGCGCCGCACGCGGGCCTGCTCGGCATCGGTGAGATCCGTGACGTCCCGTCCCTCCAGCAGATAGCGGCCGGCGTCCGGGCGGTCCAGTAGCCCCAGGATGTTCAGCAGGGTGGACTTGCCGGACCCGGAGGGACCCATGATGGAAACGTACTCGCCGGGCTCGATGGTCAGATCGACGCCGTCCAGGGCATGCACGGCCTGGTCACCGACCTGAAAGACGCGCTGAACCTGCTCGAGGCGGATCATGAGTGTGGGTTGGACGCCGGCTTTTCCGGCTTGCCGTGGGCACCCGCCTTGACCCCCTCCCGGTCCACCGACGTCACCACTTCCTCACCGGCTTTCAGCCCCGACACCACCTCGGTGTACTGCCAGTTGGAAAGGCCGGGCTTGATGGTGCGGGCCTCGATACGCCTGCTGGTCGGGTCGAACACCAGCACCCGATGGCCTTCCAGCACCGCTTCGGTGGGTACCCGCAGCACATCCTTGTGGGTGGCCAGCACCACTTCCGCATCGGCGCTGTAGCCCGGCAGCAGGTGCTGTTCCTCGTCCGGGTGCAAAAAATCCACTTCGATGTCTACGGTGCGGGCCTGTTTCTCCACGTCGGTCACGTAGGGGGCGATGCGGCGCACCCGGCCGGGGAAGGTGCGGTTGGGAAAGGCGTCCAGGCTGATACGGGCAGGCATACCCGGACGGATCTGGGGCGCGTCCACTTCGTCGATGGGGGCGCTCACGTACAGGCAGCTGGTGTCGATGACATCCACCGCCGGCGGGGTGGGGATGCCGATGGGCGAAGGGGTGACGAATTCCCCCAGCTCGCCGTTGATCTGGGCGATGGTGCCGGCGAACGGCGCCTTGAGGATGGTGCGGTCGAGATTGGCCTGGGCTACCTGGATGCGGGCGGCGCTCACCTGGGCCTGGGCCTGGGCGGCCTGGCAGCCGGCGCGGCGGGCCTTGGCGTCCCCCTGGGCGGCGTCCACCGCCTCCTCCGACGCCAGCCCGCGAGGTTGAAGCTTCTCCAGCCGGCGCGCCTTGCGGGCCGCCACGTCGGCGACCGTACAGGCTTCAACGGCCTGGGCGCGGGCCGCCGAGGCTTCGCTCTTGGCCAGGCTGAGCTGGGCGGCCAGGTCGTCGTTCCACAGCTCCAGCAGGACCTGCCCGCCCTTGACCCGATCGCCCTCGTGGACCGGCAACTGCTCGATCTGCCCGCCTATGGCCGGCGACAGCTTGGCCCGTCGGCAGGCCTTCACGGTGCCGGCACGGGTATTGGCCACGGTGGATTCCACCGTACCGCGTTCCACCGTCTGTACCAGGATGGAAACGGGCTTGGGTCGGGTCCAGTACCACACCCCGGCCCCCACTGCGGTCGCGATGAGGACGACCACCAGGATACGGCGTACGGTTCTGGTCATTGTTCGGCTCGCATTGGCGTGGCGTTGTCGCCTGACGGATCACTGACATTATCCCGTCTGCCGGCGCGAGATTTGCTGAGGTAGATCAGGTTTCAGTTCCGCAGCGGCGTTCGTGCCCGCCGGGGCCGCGGCTTCAAGACATCGGCAAACGGACCCGGAATACCACGCCATTCCCGTCCTGCCGGTTGGCGGCCGCCACGTCTCCGCCATGGAACTGGGCGATCAGGCGCACGATATAAAGTCCCAGGCCCAGGTGGGGCTCGCCGTTGCCGCCGCTGCGTACCGATACCAGGGACTCGAACAGCTGGCCGCTCATCTGCTCGGGCAGGGGCGGTCCTTCGTTCTCTACGCCGAGGACCACTTCCCGGGTTCCCCTTTCCAGACTTACCACCACCGGTCGCTCCGCGGGGCTGAAGTCCATGGCGTTGGCCACCAGCTTGTCCAGCAACTGGGCGACCAGGTCGGGCGCGCCGGCGATGGTGACGGCGCCGTCGGGCAGCCGCGCTTCCAGGGGGCGTCCCGGATAGGCGTCGCGATAGCCCGCCACGCAGCCGCTCACCAGGGCGGCCAGATCGAAATTTTCCCGTTCCGCCTGTTGCAGGGCCTGCTCCAGGCGGGTGGCTTCGCTGAGGCGGGTCAGGATGGCGTTCAGTCGCTGCAGGCCGTCCCGGGCCCGGGTGGTGTACACACGGGCCTCCTCCGGCAGGGTGGTCTGCTCCAGGTTGTCCAGGGAGGATTTCACCACCACCAGAGGCGTGCGCAGCTCGTGGGAAAGCTTGCCGGACATGCCTTCCAGGTAGCGGGTGTACTCGGCCAGCCGCTGCAGCATGCCGCCCACGCCGCGGGCCAGATCGCCCAGCTCGTCGCCGGCCCGGCGCCCGGACACGGCGGTGCTGCGCACCCGCCCGTCGCTGCCGATGGCCTGCTCGGTGTCGTTGCGCAGCCGGCGGATGCGTGTGGACAGCCGGGAGGCGAACGCCAGCAGGGCCAGGGTGGCGGCGACGAACACCACCAGCGTCAGGTTGAACAGGCTTTCCATGGCCCGGTTGCGTACCGTCAGGATGGCATTGCCGGTCTGTTCGGCCACCACCGCGCCGGCGACGGCGTCGCCGTCGTGGATGGGATAGGCCGCCGACAGGATGGCGGCCCGGCCATCCGGCGTATGGCGCCAGCGGATAGCCGGACGGCCGGCCAGGGCGGCGCGCACGTCGGCGCCCTGCAGGCGCGAGGCACCGGCCAGCGTGTCGTCGAAGTCCTCGCTGGGCTGGCGCAGTATCAGGCTGTAGATGAGCTGCTGCAGACCGGACAGCAGGCCCGGATCGTCGCCCGTGTCCGCACTCAGGGTCTCGTCGTCCGGGGGGCGCAGGCTGCCGGTCAGGGCCATCACGCGGCCCTGGCGGTTGACCACCCACAGCCTGGCGTTGGCCCGCCCCAGGCCGTGCAGAATGGCCTGGATGCGCGGCGACGGGGTCATCACCGTGCCCAGGTCCGCCAGCCGGCGGGTGCCGGCGGTGCCGATCACTTCCCGTACTTTGCGGGTGACCGGGTTGTCCACATCGGCGATGGCGAAAGCCAGCTTGTTGCCCACCATGGCAAGGGGCATGCGCAGCTCGATGGTATAGCCCCCGGGGGCCTCCTGCCATTCGCCCTGGATGCGCACCTCCGGTTGGGCATCGGCGCCGGACGGGTCGGCGTCGGTCACCGCGTAGGCATTGACCCAGCCCGGCGCGCGGGTGGTGAGCAGATAGCGATGGAACGCGCCCTGGGGATCCTGCAGGGCGATGATCAGGTGGTCTGACTGGTCCAGGCGCAGACTGTTGGGCGCCCGGTACACGATATGGGGGTCCTTGACCAGGAACAGCGCATACAGGTAGTTGCCGCGAATGCCTACCAGGTTCCGGAACGAAAAGGCGTCGGGGCCGCCGGCGGGCGCCGTGCCCGACAGGCGGTGGTCGGCGCCGTAGGTGATCGCCCGGCCCAGGTACTCGGACCAGTCCTCGTCGTAGCCGTCCAGCTGGATGGGGTTGTGGAGGGGATAGGCATACAGGTCCCGGTCCTCGCGCAGGGCGCCCAGCAGGTCCACCTGGGGCGCCATCAGCTTGGGCCGATCGTCCAGCACCGTGGCCACCGCCCGCGCGGTGCCCATCAGGGTGGCCTCCTGGCCCTGGCGCAGGAAGCCTTCCATGGCCCGCACGTAGCGGTACCCCACCCACGGGATGGCCAGCAGGGCGAGGGCGACCAGCAGCAGCTTGGTGCGCAGCCCCAGGCGCGGGCGGGTCACAACGTGGCCGTCCAGCGATAGCCCATGCCGTAGACGGTCTCGATGCAGCCGGGGTCCGCGCCGGCCGCCGCCAGCTTGCGGCGGATACGCTTGATGTGGGAGGTGATGGTGGCGCTGTCCACCACGGTATCCGCGTCGCCCATGAGCTGGTCCCGGGAGCGTACATGGCCGGGGTGGCGCGCCAGGGCATGCACGATCCAGAACTCGGTGACGGTGAGCTCCACCGGGCATTTATCCCAGTGTACCGACAGGCGCTGTACGTCCAGGCGCAGCGCGCCCACGTGCAGCAGGTCCTCCGCGGTCGGGGTGGAGCCGAGAGCCTCGGTGCGCCGGAACAGCGCGGCCACCCGGGCGCTCAGCAGGGGCAGGCTGATGTCCTTGGTCAGGTAGTCGTCGGCGCCCAGGCGCAGCCCGGAGATGACGTCCAGGTCATGGTCCCTGGCGGTGAGAAAGATGATCGGCACGGTGGGCGACAGGGCGCGCAGTTCCCGGCACAGGTCGAAGCCCCCTTCGGGATCGGCCCCCAGGCCGATGTCCAGGATCGCCAGGTCCGGCAGGCGCTGGCGGAAGGCGGCCAGGGCCTCGGGGCGGGTGGCGTAGCCCTGCACCGTATAGCCCTGGCGGCGCAGCACGTCGGCGTAGTTCTCCCGGATGGCGGGTTCGTCTTCAACGATGGCGATACGGCGGCTCATGGCGGGTCCCGGTTCAGTTCCATCTTTTTGCCACAATTGATCGCCACATTGCCAGATTGTCGTAATCGCCGTGCCAGGGCGGGGCGCTGTAATGCCTTCCGTACGCCAACCACGGGCTGTGGTCCGTGGCCACAGTCACAGGAGGAATGATCATGCAGCGCTACGTCCGCACCGTCGTACTCACCGCCATCCTGTCCGGTGCCGCCCTCGCGCCGCCGGCTTTCGCCGCCGACGGCGGCGGACATCGCAGCGAAGTCCTGGGCTTCGGTGGCGGTGCCGCCTTCGGTGCCCTGGTGGCCGGTCCCCCCGGCGCCATTCTGGGCGCCATCGGTGGCGGCCTGTTTGCCCGCTATCGCCAGCTTGAAAAGACCCATCATCAAGACACCCAGGCACTGGGCGACGCCCGCGGCAGCATTGCCGACCTGCGCAGCCGGTTGGCCAAGCGCGACCTGCAGGCGGTGACCCGCCACGAGGTGATCGAACGCCAGTCCGATACCGCTGCGGCCACTGCCGTGGCCCGCGGCTTCTCGCTCATGGTGCCGTTCCGCACCGACAGCGCGGCTCTGGAGCCCCAGTTCCACCGCCAGCTCGAACGTCTGGCAGGGGCGCTGAAGATGTTTCCCCAGCTACAGGTCCAGTTGGCCGGTTACGCCGATCCCCGCGGCAGCGACGCCCACAACCTCGCCCTCTCCGAACGGCGGGTGGCCGCCGTGCGGGAGTTGCTGGTGGGCAGCGGCGTGCCCGCCGAGCGGATCCGCCAGAGCGCCTACGGCGAGCGCGACCCCGCCTCCAAGGGCAGCGACAGCGAGTCGCTGTTCTTCGACCGGCGCGTGCGCATCACCTTCAGCCTGGATGGCAACCCGGTATGAGCGCCGTGCGCGACCCGGGACCCACCCTGTGGCGCTGGGATCCCGAGGAGGCGTTGAGCTGGCCGTTGCCGCCCGGGCCGGAGGACCGCTGGTTCACCGCCGGCGGCGGCATGTGCGCCGCGGAGGACGCATCGCAGGAGGATCGTCATGACCGTACCGACTGAGGGTCCGGGTGCCGGGGGCTGGCTGCTGCGGGCGACCGGCTGGGCGGCCCTGGCAGGCGTGGGTGCCGCCGTCTTGCTGGCCGTCATGGTGCTGGCGATGGGGGCGGCCGCCGCCGCGCCGTTGGGGGACGACAGCCCCGTGCGGGGCGGGCTGCATTTGCAGGGCGGGGACTGCTGCGCGTCGGCGCCATTGCTGGACACCGACGTGGAGATGGTCATCAAAGGCATCGTCGCCCAGGTCACCGTCACCCAGCGCTTCCGCAATCCCACCCGCCATTGGCAGGAAGCGGTCTACACTTTTCCGCTGCCCCAGAATGCGGCAGTGGACCGCCTGCGCATGCGCATCGGGGATCGCGTGGTGCACGGAGTCATCAAGGAGCGTGCCCAGGCCCGGCGCACCTATGCGGCCGCCCGCCGTGCCGGCCAGCGGGCCGGGTTGGTGGAGCAGCAGAGGTCCAATATCTTCACGGCCTCGGTGGCCAACATCGGGCCCGGTCAGCAGGTCAGCATCCGCATACGTTACCGCCAGGTGCTGCACTACCGGGACGGCCGGTTCAGTATCCGCTTTCCCATGGTGGCGGCGCCGCGCTATATCCCAGGCGCGCCGGTCGGTGGCTCCGGGCAGGGGACCGGATGGGCGAACCCCACCGACCAGGTGCCGGACGCGGGGCGCATCACGCCGCCGGTACGCCCGCCGTCGGCCGGGTACGCCAACCCCGTGCACCTGCACGTGGACCTGCAGGCCGGTTTCCCGCTGGCCAGTGTGGAGAGTCCCTACCACGACATCCGTCTGGACCGCAGTCGGCCGGGCCATGTGGAGGTCAGTCTCGCCGGGCCGGTGCCGGCCGACCGGGATTTCCAGCTGGTCTGGACGCCCCGCCTCGGCGATGCACCGCAGGCCGCCGTGCTGACCGGCGCCGGCCCCGACGGCGACTACGCCCTGCTGATGGTGATGCCGCCGGCGGCCCGTTTCGGGGACCGGATGCGGGCATCCCGGGACCTGGAGTTGGTCATCGACACCTCCGGGTCCATGGCCGGCCCCTCTCTGGAGCAGGCCAAGGCCGCCCTGGCGCTCGCCCTCGATCAGCTCGGTCCGCGCGATCGCTTCAACGTGATCCAGTTCAACTCCGTGACGCACCGGTTGTTCGCCCAGCCGGTGTCCGCCAGCGCCGAGCGGGTCGCCGAGGCCAAGGCCTACGTGCGGTCCCTGACCGCCAACGGCGGCACGGAGATGGCGCCGGCGCTCACCGCCGCCCTGAGCGCGGACGACGACGGCGGCGCGGTGCGTCAGGTGGTGTTTCTCACCGACGGTGCAGTGGGCAACGAGGATCGCCTGTTCGCTCTCATTCACCGCCGGCTCGGCCACAGCCGGTTGTTCACGGTAGGCATCGGCTCCGCCCCCAACAGTCACTTCATGACCCGGGCGGCCCGCATCGGACGGGGCACCTTCACCTATATCGGGCGCATTCAGGAGGTGCAGGCCAAGATGGACGCCCTGTTTGCCAAGCTGCAGCACCCCGTGCTCACCGACGTGACGGTGCATTGGCCGACCGCCGTGCAGGCTGCGCCCGATCCGGTGCCGGATCTGTACATGGGTGAACCGCTGGTGATCGCCGCCCGGGCGACGCGGCTTGCCGGGGTAGTGGATGTCCAGGGCACCATCGGGGGACAATCCTGGCACCGCCGCCTGGCGTTGCCCGCTCCGGGACCGGGGGACGCCATCGGCGCGCTATGGGCCCGGCGGAGGATTGCCGGTCTGATGGACCGTCTGCACACGGGGGCCGACCCCGACATAATCCGCCAGGCGGTGGTGCGCCTGGGCCTCGTGCACCAGCTGGTGACCCGCTACACCAGTCTGGTGGCAGTGGACCCCATGCCAGTGCGGCCGACGGACAGCGCCCTCAAGCGCCAGGCCGTGCCGGTGAATCTGCCGGCCGGTTGGCAGTATGGGAAGGTGTTCGGAAAGCTTCCCCAGACGGCTACCACGGCACCCCTGCACATGCTGCTGGGAGTGCTGCTTGCCGTTCCGGCTCTGGCGGCCCTGGCCTTGCGAGGGGCGCGGTCATGACCCGCCGGCAACTGCTGGGCTGGGGCGCCACCGGTCTGCTGGCCGCCGCCGGTTGGCAGTTCGGTCAGGCCGGCTACATCCACGCCAAAGCCTGGCTGGCCCAGGGGCTGCTGCGCGGCGCCTGGGCCGGTACCCTGGCCGGCGAGCGGCGGGTGAAGCCTTGGCCCTGGGCGGACACCTGGCCGGTGGCGCGTCTGCAGGTGCCGCGCCTGGGGATCGACGAGATCGTGCTGGCCGGGGCCAGCGGACGCACCATGGCCTTCGGGCCGGGGCATCTGGACGGCACGGCCGCCCCCGGCGCACCCGGGGTGAGCGTATTGAGCGGCCATCGCGACACCCATTTCGAATTTCTGGAGCGGGTGAAACCCGGCGACCGGATCCGGGTGCAGAGTTCGGACGGGCGCTGGCACGAATTCCGGGCGCTGGCCCCGCGGGTCATGGACGCCCGCCATGCCGCGCTGGTGCTCAATGCCCGCGAGCCGCTGCTGACCCTGGTGACCTGCTATCCGTTCCGTGCCCTGCTGCCGGACGGGCCCCTGCGCTATGTGATCAACGCCGTGCCGGTGGCACCGGTGGGCGTGCAGACGGGTCAGGCGCCGTCGGACCCATCGGAGGTGGGATCGGCGCTTTCCAGGCGGGCGTGACGCAGGTGCACCGGGGTGGCGCCCCGGCGCCCCATGCGCAGGTTCAACATCTCCACGAACACCGAGAACGCCATGGCGAAATAGATGTAACCTTTGGGAATAACGAAATCCAGACCCTCGGCGACCAGTGCGATACCGATCATCAGCAGGAAGCTCAGGGCCAGCATCTTCACCGTGGGATGGCGATCGATGAAGCGGCTCACCGGACCGGCGAAGCCCATCATGATCAGCACCGCTATCACGATAGCGGTAGCCATGACGGCAATATCCCGCGCCATGCCGATGGCGGTGATCACCGAGTCCAGGGAGAACACGATGTCCAGCACCATGATCTGCACGATGGTGCCTGTGAAGGACGCCACCCTGCCTGACGGTCCGGCCGGTTCCTCACCGCCCTCAAGGGACTGATGGATTTCCAGGGTGCTCTTGGTGAGCAGAAACAGTCCGCCGCCGATGAGCACCAGGTCCCGTACCGATACCGCCCGGTCCAATACCGAGAACAGCGGAACACTCAGCCGCGCCAGCCAGGCCAGGGACACCAGCAGCGCCAGACGGGTGAGCATCGCGCCCGCCAGCCCTAGGGTGCGGGCGCGGGGCCGCTGGTGGCGTGGCAGCCGGCTGGTGAGTATGGACAGAAAGATGATGTTGTCGATGCCCAGCACGATTTCCAGCGCTGTCAGGGTCAACAGCGCCGCCCATGCCTGAGGGTCGGTGATCCATTCCACGTAAGGTTCCTGCTTCCGGTGGGTGCGCTCGGCACTGCCGGGGAAAATGCGGTCCAAACCGCCGTCTGCTACAGTGCTCGCCACGCCGTGTCGGTGCCGGACGGGTGCCGTGACAGCACGGCGCCGGTCCAGGTCGGCGCCCGCATACTATCCCGGGGAACCCACAGTATGAAACATCTGGGTAAACGTTTTCTCGCCGGACTGGGCACCATTCTGCCGGTGGTGCTCACCGCCTATCTGCTGTATTGGTTCGCCGCTTCGGCCGAAGCTCTGCTGGGAGGCGCGATTCGGCTGGTGCTGCCGGCTCGCTACTACTGGCCGGGCATGGGGCTTGCGGTGGGTATTGCACTGGTCTTCCTGGTGGGCGTGCTTATGCAGGCCTGGGTGGTGCGCAGTGTGTTCTCGTGGGCCGAGCGGCTGGTCTATCGGATGCCGTTGGTGAAGACCGTCTACGGCGCTATCCGCGACTTCATCGGGTTCGTTGCCCAGGGCGGCGATCGCGGCTTCCGGCAGGTGGTGGCAGTGCGTATGGGAAACACCGATATGAAGATGATCGGTTTCGTGACCCGCGGCGATCTGGCGGACCTGCCTGCCGCCATCGGGGGAGCCGACAGCATTGCCGTGTACCTGCCCATGAGCTACCAGATCGGTGGGCATACCGTTATGGTCCCCAGGTCCTCCGTCGAGCCCCTGGACATGTCCCTGGAGGCCGCCATGCGCCTGGTGTTGACCGCCGGCATCGCCACCGGAGGCCACGGCGGGCAGCAGCGTCCTCCCATGGACTGAGTGAGCCTCGGTACAGCCCTCGCCTCGCCCTCCGCAACGGCGATAATCGAACCTCTCGGACCTTTCCCGGGGTCCTTCTCGCGGCCGTCACATTTCGCGCCGGGGGCATCCGACGATGCCGCCGACGGCAACACAGCGCCTTGAGTCAAGACAGTCATAGTACGGCAGGTTGTTGATATGTCTGATATCTGGCCCGAGTCTACGCCGGGGGTGGGCGAATCCGTCCAATCCCACTGGCGCCTTAGGTAGAATGGAAGCCGTTTGCATTGCCGGTAGGTGACATGGGGCAGGTGGGTCGTAGAACATGGGGCATGCTGGGCGCGGCGCTGGCCATGCTGGTGACCACCGGCTGTGGTGGCGATCCACCGCCGTCCGATCCGGTGCTTCAGAAGATCAAGGACCACGGGGAGTTGGTGGTCCTGACCCGCAATGCCCCGACCACCTACTACGAGGGCAGCGATGGACGTCTGGCGGGCATGGAGCATGACATGGCCGTGTCCTTCGCCAAGTCCCTGGGCGTGAAGGTGCGTTTCAAGGTCATGGACAGCATCGGGGAGATCCTGTCGGCGTTGAAGAATGGCCAGGGGGACGTGGCGGCAGCCGGGCTGACCCGCACCATCGGCCGTGCAGGCAAGTTCCGGTTCGGTCCTACCTACCAACAGGTCCATGAGCAGGTGGTGTGCCGCCGGGGCGGTCCGCAGCCCAAGTCGGTGGCCGACCTGGTGGGCCTGAACCTGGTGGTGGCGGCACAAAGCAGTTACGTGGAACGGCTCCGGAATCTCAGGACCCGCTACCCGAAGCTGAGCTGGAAGGTGAGCAAGGACGAGGATACCGAACAGCTGCTGGAAGATGTCTGGAAGCGCCAGATCGATTGCACGGTGGCCGATTCGGAAATCGTCGCCATCAACCGGCGCTACTATCCGGAACTGACCATCGCATTCGACCTGGGCTCCCCGCAGCCGCTGGCATGGGTGCTGCCCAAGAATGCCGCCGGGCTCCAGGCAGCAGTGGATCGTTGGTTCGCCAAGTTCAAGAAATCCGGCCGGTTGGCGGCGCTCAAGTCCCGCTACTACGGGTACGTGCGTATCTTCGACTATGTCGACACCGTCACCTATGCACGGCGAATCCACAAGCGGCTGCCCCGCTATGAGGCGCTGTTCAAGCGGGCGGCCCACAAGGCCGGCATCAACTGGACCCTGTTGGCGGCCCAGTCCTACCAGGAGTCCTATTGGAACCCCCATGCCCGCAGCCCTACGGGGGTGCGGGGAATGATGATGCTCACCCGCAGCACCGCCAGTCAGCTCGGCGTCAGCAACCGGCTCAATCCCGCACAGAGTATACGTGCCGGCGCCCGCTACCTCGTCCAGCTGCGCAAGCGCCTGCCGGAGGATATCCACGAACCGCTGCGTACCTGGCTGGCGTTGGCGGCCTACAATCTTGGCCTGGGCCATGTTCTGGATGCCCTGAAACTGGAGACCCAACTGCATCGAAAGGATCCAGCCAGCTGGAGGGGGATATCCAAGGTGTTGCCGCTGCTCGCCAAGCATCGGTATTACCGCCATCTGGCCCACGGTTACGCGCGCGGCAACGAAGCGGTGCGCTACGTCAACCGGATCCGGTACTACCAGGACATTCTTCGCCAGAAGGTGCAGGGGGCCGGCTGAGATGAAAGCGTCGGCCGATGTCCCCGTCGACATCGTCTCTCCTGCCATCATTCACGTGGACATGGACGCGTTCTATGCGTCGGTGGAGGTTCGCGACCGCCCGGAGCTGGCCGGCAGACCGGTGATCGTTGGGGGGACACCCGAGGGACGCGGCGTGGTGGCCGCCGCCAATTACGAGGCCCGGCGCTATGGCGTGCACAGCGCCATGCCGGCCGCCACTGCCCGGCGGCTTTGCCCTAAGGCCGTGGTGCTGCCGGTGCGGATGGCGCATTACGCGGCCGTATCCCGCCAGATCCGGGAGATCTTTCAGCGCTATACTCCGTTGGTCGAGCCCCTTTCCCTGGATGAGGCGTTTTTGGATGTGGCTGCCAGCGAGCGTCTGTTCGGTCCGGCGGCCGGCATCGGTCGGCGCATCAAGGAGGACATCGCCGCGGAATTGGGACTGGTGGCCTCCGTGGGCGTGGCTGCGAACAAGTTTCTCGCCAAGATCGCCAGTGACCTGGACAAACCGAATGGGTTCGTGGTGGTGGAGGCGGGGCAGGAACAGTCGTTTCTGGACCCGCTGCCGGTGGGACGGCTGTGGGGTGTGGGCAAGGTCGCATCCAAGGCCTTCGCCAGTCTGGGGATTGCCACCATCGGCCAGCTGCGCCGATACCCTCCGGCGCTGCTGGAGACCCATTTCGGCAAAATGGGGGTGCAGCTGTGGAACCTTGCCCACGGTATCGACCGACGCCCGGTGGTGCCCGAGCATGAAGCCAAGTCCATCTCCCACGAAACCACATTCGCAACGGATATCGAGGACCCGGGTGTGCTGCGCGGCTGGCTGCTGGAACTCACAGGCCAGGTGGCGCAGCGTCTGCGCCGCTCCGGTCTGAAGGCGCGCACCGTGCAGATCAAGGTGCGCTTTGCCGATTTCCGCACCGTTACCCGCGCCTGCACCCTGCCGACGGCCACCGACATCACTACCGAGCTGAACCGGGCGGCGACGGATCTGCTCACTTCCCGGTTGCCGCGTCGCCATCCGCCGGTTCGTCTGCTGGGCATGGGCGTTAGCGGCTTCACGGGCGAATTGGCTCAGGGTGAGCTGTTCAGCGACGGGGGGCGCGAAAAGCACAGTCGACTGGATGCCGTAGCGGACAGCATCGAGGCGCGTTTCGGCGCCGGAGCCGTGCGCCGTGGAGGGCGCCGACAAGGCTGATTGTCTGGGGGGCGCGCCAGGATGGACTCCCCCCGGGCCTGCCAGCGGCCACCCCGCTCGTGTCCACAGCCCTCAGAATCTACGGAATCGATTTCACCAGCGCGCCCGGTCCGCGCAAACCCATTGCCTGTGCGATGGCTGAGCTGACAGGGTCGCGGCTGCGCCTGCTCGCGTTGGAACGCTGGACGGCGCTTGCCGATTTCGAGGCCTTTCTCGGCCGCGCCGGGCCGGGTCTGGCCGGCCTGGACTTCCCCTTCGGGCTGCCGCGGTCCTTCGTTTCCACGATGGGCGCACCGCTCGACTGGCAGGGCTATGTGGAACGCTTTTCCGCCCTGGGGAGACATGGTTTCCGCTCGGCGGTGGCCGCGTTCAAAGCCGGTCAACCGGCCGGGCACAAGGATCTCAAGCGGGAAACCGATCGGTTGGCGCGTGCCGCCAGCCCCCTCAATATTACCCGCCCACCGGTCGGGCTGATGTTCTTCGAAGGGGCCGGCAGGCTGCGCCGGTCCGGCGTCAGCGTCTGGCCCTGCCGGCCGCTGGCACGAGCCGCCATGCAAGTGGTGGAAGTCTATCCCGCCCTCGCCGCGCGGGCGTTGATCGGTCGTCGCCCCTACAAGGGTGGCCGTGGGGCGAAGGCGGCGGAACAGGCCGATGTGCGCCGCGCACTGCTCGCGGCTCTGTGTGGCGATACGGCCCTGCGGCACTACGGACTCTGCCTTGCTGCACCGAACGCGGAGCGGGTCGAGGAACTGGTCGGCGATGGCGAAGGCGATGGGCTCGACGCCGTGATTTGCGCCCTGCAGGCCGCTTGGGGCTACCGGCGCACAGGCGGCCAATTCGGGACGCCTTGCGCTCCCGGCGTGTCGGAAGGCTGGATCGTCGATCCGGCGCTGCCCTTACCGGACCGGACCTGACGCCGCACACCGGCCCCGGGGTTGCGACTGCACTATACTTTATGCGGGCAGCACGGCGGCTGCCTGAAAGGGGGTGCAACATGGCAATCGCGGCGCGCTTGGCGGAGTATCTTCAGGAGCACGACATCCCCTACGAAGTGCTCGACCATTCCCATAGCCGATCGAGTATGGAGACCGCACAGCGGGCACACATTCCCGGTGACCGGCTCGCCAAGACGGTCGTGCTGGAGGACGAAGAGGGCTACCTGCTGGCGGTACTGCCGGCCAGCCATCGGCTGGATCTGGGCGAGCTTCATCGCCAACTCAACCGCAGCCTGGGTCTTGCCACCGAGCAGGAACTCGATGTGATGTTCGAGGATTGCGAAACCGGCGCAATTCCCCCTGCGGCATCCGCCTACGGGCTGGAGGCGATTGTGGACGGGGCGCTGGCCGAGCAGCCGGATGTGTTCATCGAGGCCGGCGACCACGAGCGCCTGTTGCATCTGAGCGCCGAGAATTTCGCGGCGCTGCTGGAAGGTGCCCGCCACAGCCAGTTCAGCCGGCACCTCTGACCCGCATGGACCACTAAGAGCTGTCGTGTTTCGCGCCTGAGCGCGCTCAAACCCGCAGCATATCCGTGCTCCATCCGACGCCGCCGACGGCGGCTTCCGGCTGTCGGCGGTGGACGGTGCTCTCGATGCTTGCCACTCGGTTGCGCGGGGCGTCCGCCATGACCACCACTTCGCCATGGGTTAGGGCTTCGCGGAACTCGTCCAGATGGGTGTTGGGCACATGGGTGAACGACAGTCCGGCGCCGAAGGTGGCGGCCATCACGGCGGCCGGGACCAATGCCCACCAGGTGGCGCCCTGGGAGATCAGTACCGCGACGAAGACGATCAGGGCCGCCGCGAACAGCGTCAGATTGGCGTTCCACAGGACCTTTTCGACGCGGCGGGCGCGGTCGCGTTGCTGCTCCGGCGAGGCGGTCGGGAGCCCTTGCAGAGCCTGCGGGTCGCGTGCCAGGGCGTGGATGTGGTTGCGATCGACGCCGGCCCGCTCCAATTCGTGCACCACTGCGGCGGCTTCGGCGGCACTGTCGACCACGAAGTAGAGTCGGCGATTCATGGCTACCTCCACCCGGCCGGGAGCACGCCCGGCCGGTTACGATGCCTTATGTATGGAGGTATAGGGGACGACGGCGGCGCTTCAATACCAGAAAGCGGGCGGGTTTGCGTCCGCCGGCGCGTCGCTCACGCGCCGGCCGGACGGCGGCCGATGGAGTAATAGGTGAAGCCCATGGAGGCCAGCAGGCCGGGGTCGTAGAGATTGCGCCCGTCGAAGATGACCGGCTCCTTCAATGCGCTGCGTATGCGTTCGAAGTCCGGGCTTCGGTACACGGTCCATTCGGTTATCACCGTCAGCACCTCGGCGCCGTCCAGGGTTGCCTCCGGCGTCTCGCACAACACCAGGTCGGCACGCTCGCCGTACAGTCGCCGGGCTTCCTCCATGGCGACCGGGTCGTGGGCCCGTACGGTGGCACCTGCCGCCCACAGGGACTCCATGAGCACCCGGCTGGACGCTTCGCGCATATCGTCGGTGTTGGGTTTGAACGCCAGCCCCCACAGGGCCACCGTGCGGCCTTTGAGGTCACCGCCGAAATGGGCGGCGATCTTCTCGAAAAGTACATGTTTCTGGGCGTCGTTGACGGCCTCCACGGCACGCAGCAGGGTGGGGGTGTAACCGGACTGGGAGGCGGTGCGTTCCAGGGCACGCACGTCCTTCGGGAAACAGGAGCCGCCGTAGCCGGCACCCGGATAGATGAACTGGTAGCCGATGCGCGGATCGGACCCGATGCCCACCCGAATGCGCTCGATATCCGCCCCCAGGCGCTCGGCTACATTGGCCAGCTCATTCATGAAGCTGATCTTGGTGGCGAGCATGGCGTTGGCGGCGTACTTGGTGAGCTCGGCCGAGCGGATGTCCATGGCCAGCAGGCGGTCATGGCTGCGGTTGAACGGGCCGTACAATGCGCGCAGCAGCTCCGTGGTGCGTGGGTTGTCCGTGCCCACGACGATGCGGTCGGGGCGCATGAAATCGTCGATGGCCGCGCCTTCCTTGAGGAATTCCGGGTTGGAGACCACGTCGAATTCGAGCTGCAGACCGCGTCCGTCCAGCACTTCCTGGAGGGTCTCCCGGACCCGGTCGGCGGTGCCCACCGGCACCGTGGACTTGTTGACCACGATGCGGTAATCGCTGATGTGTTCGCCTATGCTGCGGGCGACCGCCAGCACATGCTGCAGGTCCGCGGAGCCGTCCTCGTCGGGCGGGGTGCCTACCGCGATGAACTGGAACAACCCGTGGGCCACGCCCTCGGCGGGGTCCAGGGTGAAGGCCAACCGGCCCGCCTGGCGGTTCTCTTCCACCATGTCGTCCAGGCCGGGCTCGTAGATGGGGACCTCTCCCCGGTTCAGCATCTCGATCTTGCGCGGGTCGACGTCGACGCAGAGCACGTCGTTGCCCGCTTGGGCAAGACAGGCTCCGGTGACCAGGCCGACGTAGCCGGAGCCGTAGATCGTCACTTTCATCGTGATAGCACCTGTGAAAAAATAACTGGTTACCGAGGTTCGTTCGGCGGCCCCAGGCCCGCTGAACCGCCTGCCTGCGGGGACCCGCGACGGGGGAGCATCGTAGCAGAGGCAGCCGCAGCGGTCATGGGGAAATGCCCTACGTGCGCCAGCGTGCTGCGTTCCCTTCCCGAAGCCTTGACCGGGCGCCGGCCGCCGAGGAAAAAATGACGATACACAAGGAGGTTACGGGTGTTGACACCCGCGGAGTTGTGGCTCAAAATACGCCGCTTACGCTCGCGGAGGGGTTCCCGAGTGGCCAAAGGGATCAGACTGTAAATCTGACGGCTCAGCCTTCGGAGGTTCGAATCCTCCCCCCTCCACCAGATCGGATCATATCGGGGCGCGGCGGCGGGCCGGCGTCCCCTTTTGCCTTGTGGCGGGTTTTCAGTCCTGGCGGGTGTAGTTCAATGGTAGAACCTCAGCCTTCCAAGCTGATGATGTGGGTTCGATTCCCATCACCCGCTCCAATTATTGGTGATATCCGGCGGCATCTGCGGGCCGCCGAAACTGGTTGTCCGGCCCATATAGCTCAGTCGGTAGAGCACTTCCTTGGTAAGGAAGAGGTCACCGGTTCAAATCCGGTTATGGGCTCCATTTTCTTGGCTGGCGGACGGAGTATTCGCCGCCAGGTCGCGTGTGGTCCGGGTGGCGTCGTCTCACCTGGTGCTTCGAACCCGGCATATCGGATTCTGAATCACAGACTCAACTGAATTGGGGAGATCATCCAGATGTCCAAGGGAAAGTTTGAACGTACGAAGCCGCATGTAAACGTGGGTACGATTGG